>CAYRFV010000314.1:0-6147 GCA_964423545.1 uncultured Anaerolineales bacterium | reverse complement strand
CTATCTTTTTCCCACAGAACCATGAGCACCAGGTATTGCGAGTATGTGATCCCCAGCTTATCCAGGTGGGGTTGGTATTCCCGGATGATCAGGCGGGATGCGGCATAAATCGGGAAGCACAATTGGTTTACTAGCTTCAGTTGTTCATAAGCCATACGCGCCCCCTAGATTTCGACACCTAGCCACTGGCGGATGATGTAACCGAGCACGAAACTGAATAAAGCCACGCCCAGGCTCACCCCGGCCATTTCGGTGAAGCGCCGGCGGAAACTCTCGTCCCTGGCCACCGCGATGTAGTAATTGAAAACAGCGATGATCGCCACAGCCGTCGTCAGCGAAATCGCCAGGCATAACAGGTAGTTGTCAAGAACCAGATAGGGCAGGATCAACAAAGCCACGGTGATGATGTAAGTAAGGCCGGTGTAGATCGCAGCCCGAAAAGGGTCCTTACCGGTTTGCTCCGAGCGGGTGGAGAGATATTCCGAGGCCGCCATCGAAACCGAGGCGGAGATCCCGGTGATCAGCCCCGAAAGGGCGATCAACTGCGTGTTTTGAAAGGCCAGGGTCAACCCGGCTAACGCCCCGGTCAATTCCACCAGGGCGTCGTTCAACCCGAGCACGACCGACCCGATGTAATGCAGCCGCTCCTCATCCAGTATGCCCAGCAATTCCTGTTCGTGTGCTTCCTCCTCGGCGAGAATGATGGCTGCTTCCGGGATGGTTCTTGCCAGTTCCGCATAGGCAAGTTGGGCCTTTTCTTCGCCCTGTTCCATCAGTTTGATGGCGAAGGTGAAACCCAGGAGCCGGGCAACCAGCCCATACAACCAGACCAGGGGCCAGTTTGGGGAGACATCCTGCTGCGTGTGTTGCTTCCAGATGTGATAATGCCCCAACTCATTGGCCGCAAGCCGCTCAATCACGCGGCGATTGTTCTCGTCGGGCAGGAAGGTGGCAATGCGTTTGTAGATGTGATGACCGGTAATCTCACCGCGCTGAAGCGTTGCCAAACGCTTCAGCAAAGAAGGGCTGAGCTCCATATGTCTATCTCCACTGGACCGTGGGGTCCGGCAAGCCGATGAATGGCAACGACTCCTTGGCGAAATAGCCGGCAAACGCTTTGGCGTCTTCAGGACCGACCACGACAACCTCAATGTCGCGGGCAACCAACTGGGCGGGATCTTGGCGCAACTGCGCCAAATGCGCGCGATAGAAGGTAACATGGGAGGCATAGGAAGGCAAACCTGGGGATGGCGATCGCCGGATCAATCAGGCAGCCACCTACGGCTGCCTGATTGTGGTCACTGCTTTGGAGATGGTCTGGGGCATACCCTTGGCGGCGTTTACAACGCTGGCCAGTGTGTAGGCGGTGCATTGCATGAAGAGCGGGTCGTCCGGCTGGAGTAGCGCGCCTGGGAAAACCACTTCTCGGCTGACTGACAAAAGAAGATCCCGCTCCCAAAAGAGATTCTGATTAACATAATCAAGAACATGCCCCCAAGGGGATTCGAACCCCTGTACCAGGCTTGAAAGGCCTGTGTCCTGGTCCTCTAGACGATGGGGGCAGGCGCGTCTAAACAGGCCGAAGCGATTCTACCAGAGAGGAGCCACGCGGGTCAAATCGAGCCGCCAACGTCTTGCGCTGCGGTCGCGCTTGCGCAAGCGCGACCGCAGCGGCTCATCCCTGACATCTGCATTCGGCGCGATCGGGAGGCTACGCAGTCACCGTCCGCAGCCGGCGCCGCTATTTGGCTGTGCTGGCGGGAATCATGCTCTGGGTGGAGAGCATGTACCCCTGCGGGCTCTTGGTCACCGTCATCTCAAAGCCACCCGGCTTGGCTGCGCCCTGGCCGTAGGTCAGCTTGGCTTCGTCGAAGGTGAAACCGCTCGTCCCGCCGACCACCACACCGGTCACCTCGGCCTGCAGGTTCAGCGGCTGAGCGGTGAGGGTCACCTCATCGATCTTGACCCCACCCTTGATGGAGGTGATCCCGTTGGCTTCCACCCCGAAACCGGACAGCTTGAGGGCAACGTCGGTGTCACTGAACGCCACACCGCTCTGCTTCGTCGCCGGGTTGTTGATGACGTAGATGGTGCCGTCGGCCTGCGCCACCTGGCCCGCGTTGAGTGCAAAGTCCGTCGACGCAACGACGGCGCCGCCGGCGCTGGGGCTTGCCACTGTCACCTGCGTGTTGGATAGCTTGCCCACATTGCCGAGCGACAGGGTGCGCTTCGGGTCTTGCGCGACCGTCAGCGCCTTCCAATTGGCCTTGCCGTCCTTCATCTCGTAGCCGCTGACCGCGATGCCCATGCCGGCAGCCGGGATATCCACCTTGGCCGACTCAATCGCGATGGAGTTGGGGCCGGTGTTGACGCCGCTCACCGCAATGTTGGCCGGCTGCAGCGCCAGGCTCATCGCACCGTTCTGGACGGCGAAACCGGTCCGCTTGCTCATGCCGTCATAGACGAAGCCGATCTTGCCGCTCGCTTTGAGGGCCGGGTTCGGATTCACCATGACCTGCGCCGAACCTGCGGAGCTGAAGCCCTTGCTTGGGCCACTGACCGTGGCCTGCGCCTCGGTGATCGATGCTCCTTGCGAGACGAAAGGCTGCTTCTGCTTCAGGACGATGGAGTCCCAGCTGGGGCTCGGAGAGAGGGAGAGACCGTTGACCGTCGCCACCGCATTCAAGGCAGGCAGGTCGACCTGGGCCTCGCTGAGATCCTTGCCGAAGGAGAGCAAGAAGGCGCCGGGAATGCCGAAGGAGGGTTGCACGGGCCCCTGAACGATGTCGGTGTCGTTCAGTCGACCCTGTTCAGGCGCGGCGGCCGCAGCACCGGGGAGCGCCAGAGCTAACAAAGCCAGGAAGAACAGACTGATGCACAGTTGCCATCGAACGCGCTTCATGGGTATCCTCCCTTATAACGAAACACCTGAAAGACAACAAGACGTCTGGGACGTGTGTGGCATCACCGCTATCATAGCACAGGTATCGTGGGGATGCAAGAGCCAATCACGCGCTCACGCGCCAATGCAGATCATTCGCGCGGGCGTTCGGGCAGGGGACAGCGCCCACTCAACTGGCAGACATCGCAAGCCGCTTCCATCTCTTGTCTCTGGCCCGGGCGCATCAAGCCCGCCTGATCGCGCTTTTCGATCAGTTTTTCGACCGCGCCTGGGGGAAAAGGCAGCTCACGGCCCAGTTGCAGCAGTTTGAAGGTGATCTCCGCCACGTTTTCCAGCTTTTCCAGGTTGAGATACGCCTCCCAGATATCCTTGCCGACGGTGACCGAGCCGTGTCGCTGCAGAATCAGCGCATCGTACCGCCGGATCAAGTCTCGGATGACCGTCGCCCCTTCGGCGGTGGCCGGCATGGCGTATTCGGTCGTCGGGATGATGCCCAGGTTGACGATCACCTCCGGGATCAGGCAGCGCGCCAGCGAGACGCCGGCGATCGATAGGGTGATGGCGTGCACCGGGTGGGCGTGAACGACTGCCTTCACGTCGGGACGTTGGCGGTATGCTTCCAGGTGAAGCAGGATCTCGGAGCTTGGCTTGAGGCCGCGACCGGCGCCGAAACGCTGCGCGGCAACCGGCTTAGCCTCCCAGTCGATGACCAGCATCTGGTCGGGGCGCATGGCGCCTTTGCTCAGCCCGCTCGGCGTCACCAGGAATCGATCGCGGTCGAGGCGAGCTGAGATGTTGCCATCGGTGGCCGTGACAAGCCCTCTTGCGTGTAGCAATTGACCGATCCGAACGATCTCGTCGCGCAGCGCGCGCTCCGTCACGGCCGCACCTGCTGCCGCCACGCCGCCGTAGCTCACGCCTCCTCCCCAGGGGTATCGACATGATCGATGACGCCGACGATGACTGTGCGAATCGGCCCCCAGGGCTCGGCATCACATACCTGCCGGGCGCTGTTCCCTTCGTCGAGGACGAGCACGCGATCGCTGGCTCCTGCGCACACCCGATCCACGGCAATATCATATCGGGCAGTCGTGCAGCCCGCAAGATCAAGCCGCTCCACGAGCAGTAGTTTCGTGCCGTCAAAGAAAGGATGCTTGATAGTGGCGACTACGGCGCCGGCGACTCGTCCGATGTACATGGGTCAGCGCTCCTCCAGATCAACCTCGTCTACAATCCCGACGACCGAATGATCGACGGGCACGAACGGTTCCGGCAGCGCAAGCGCGGCTTCGCGGCCGCCGATGATGAAGACTAGCTCGCCCGGACCCGCCTGCGCGGTGGCGTCCGTCGCCACCACCGGCTCTCCCGCCGGGCGCTGTTGACGGTCCAGGGGCAGGACGATCAGCAGCTTGATCCCCTCTAGCCCCGCATACTTCTGCTCAGCGACAACCGTGCCGATGACTCGGGCGAGGTTCATCTGTTCCCGTGCTCTCTCATTCTCCCCCGCTTTCTCCCCTCGGCGCCGCAGACCGCCTCGAACGGAGTCTTCGCGCGGCCTGTTGGGGGAAGGGGGAGGCGCTGTGGTAGAATGGCCACGGATTACTCGGACTTGAACAGCTCTGTGATCTGCCGCACCAGCATCACCAGCGTCACCGCGATCGCCACGTATTGGCCGGGGGCTGGATCGAACCTGAGGTGATTGGCCGGCAGGGTGGCATTGGCAGCCGCCTGTTCTTGCTGGCTCTGCCGTGCCTGGGCGATCGCCCAGGCGATCGCGCCGCCGAGGACAGCACTGGCGGCGGCACTTATCAGGACGGGTCGCAGACGTGGGTTCACGGCTGGATGCTCCTCTCGCGGTGGGTTGAGTTTTTCAGTGAGGCGAGCCATTGGCGGGCCCGGGTGTTGTTGACTTCGATGCTGATCACCGGTCGGGCCACTGTCTGGCTGACCTGTTCGGTCGCCATCGCGGCCTGGCGCAGGCGATTCCGGACGATGGGGCCATAGCGTCTGACGGCCTTCTGCGCTTTCACCACTCCGATGTTCAGGAGCAAGAAGAGCGCGCCGAAAACGAGCGCGAAGACAAAGGCTTCGATGGCGAGAACGATGACTGCTATGCTGGCCCAATCAGCAAGCTGCATGATGCGCCTCCTGCGTCCAGACCGGTCGCTGGCGATATTGTAGCAGAGAACCAGGCCATGCGCAAAGCGCCGTGGATGAGGATACTGAATTCGTGAGATCGCGGAACAATCTGGCGGCGAGGGGCGCGGCGCTCGTCGCCCTCATGGCCGTGCTGCTTCTTCCAACCCGCTCCTATCGCCATTGGGCGGCATTCGGCCCGCAGCAGCACGTTGTCACGCAGAACGCGAAGATGGGGGTCCACACCCGTCTCACCGACGAGGTGGAGCCCTGGAAGATCCAGCGCACGTTGGCCATGGCGCGGGAGATGGGCGCGCCCTGGATTGTCGAGTACTTTCTATGGGCCGCACACGAGCCCCAACGCGGCGTACACGACTGGAGCCACGCCGACCTCGTCGTCGACCATGCCGTGAACCAGGGCCTGACAGTAGTCGCGCGCCTGGGATACGTTCCGGAGTGGGCCAGGCCGCCTCGCACCAGCCATCTCTATCTGGACGAAGTCGGCTACGATGACTTTGCGCGGTTCGCGGCGGCGTTCGTCGGGCATTTTCGAGGCCGCGTCAGCCACATCATCGTCTGGAATGAGCCGAATCTCAGCCAGGAATGGGGGTTTCGACCGGTTGACCCGGCAGCCTACGCGGAGCTGCTGTGCCGCGTCTATCCGCTTGCCAAGGCGGCCAACCCGCAGGTGCAGGTCCTGGCGGGTGCGCTGGCGCCGACCCTGGCCGAACCGGGCAGCGAGTGGGGGATGAATGACCTGGATTATCTGGAGCGGATGTACGAGGCCGGCGCCGCGCCCTGTTTCGATACGCTGGCCGCGCACGCCTACGGGTGGACATTCGCTCCGGACGATCCGCCGCGCGCCGACGCCGTCAACTTCAGGCGGATCGAGCTGCTGCGCGGCATCATGGTGCGCCGCGGTGACGCGGGCAAGCAGGTGATGATCACGGAGGGCGGTTGGAATGACCATCCGCGCTGGACCAAAGCCGTGCGCCCTTCCCAGCGCATCCAGTACACCCTGCGCGCCTACGAAATCGCGCTGCGCGAGTGGCCGTGGGTCGACAACCTGGCGATCTGGGCCTTTCGTTATCCCCGGCCCAGCGGCACCT
>CAYRFV010000313.1:0-6174 GCA_964423545.1 uncultured Anaerolineales bacterium | reverse complement strand
GCTACGGGCAGACGATCTCACAGCCCTATATCGTGGCGCTGATGACCGAGGCGCTGAAGGTGAAGCCCGGTGACCGCATCCTGGAGATCGGCACGGGCAGTGGCTACCAGGCCGCGATTCTGGATGCGCTCGGCGCGGACGTCTACACCGTCGAGATCATCCCGGCGCTGGCCGATCAGGCGCGGACGCGTCTGGCGGATCTGGGGCATGCGCGCATCCGGGTGCTCGGCGGCGATGGCTACTACGGCTGGGCGGAGCAGGCGCCGTACGATGCGATCATCGTCACTGCCGCGCCCGATCATCTGCCGCAGCCTCTGCTGGGCCAGCTCAAGGAGGGCGGCCGCCTCATCATCCCCATCGGTCCGACCGGCAGCTACCAGACCCTCTGGCTCTTCGAGAAGGTGAGCGGCGAGCTAGAGGCCACAGACCTCGGCGGCGTGATCTTTGTGCCGCTGCGGGGCGAAGGTCATTGAGGTTGCAGCGGCGACCGCGTACGCGGCCGCGCCCAAGGTCAGGACGAGGGTGAACCCATGGCTGAGCGCCAGGATCGCGGCCAGGATGGAAGCCACGACCGAGGCGCAGCCGTTGATGGCCCACGCCCACGGCGCCAGCACGCGCTGCGGCGCGCCCAGGCTCTCCAGCCAATCCAGCCCCAGTGGGAATGGCAGCCCCATCAGCCACGCCATCGGCGCCAGCCCGACCACCAATGCCGCAACGCGCACGATGAATGGCCAGCCCAGCGCGGCGTCCACCAGCATAGGACCGGCCCAGGCCGTCGCCAGCGCGCAGGCGGCGACCCCGAACAGGATCGCACGCCTGGGCAGCCGGCCCGCCCGCGCCGCCATGCTGCCGGCCCCGGAGAAGAGCAGGATCGTGAACACGACGGCGGTGAAGGCGTACGTCGCGTGGCCGAGCGCCACGATCCAGCGCTGGATCAGCGGGATTTCCACGAACAGGAACGCAATCCCCAGACTGCCGAAGTAGAGCGCCGTCTTGATCTGCTGGCGGGGGGTGGGGCGCGCCTCGGTCTGCCCCCGGGCGATCAGGAGCGGGCCGGCGATCAATGCTGCGCTGAGCGCCAGCACCAGCGCCAGCAGCGCCAGGAGCACCAGGTAGCCGCTGC
Source organism: uncultured Anaerolineales bacterium (assembly GCA_964423545.1). Lineage (GTDB taxonomy): Bacteria > Chloroflexota > Anaerolineae > CG2-30-64-16 > CG2-30-64-16 > JALOOE01. The sequence goes on along the minus strand of CAYRFV010000313.1, from coordinate 5,051 downwards.
CGCCGAAGGGCTGCCATGTGCGGCCCAGGGTGGTCAGGATATCGCCGGTCTGGCTCCAGCGGAAGAAGTGGAAGAAGAAGGGACGGTCGTCCGTCGCCGGCTCAATGGCGAAGCGGTAATCGGCGTAGAAGCGCGCTCGGTCGGGCGCTGTGAACAACGCCCGGATCAGGTTGTAGTCTTCCGTAACGGCCACCCGGTTGAAGCGGTTGATCTCGTCCGGCTGGATGCCGGGCGCCCAGACCAGATCGTAGCGCCGCGTCGCGGCGAATTCGCGCAGGCGCGCCAGCTCATCCGGCGCCCAGCCTGCCGGCTTGACCAGCACCGTGAGGGTTTGGATGCCGCGGTACGCGGCCAACGCGTCCGATCCAGCGGCTACTGTCCCTGTTCCGGCAGCTCCGGTCTCTAATCCCTCGCGGCGCTCCAGGACCTCGGTCAGCGCAGCGACCAGGCGCAGGCTTTCGCTGGGCGGCTTCTGCAGCCAGCGCGTGATCACCAGCAGGCCGTTCGGCTTCAGCCGCGCGAACGCGTCGCGGAACGCCTCTACCGTGAGGCTGTACGATTCGCCCAGACTGTACGCGCCGCTGGTGATCGGCCGGTAGGGATCGGTCAGCGGGAAATAGACGACGTCGTAGCGCGCCGGATCGCGGCGCAGGTGCGCCCTGGGTGATTCGCCGGACACCACCACGTGGGCTGCGGCATAGATGTCGGCGCCGCCCGCCTGGGCTGCGGCGCGCCGGAGCAACGTACTGCCCGGCGCCGCAACCACATGCCCGGCGCCGCCGGCCAACGCTTGCAGGACGCCCAGCCCGCCGCCCGGCTCCATGACCAGGGCGCGGGCGTCGGGCCGCAGCGCGAACGCGAGCGCCTCCGGCATAAAGGCAGCCGCCTCGAACTCCTCCGGCGCGGCCAATGTCAGCGGCTTGAGCGCATCCGCGTCCAGCGACAGGCCGAGCTGTGCGGGCGCCGTGCCGGAGTAAACGTAACTGAGTCCCGGCAGGGCGCGCAGCCGCGCGCCGCTCACCAGGTCGGCGCGTGCCACCGCATCCCACCGACTGAAGACGACGCTTGCACCGGGGATCTGCAGCGCCTGCGCCAGCCCTTTGTAAGGTGAGAGCGCCATCCCCAGCGGCCCGCGACCGGCCAGGTTGAGCGCGCTGAGCGTTCCTAGCCCGACCAGACAGGCCGCGGCGATCACCCAGACCCCCAGACGCAGCCGCAGGCCGGGCGCCGGCGCGTGCGCCGTTGCGGGCAGCAGTGCAATCACCATGCTGGCCAGCACTGCCGCCGGCACGCCTGCCAGCCACAGCATCAGCGGCGCAAGCAGCACCCCGGCTGCGGACCCGAACAGATTGGCCGCGTAGACCTGGTGGCTGCATCCCCTGCTCGCAGCCAACGCCGCGCCGATGCCTAACCCGCCGCACGCGAACGGCAGCGTCAGCGCCAGGTAGTAGAGCACGAAGTAGACGATCTGCCGGCGGTCCCAGGCGATGCTGTAGCTGTCGAAGGGGAGCAGGTTGACGACGGCATAGGCCAGGGCGATGCTTACGGCGGTGGCGATGCCCGTCCACGCCAGCAGGTGATTGGTCGGGGTGGTCCGCAGCCAAGCGCCGCGCCGCAGCCTCGGTGCGATGCTGAGCAGTGCCCCGCTGACGCCGAAGCCGAGCAGCGCCAGGCTGATCGCAAGGAAGGCGAAGTGGTAGAACTGTGCGACGGCCAGGAGCCGCGTCAGCGCGCTTTCGAGAAGGAGAAGGGCGGCGGCCAGGGCTGCGACGCCGCCTATCACGGCACGGGGCATCGCCTCATCAATAGGTGTAGCAGCTTCCCCCGATGAACTCGCGCAGCAGCGAATCGGGCGGAATGGCCGATTCATCGGCGACCGGCGTCACCGCCGACAGCAACTTGCAGACGCGCGCCGCGCGCTCGAACGCGTCGGTGCGCAGCGGATCGTCGCGGTACTCCTCGACCCAACGCTCGAAATGATGAAGGAGGCGAATGCGCATCACGGGCAGCTCATAGGGCAGGCCCGTGTTCACGACATAGTCAGCGGTCCCGGCGCAGGGCAGGATGTTGCGCTTCTCGCTGGTGCGCACATAGTGCCAATGCTCCAGGGTGCGCTGCGGGCTATAGGCCCGGTACTGGGCGTCGCGCACCATCCGGCGCATCAACCGCAGATCGGTCCAGCGGAGGTACTCGCCGTCGTCGTCTTTCATCTGCAGCAGCGGCTCCAGGTAGAGCCGGAACTTCAGGCGGTCGTCGATGCCCTGGGTCATGTCCGCATACAAACCGTGGAGGCTGTCGATCAGGATCACCTCGTCCGGGCCCACGCGCATCGGCGTGCGTCCGTCATAGCGCTTGCCCGTCCTGAAGTCGTAGTACGGGATGCGCACCTCTTCGCCCGTAATCAGCCGGCGCAGATGGTCGTTGATCAGGGGCAGGTCGAGCGCCTGTGGCGTTTCGAAGTCGTAGTCACCGTGTTCGTCTCGCGGATGGAGCTCCAGATCGAAAAAGTAGTGATCGACCGTCAGCGGCGTCAGTTTCATCCCCATCTTGGTGAGCAGGTGGGCCAGCTTGACGGCGGTGGTGGTCTTGCCAGACGAGGAAGGCCCAGCGACGATCACCAGCTTGAGTCCGGCGCGGCGCTCGCGCACCATCTCGGAGGCGGTGGTGATGTCCTCGTTGTAGGCGCGATCGGTCTCGCGCACAATCTCGCTGAACTCACCGCGTGCGAGGCGAGCATTCAGTCCTTGGAGTGTATTGAGGTCGTGGTCGACCGCCCAGTCGAGCACCTCCCAGAGCTTGCGCCAAGGGATGTTGGTGGCAGGGGCAGCCGACAGCAGCGCGCGGCGCTGGCGCGCGCGGGCGCGCTCATCCCGGTACAGGATATACGCTTTGGCGGTGCGCGCGTGGCCGGCGTGGATCAGCACGCGCTCGACGACATCCTGGATCGCCTCTACGGTAGGCGCCTGGCCAGGCGGGAGGCTGGCCTCCAGCTCGGCGACAACCTCGTCCGCCAGGCCCTCGGCGATCGTCCGGTCGCGCCCGCCCACTGCCACTGCCGCGCGATAGATGGCATTGGTGATGCGGTCCTTGTTGAACGGCACGACTGCGCCGGTGCGCTTCACGACATGGGTGATCATCATCACGGCATCCTCCCGGCAATCTGAGGATGAAAAGGGGATGCGCGATGCACCCCGCGCCGACACCTTTGGGGCTGTGTTGCGTAGGTATTATAGTCCAGATTGTTGACGATCGCAAGAGATGGGGCGCTGGCAGGACCCCACGTGGCTCTGATTGAAATTAATACGCAGGTGAATAATATTGATATATCGCTTGACTTTATCGCGGTATCGCGATATCATCTCATCTGTTCGGATAGTGAATCTACACGGGATTACATGGCTGAGCTGCTCTTTTATGTAAAATAGTGAGAGATAGACGATGGAGACAACGCAACCCCAGGCGCCCGGCCGGCGTTGGGTGGCTTCCTTTTTCCCGATCTGGATCGGCCAGGCCTTTTCGCTGATTGGCAGCATGCTGGCGCAGTTCGCGCTGGTGTGGTGGCTGACGGAGACGACCGGCTCGGCCACCGTGCTGGCGACCGCGACCCTGGCTGCGATCCTCCCGGGGGTGCTGATCGGCCCGTTTGCTGGCGCCCTGGTCGATCGCTGGAACCGCAAACGGGTGATGATGTGGGCGGACGGCGCCGCGGCGCTGTGCGCCCTGGTTTTGGCCGCTCTTTTCTGGACCCACGCGATCCAGCCGTGGCATGTGTACGTCATGATGCTGCTGCGCTCCGTGGCCGGCACGTTCCACTGGCCGGCCATGCAGGCCTCGACCTCGCTCATGGTGCCGAAGGAACACCTGTCGCGCGTGGCCGGGCTCAACCAGACGCTGCATGGTGTGTTCAATGTCGTCGCGCCGCCGCTCGGGGCGCTGCTGCTGAGCATCATGCCTATGCAGGCGATCATGGGCGTCGACGTGATCACCGCCATCACCGCCATCGTACCGCTGTTCTTCGTCTTGATCCCACAGCCGCCGCGCTCCCTCGCGGCAGGCGCGCCTGCCGGCCAGGGGGCGACGGTCCTCCAGGATGTGCGCGAAGGCTTGCGCTACGTCTATCACTGGCCGGGCGTCATGACGATGATGATCATGGCGGCAGTGATCAACTTCCTATTGAACCCCGCCTTCTCGCTGATGCCGATCCTGATCACCAAGCACTTCGGAGGTCAGGCGCTGCAGCTCGGGTGGATTGATGCCACCTGGGGCGCAGGGGTGGTTCTCGGCGGGCTCACCCTCAGCGTATGGGGAGGATTCCGCCGGCGGATTGTGACGACCCTGGTTGGCCTCATCGGCATGGGCGTCGGGACGCTGTTGATCGGGCTTACCCCTGCCGCCCTCTTCGGCATGGCATTGGTCGGCATGTTTGTCGCCGGCTTCATGAATCCGATCACCAATGGCCCGGTGTTCGCCATCCTGCAGTCGGTCGTCGCACCGGACATGCAGGGCCGCGTGTTCACCGTCATGGGCAGCCTGACCGCCGCCATGTCGCCGCTGGGGATGATCATCGCCGGCCCGGTCGCTGACGCCCTGGGCGTGCGAGTGTGGTATGTGCTGGGTGGCGTTGCATGCATTCTGATGGGGATTGCTGCGGCCTCCATCCCCGCAGTCGTGCATCTCGAAGACCACCACAGAGACATTCGCGTCGCGGCGGAGACCGCCCAACCTGCGACTGCATCCATGGGCGCACCTGCGGTGTCGCCGAACGAATAGCCGTCGAGTTTGGGGGAAGCATTGGCCGGTGTTACGATACGGGCGGACGGCGTTGTCGGCCCGTATCTCTTGCCTCGCGCCAGGAAACGATGCTCGAACGCATTCGCCGCAGCACTTCCGGCTATCCGCGCCAGTTCTGGACCCTCTTCTGGGGCCAACTCATCAACAGCACTGGCAACGCGATGGTCTGGCCGTTCCAGACGATCTATGTGCGGGAACATCTGGCCGTCCCGTTGACCTCGGTGACGCTGCTCTTTACGGTGAACTCCCTGGCTGGACTG
>CAYRFV010000312.1:0-6191 GCA_964423545.1 uncultured Anaerolineales bacterium | reverse complement strand
TCGAAGGCCACCATCGAGGGGTAGCTGTGACCCAAGGCCAACGAACCGTTGTCGAGAGAGAACTCGCCGTAGTTGCCGGCGCCTTCGCCGGGCAGGATCGGGCTGGCGAAGTCGATCACCAGATCGGTCGCCGCACCGGGCGCCAATGGCGTCGCCATCGGCGCCCTCAGGATGGAGCTGTTGGACAGCAGCGTGGGTGTGACCGGGGCGCCGCCTGCCCGCACAGCGCCGACCGTCATGCCGGCGCGCCAGAGGTTGGGGAACAGATGCAGGTACAGCGCATCGAGCGTTGTCGTGGTGCGGTTGGTGTAGCCGATGCGCGCGGCGCCGCTGAGCCGAGTCAGATCGGGCGCCAGCTCTACGGTCAGGCTGTAGGTGGTCATGCCAGACAATCGGCTGAACGCCGCCGGATTCACGGCCGGATCGAATTCCCGCCAAGCCGCAGGACGCAGCGCTTCGGCATAGCGCTCCCACGGCGCAAGGGCTGCGACCGAGGACGGGGTCGGTGTGATAGCAGGCGATGGCGTGAGGGTCGGCGTGGGCCGCGGTGTGCGGCTTGCCGTGGGAGACGGCGCGCTCGTGGCCGTGGCCGTCAGCGTCGCCGGCGCCAGGTCGGCCGTCGGTGTCACCTGGAGCTCGGGCGGCGCGGCGCAGCCAGCCAACAGAAACACGAACCAGAGCCACACGGAAGCGATCAGTCGCATGGCGCACATTGTATCCAGTTCCGGCGTTTGCGCCAAGCGCCCCAGGGCGCGCGAGGCAGGCCCCCATCACCCGATTTGACCCGCTCATGACTCAATGATATCCTATCCGCCATCGCAGCATGATGTGAGGGGCAGTTGCTGAACGATACACGTTGGTTGCTGGTCTTCCTGCTGCTTGCGCGCTTGATCCTCGGCCTGGCCTACAGCGTTGTGATTCCGCTCGGTGAAGCCCCCGACGAAGCCGATCACCATGCATATGCCGCATACATCGCGCGGCAGCATCGATTGCCCGAAGGCGCCTGGATGACGCAGGCCAAACACCCACCCTTGTACCATGCGCTTGCTGCGCTGGCAGCCGGGCCGGTCGGCATGGACGCTGACTTCCTGCGCGCGAATCCGGATGCCGGCTTCACACCCGAGGCTTCACCCAATTACTTCATCCATACCGCCGGGGAGGGCTGGCCGTGGCATGATGGCCCGTTGGCGATGCGCCTGGCGCGGCTGATCTCCGTGTTGGCGGGGGTGGGGTTGGTCGCTGCAACCTATGCGCTGGGCCGTGCGATCTGGCCGCTTCAGCCTGCCGCTGCCCTGGCGGCAGCGGCGTTCGTGGCGTTCCTGCCAGAGTCCCTCTTTGTGGGCGCCGCGATGAGCAACGATACGCTGGCGGCCCTCCTGGCGACGATGGCGTTGTGGGCCGGCCTGCGCAGCCGGACCTATGGGCAGGCCATCCTGACCGGCGGCTTGATGGGGCTCGGGCTATGGGCCAAGGTGAGCGTGGCGGCGCTGTGGCCGGTGGTGCTGCTGGCGATGGCTGTTCGCACCCGGGAGGAAGCGAAGACGGGGGATGGCGGCCCAAGGGAAGCGACGGGTGGGTGGCGGCCCTGGGCGCCGGTTGCCGCGGCAGGCGCCGTGGCGCTGCTTGTCGCCGCACCCTGGTTCTTGCGCAACCGGCAGCTCTACGGCGATTGGCTGGGCTGGCCGCTGGTGTTGGCGACCATCGACCGGCGCACAGGCCGATTCGGACCGGAGGAGTTCGCCTGGCTGGCCCGCGGCCTCTTCTTGGGATTCTGGGGGAAGTTCGGCGGCGCCGGGCACATCGCGCTGCCGTGGCCGTTCTATGCCCTATGGGCTGCACTGGCCGGCGGGAGCGTGCTGGGCTGGCTGCGCGGGGGTTGGAGGTGGGCGAGCGCGCGGCCGGCGATGCGAAATCCGGTGGCGGCCGGTGGCGGTTGGCAAGGCGTGATTGTCTTGCTGGGCGCGCCGCTGATGACCTTCGCCTGGCTGATCACCTACAGCCGGGTGGCGCTCGGCACCGACCAGGGCCGGCTGTTGTTTCCGGCCATCGCGCCGCTGGCTCTGCTGCTGGTCGGAGGGCTGGCGCACTGGTTGCCTCGCGACTGGCGCAGGCATCAAGTGCGCTGGCTGATCGGCTGGACCGGCCTCATGGGCGGAGTGGCCATCCTCGCGCTGGGCGCAGGGCTGTGGGCGCCCTACGCGCCTCCGGCAGCGCCGGCGCCGGCGGAGGTTGAAGCCGCCTCTGGCGCAGGCAGTCGCTTCGGCGGGCAGATCGAGCTCGTGGGCCATCGCTGGGAGCCGGCCGAGACGGGACCGCAGCGCGCCCTGACGCTGTACTGGCGGAGCGTGGCGCCTGTCAAGGAGGATCTCCGCACGTCGCTGCGGCTGCTCAACGAACGCGGGGAAGTCATCTGGGAATGGAAGCGTTCGCCGGGCGCCGGGCGGTTCAGCACCGACCGCTGGCCGACCGGACGCATTGTGGCCGACACCTACCGCATCCCAGCCGACCGGCTGGCGCAGGCCACACGCGTCGAGATCGGTCTGCGACCCTTCCCGGAGGGTCCCTGGCTGGCGCCGGACGGCGGGGGAGGGTCACTCCGAGTTCCCATGCCATGACAACGCGAGGGTTCAGCCGTGGTGGCATGAAATCGACAGGCGCAGAACGCATCGGGCGCTGGATCCGGAGCCCCCTTGCCTTCATCGGCGCCCTGGTTGGTCTGACCGTGGCCATGGCCTATCCGTTGGCATCCAGGGCCTGGGATGCGATCGCGAACTATGGAGATCCTCTGCTGAACGCGTGGATCCTGGCCTGGGATGCTCACGCGTTGGTCACCGATCCGCTGAACCTGTTCCATGCCAACATCTTCCATCCGTATCCCAACACATTGGCCTACTCCGAGCACCTGCTCGGGATCGCTCTGCCTGCAGCGTCCTTCTTCTGGGCCACCGGAAATGCCGTCTTTGTGCATAACCTGGCCGTCCTGGGGTCTTTCGTGCTATCGGGCCTTGGCGCCTACCTCCTGGCTTGCGATCTGACCCGCAGCCGGTACGCGGGCTGGATTGCCGGATTCGCGTACGCCTTTGCCGGGCACCGTTTCACCGAGATCAGCCAGCTCCAGAATGTGACTTCGCAGTGGTTGCCGTTCGCCTTTCTCTATCTGTCTCGATTCTTCAGGAACGAAGCGAGCGCCACCTGGCGCACCGCCTGGTTGTTCGGGGTGTTCTTCTCGCTTCAGGTGCTGTCGAACAACTACTACGGCTACTACACCGTCATGGCGGTCGGTCTCTTTCTGATCTATCAGCTCCTGCGCACCCGCCGTGAGAAGGGCGGGCGCATCTCTCTGCGGGGATGGGGACGCCTGGGAGCGACGCTGGTGATCGTGACGATGGCTTTTCTGGTCGTTTTCTCCCCCTACCTCGCGGCGAGAAGCTCCGTGGGTGAGCGCTCCTTACGGGATCAAGACGGCGCCAACCTGCAAGACTACATCAGCGTGCCTGAGAACAGTCCGCTGGCACAGCTCATCCCCGCCATGCGCCGCGACCCGGGTGACGGCAAGAGCTACTTCCCAGGTTTCACCGTGGTGTTGCTGGTGGGCCTTGCTGCGGGCGCGTGGTTGCTCGAAGGTCGCAAGCGAACGCACGACCCGCGGATGCACCGACGCGGCGACACCCTTTTCCTCGCGGCGCTTCTGGTGATGGGCTTCGTGTTCTCGTTGGGGCCCGCTCTGCAACTGACGCCGGGCGGCCCGACCGTGCTGAGCCCCATGCCCTACGCTTTTCTGTACACTTGGGCGCCGGGTGCAAGCGGCATGCGCGTTCCTGCTCGCATCGCGCTCCTGGTCATTTTCGCGGCCGCCCTCCTCGCGGGATATGGCGCGGCGCACCTTGCTCGGCGAGGAGCCCGACCCTGGCTTGTGGTCCTGCCGTTGATCCTGGTCGCCGAGCATTTCGTGATCGTTCCGCCCGGGCGACCGGTCGATGTCGGGGTGCAGGCGCCGCAGGTGTATCGTTGGCTTGGCGCTCGGCCGATACAGGGGGCGATCCTTGAACTGCCTGCAACGAATTCACCGTGGTTCTGGCAGGATGTCGGGTCGCTGGAAAGGATGGCGCTGCAGCAGTATTCCTCCACTTATCACTGGCTGCCCAGCATCATGGATACAGCGGCTTCTATCCCCCCCTCCTCGGAGAGAGCATCGACCGCGCTCTGAATTTCCCTTCGAACGAAGGGTTGAGTTATCTGCGAGGGCTCGGCGTGTGCACCGTGGTTCTCCACGAAGGGCAGTTTGCGGCTCGGGAGTGGGAGGAGGTGGCGCGCCGGTTGCCCCTCTTTGCGGATGAACTCACCCTCGTGGCGAATATCGAAACCGCTCATGTGTATACCCTGACAGGTCCATGTCACACGGCTCAATCGCCTGCGCTGGAGCTGCAGGCGACGCCGGGCGTTCGCCCGAACAAGGACGCTGTCGCCTACCTGAGGGTGATGAACTCAGGTGAAGGCAGCTCGGCGCACCTGACGCAGGAGAAGTACGTGTTGAGCTACGAATGGCAGGCGCCGGGCGCGGCGCCCGTGAGCGGGGTGCGCGAGGGTTACCTGCCGTTCACCCATCCTGAGGGAATCAGCTACGTGCCGCTGCCATTCCCCGCCCCGGCGGCGATCACCGTGCCGGTCACGGCGCGCCTTGCACTGCACGCGATCGGGCAGACCGTGACGACCACGATCGCGCTGACAACCACCGCCTCATACGACGCCGGGCTGCCGATGCCCCCCGACGCGGCCGCGCACCATCTGTTGCCAGCGGACCTGAACTTCGGTCACCGCGTGCGTTTGACCCATGTGGCGCTCGACGCAGACACCTATCGGCCGGGCGATAGCATCGCGCTCACCCTTCACTGGCAGAAGCTCACCCAGGATCCTGTTGACAACCATGTTGTCTTCTTCCGCCTTGAGCAGGAAGGGCAGCAGGCCGTTGCCACGGCAGATATGTCGCTTGGGGTCCCGGCCGCCTGGAAGCTTGGGGAAACCGCCGCGGTGCAGCGTTTGCAGCGCATCCCGCTGGAGGCGCCTCCTGGTCCCTATCGACTGGTGCTTGGCGTGTATGATGCGCGCGCGAAGGAGTTCTTGCCGGTCATCGCGAATGACGGCAATCCACAATGGGCGACCTTTCAGACCGCGATCACCCTGCGTTAGCCCTGGCCGAGCCAGCCTCAGCCGGGCCAGCCGCTTCTGCCCGAAAGAAGATCGGCTCGGTGGCGCATCGGCTTGCGCCCTGGGCTGTTTTCGGGCTGCTGCTCGCCTGGGGTTGGCGCGTCGTTGACCTGAGGCATGCGCTGCCCGCTTACGATGACGTCCTGGAGGTGATCTGGATCACTTCCTGGTATGATGCTGCACTGCGAGGCGTGCACGACGCGCAGCTCTATCCACTGATCTTCTATCCGGCAGGGTGGCATGTGGCAACCTATGCCGGTGGCCCTGCCATTCTCCTGGGCCTCCTGCCCCTGTACTGGTTGGGCGGTCCGGCCTTTGCCTACAACGTGCTGGCATTGACCACTCTCGCGATTTCGTTTGCCGGCATGCAGAAGCTGGCCTCGCGCTTTCTGAGCGCCTTGGCGGCAACGGTTGCAGCGCTCCTCTACACTTTCTGGAGCTTCCACTGGCTGCGGCTGATCGGGCACATGAATGTGTTGGTCGCAGTCGCCATGCTGCCCTGGATGGTGTGGAGCCTCGAGCGGGCCCTCCATGGCAGTCGGCCGGCGACGCGATGGCTGGTGTTCACCGGCGTGCTGTGGGCCATAGCGGCGAGCAGTTCGTGGTATTTCCTTCCGATGGGCGCCGTGTTAGTTGGGTGTTGGGTCAGCGGACGTCTGCTCGGCGGCGCGATCTCAGGTCTTGGCTCTGCAGCGCGCACGGTGGTGATCCCCGCGGCCGTGGCGGTGTTCCTCGCTGCGCCGTTCCTGATCGACTTCGTGCGTCAGAGTGTAGCTGCCGAGGTCGCTCCCTATGGCATTGCGCACGTGGCTTCTTGGGACGCCAGCCTGAACAGCTTGCCTTTACCGAGTGTGGACCATCCCTGGCTCGGCCGCCTGGCGCGAGCAGTCTACCGCGGACCGACGAACGAGCCGGGCCAGGCGAACTTTGGCCTGCTGGCGAGCATTCTGGCGCTGTCGGCGCTGTCCGCCGCACTGAAAGACCGG
>CAYRFV010000311.1:0-6244 GCA_964423545.1 uncultured Anaerolineales bacterium | reverse complement strand
GCCGCAGCAGCAGATGCCGCAGCAGCAGATGCCGCAGCAGCAGATGCCGCAGCAGCAGATGCCGCAGCAGAACTCGCGCGGCGGCCGCGGCATGAACCGTTGATCTTTCGCTGACACGGTTGATCTTTCGCTGACACGACTGAAGGTGTCGGGCGCGGCGGGCGGGTTCCTGAACTCGCCCGCCGTCTTTTGCCGGCGGTCCCGGCGGGCTCCTTGCTCTATGCGGCTTCCTGCGCCATAATGGTGCGGATCGGTGCAGCAAGATCGGACGGCCGAGAGCGGAGGCGAGGTCCAGTGAGCTCGAAAATCCTTGTGGTGGATGACGAAGCCAAGATCGTCAAGCTCGTGCGATCCTATCTGGAGCAGGCGGGCTTCGCCGTGGTCGAGGCCGGCGACGGCCAGACGGCGCTGATCCAGGCGCGGCGGGAGAAGCCGGACCTGGTCGTGCTCGACCTCGGGCTGCCCGGAATCGACGGGCTGGAGGTCGCCCGGACCCTGCGCCGCGAGCGCGACACGCCGATCATCATGCTCACCGCGCGCATCGAGGACACCGACAAGATCGTGGGGCTGGAGCTGGGCGCGGACGACTATGTGACCAAGCCGTTCAACCCGCGCGAGCTGGTGGCGCGCGTGCGCGCGGTCCTGCGCCGCGCATCGAGCGCGGGCGCTGCGCCCGAGCTCCTGCGCGCCGGCGCGCTGGTGGTGGACATCAGCGGTCACCAGGCCACGCTGGACGGTCGGGCGCTGGACCTCACGCGCACCGAGTTCGAGTTGCTGGCCGTGCTGCTCGCGCATCCTGGCCGCGCATTCACGCGACTCGAGCTGCTGGATCGGGTCCAGGGCGACGCCTATGAAGGCTACGAGCGCACGATCGATGCCCACATCAAGAACCTGCGCGCCAAGCTGGGCGATGACCCGCGCCATCCCCGCTACATCCAGACCGTCTTCGGCGTCGGCTACAAACTGGGGAACGATCTGTGAACCGTCTGTGGGTGAAGCTGACCCTGGCGTTTCTTGCTATCTCACTGGCCGCGATCGGCGTCGTTGCAGTCTTTTCGCTGCGCGCGACAGGCGAGCAGTTTCGCCAGTATGTCGTCGCGACCGGGATGTCCGGCCAGGCAGGCTGGGCCACGGCGCTGACCGACTACTACGCGGCCAACGGAAGCTGGCAAGGGGTCGAGGCGCTGCTCACACAGCTTGGGCCGGGCGCGATGGGGATGGGGCGGGGTCGAGCGGCAGGCGCCACTGCCGGGGGCAGTGGCGCAGGGCCGAACATCGCGGTCGCAGCAGCCGACGGTCGCGTGCTCGCCAGCAGGACCGGAGAGCTGGTGGGCGAAGTGCTGCCGGGGAGCGTCGTGGCCCAGGGCCTGCCGCTCACGCTGAATGGGCGGCAGGTCGGGATTCTGCTGAACGTGCGCCCCGCGGACACCCTGCTCGATACGCAGGGCGAGGTGTTTCTGCAACAGGTCCGCACCTCGCTGGCCTGGGCCGCGCTGCTCGCGGCCGCGCTGTCGCTGGCGTTGGGGGTGCTGGTCAGCCGCCTTCTCACCGCGCCGCTGGCGCGCCTGACGCATGCCGCCCAGGCGGTCGCGAGCGGCGATCTGTCGCAGCGCGTCGCGGTGCGCGGCCGCGACGAGATCGCCGCGCTCGGCAACGCCTTCAACGAGATGACGGGCAGCCTGGCGCAGGCCGAGACCCTGCGCAAGAACCTGGTCGCCGACATCTCGCATGAGCTCCGCACCCCGCTCTCGATCGTCCAGGGCAACCTCCAGGCGATCCTGGACGGCGTCTATCCGCTGGAAATGGCGCAGGTCGCCGGTCTCTATGACGAGAGCCGGCTGCTGACGCGCCTGGTGGACGACCTGCACGATCTGGCGCTGGCCGACGCGGGCCAGCTGCGCCTGGAGCGGCTGCCGGTGCGCGTGGCCGAGCTGGCGCGCGCGGCGGTCGCGCCCTTCCTGCCGGTCGCGGAGGCGGCGGGCGTGGCGCTGACGCTGTTCGCCGAAGCAGATGTGCCCGACGTGCTGGGCGATGCCGACCGGCTGGCCCAGGTGCTGCGCAACCTGCTCAGCAACGCCATTCGCCACACGGCCGCGGGGGGAGAGGTGACGGTGCGCGCCGGCCGCGCGGGCGACCAGGTGGCGATCCAGGTCACCGACAGCGGGACGGGGATCGCACCGGAAGACCTGCCGCACGTGTTCGATCGTTTTTACCGCGGGGACAAGAGCCGCAGCCGGCGAGGCGGCGGCGCCGGCCTGGGCCTCGCGATCACGCGGCAGTTGGTCGCCGCGCACGGGGGCCGGATCGAAGTCGCCAGCGAGCCGGGGGTGCGCACGACTTTCACCGTCACGCTGCCGGCCGGCGCCGCGCCGGCGAAGTCGGCCGCCGCGCACGACGGGTGAGCCGGGCGTGCGCCGGCGCAGGCTTGCATAACGGTAGGGCGGCTTACTGGAGCCGGCGCAGGCTCATGCTATAGTGGCCGCAGTGAGTTGAGGTTCAAACGATGAAAGCCGATCCGATGACACGACACTGCTTCTGTTCGGGGCGAGGGCATCAGCCGGCCTCGTCCTGAAGCGTTAGCCAAGCAAAGCTGAGACGAACGACGGCGCAGCCCTCGCAACCGATGCGCACAGGGTTGCGGCCGTCGTTTTTGTTTGCCTGCCAGCCGGAGTCGAGATGGACCTTGTGGGGGGAGCTGAAGATGACGCGTGAATCCACCGGCCGCGTGGTCGACCAGGCGGCCATCCGGGTGAACCAATCGTTCATCATCGGACTGCTGATCCTGGCCTTCGTGATCGGCAGCCCGTTCGTGGTCGCGTTCGTGGCGGCCGTGATGCTGCTCGGGACGGCCTCGCCCAGGCTGGCCCTCTTCCAGGCGATCTATCGCCGCGTGCTCAAACCGGCCGGGCTGGTGAAACCGCAAGTGCTTGCAGACAATCCGGAGCCCCATCGCTTCGCACAGGGGTTCGGGGGGATCGTCGTTGCGCTCGGCCTGGCGGCGCTTCTGGGCGGCCAGCCCGCCGTGGGCTGGGCGCTGGTGTGGCTGGTGATTGCGCTGGCCGCGCTGAATCTTTTCGTCGGATTCTGCGCGGGCTGCTTCGTCTACTACCAGCTTAACCGGCTGGGCGTGCCCGGCTTCCGCTACAGCCCGATTCGGCAGGGGTAACCCGTGATCGAAAGAATGCTCATCGCGCTCGGCCTGGTGGCGCTGGGGATGGCCGTCTTCATGGCCTTCCGCTTTTTCCACCTGCGCCGCGCCAGCCAGGTGATTTCAGCCGCCGGCAAGCCGGCGATCGTCTACTTCCGCAGCGACGCGTGCGCGCCGTGCTCGACCCAGGGGCGCTTCCTGCAGCAGCTCCAGGCGGAGTTCGGAGACCGGATCGCCATCGAGAAGGTGGATGCCGATCTGGAGCAGGCGAAGACGGAGCGCTTCGGGGTCTTCACCCTGCCCACGACCCTGGTCGTCGACGGCCGGGGCAGGGTGCGGCACGCCAACTACGGCCTGACCGACGCGCGCAAGCTGGCCGGGCAGCTACGCGCGCTCGAGCTCGGCGGCGCCTGACCGCCGCGCGGGGCAACGCCGCCCCGGGGGAAGCTGCGAGCCGATGCCGCCACGTCTTTCCGAGCTCTACAAGCCGGGTGATCTCGTGGAGATTCGCTTCTCCGACGAAGCGGGAGATGCCTGGCGTCCGGCCACGGTGCGCGTCCTCCAACATCCCGGCCTCTGGGTGCAGACCGGGGATGGGCGGCTCTGGTTTGTCACCAACGGCCGCCGAATTCGCCCGTGCGCTCCGGGGCCAGCCGCCGGATCTCCGCCTGCCGGCTGACCTGGAGCAGGGGGCTGCGAAGCGACTGCGGGGCCAACCCACAGGAAACGCCCCTTCCCCGCGCGGCCTTCCCTGTTTGTCCGCGCCGCCTTCTCATGCTACACTGTGGCTGCCATGATCAAGGAGATCGCCGCGAAGACGCTGCTGGCGAGCACCAAAGAGCCCGACCCCTGGTTCGGGATCAAGTACACCATGAACCTGTACCGGGGCTGCCAGCATCGATGCATCTACTGCGATTCGCGCAGCGAGTGCTATCAGATCGAGGACTTCGACCATGAGGTGCTGGTGAAGGCCAACGCGCTCGACCTGCTGCGGGACGAGCTGCCGCGCAAGCGGGTCAAGGGGACGGTCGGCACCGGTTCGATGAACGATCCGTACATGCCGCTGGAGGCCAGGCTGGGGCTGACGAGAGGCGCGCTGGAGGTGCTTGCGGACGCACGCTTCCCCGTGCACATCATCACCAAGAGCGACCAGGTGGTGCGCGACGCCGACCTCCTGATGGAGATCGGCCGGGTGTACGCGGCGGTCAGCTTCACCGTCACAGCCGCGGACGACGAGCTGAGCCGCAAGGTGGAGCCCGTCGCGCCGCCGACTTCCAGGCGCTTCGCGGCAATGGCCGCGCTCGCGGCGCGCGGCATCTACACCGGCGTCACCATGATGCCGATCCTGCCCTTCATCGAGGACAACGCGGAGAACATCATGGGGATCGTGGCGCAGGCGGCGGCGGCCGGCGCGGCCTATATCCTGCCGGGATTCGGCATGACGCTGCGCGACCGGCAGCGCGCCTACTACTACGGCCAGCTGGATCGATTGTTTCCGGGCCTGCGCGAGCGATACGCGGCGCGCTTCGGCGACCGGTACAGCGCCGCGGCCGACGATGCCAGGGGGCTGGAGCGGCTCTTCGCGGGGCTGTGCGAACGTCACGGCATCGCCGGACGGATGGTGCACTACCGTGCGGCCGAGCCGGCCCGCCAGCTGGCGCTGTTCTGATGGGTTGCGCGGCCGGCGCTGGGAGCTGGGAACAGGGCATGACAGATCCTCACGAACATCCTGCCATCGAGCGCTGCGCATGTGATGCGCCGGACGCGGCCCATGTCCAGGCCGTGCGCGCGCACCTGATGGCCGAGGCGACGGCCCTGGGCCTGGCCGATCTGTTCAGAGCGTTGGCCGATCCGACGCGGGTGCGCATCCTGTCGGCGCTGGCAGCAGCGGAGGTGTGCGTCAATGACCTCGCGGAGGCGCTGCAGATGGGGCAATCGGCCGTGTCGCATCAGCTCAGCTACCTGCGCGAGGCGCGGCTGGTGCGCGGCCGCCGCGAGGGGCGGCACGTCTACTACCGGCTGGACGACGACCATGTGCGCGGGCTGTTCGCCCAAGGGCTGGAGCACGTCATCCACGGCTGACGGGAGGCCGGCGCGCATCCGCCCCGGCCGGCGCGGCGCAAACCCGCGATTTTGGCGGCTTGACTTCGGTTCGGCCGTGTAGTATAGTACGAGCGTGCCAGGCGGGAGGCGCACCCGCCGCGGGTCACGCGCCGACCGGCGGCGCCGGCCGGGCTTGCGAGGATCTCCGGAACAGCAGGCCCCCCCGGTGATGCTCGCAGCGGGCGGCGCGGCGGGCCGGCCAAGACGCCGGCCGGCGGCTTGCACTCTGCTTGCGGCCGGCCCCGCCGGCGTGCGCGGCGCTGCGGCCGGCCCCAGCCGGGCCCCGTTGGGCGGTGCGCCGGGCGCAGCCGACAGGCGGGGCGGCGAGCCGGGCGCTTCGTGGGCGGCAGATGTCAGGCTGGCGGCGACTTGACAGCCGTTTGCGAGCATCCCCCGGGTTTTCGGGCCGGGCGAGATGCTCGATAACGCGAAATGTCAAGTGCATGCGATCGAAAAAGGCGGCAACCGGCGTCCGTGACGCCCAAAATGTCAGCCCGGCAGCCAATCTGACGGACAAGTCAGGAACGAATGGAGTAGAAAACCAATGAATCCCCGTCAGGGGACTGAAACGTTCATGTGTTTTCCCTGCGCGGGCGCCCACCCTTGCGCCCGTGTAGAAAACCAATGAATCCCCGTCAGGGGACTGAAACTCGTTGGCTTGAATGCGCGCCGCCTCAACCCACAGCACGCAATCTACGTAGAAAACCAATGAATCCCCGTCAGGGGACTGAAACGTTGTAGCCCGGTGGGTTATGCGCAGATCTCGGCCGGTAGAAAACCAATGAATCCCCGTCAGGGGACTGAAACAAGCGCGCGGCGATGCATTGCCTCGGCGTCCGGCAACATGGTGCCCGTAGAAAACCAATGAATCCCCGTCAGGGGACTGAAACAGCCCCACGGACGCGAGATGTAGCGCACGGCGTCCGCTTTGCCGGTAGAAAACAAATGAATCCCCTACAGGGGACAGAAACGTGAAGCATAATCGCATTTTGG
>CAYRFV010000310.1:0-6255 GCA_964423545.1 uncultured Anaerolineales bacterium | reverse complement strand
CGCACCGGGGGCGCAAACTGCGCATTCCCGGCGCCGATCTGCCCGAGGTGCTGGCGAACCGGGAAAGCCTCACGCTGGTGCTGGCGAATCTACTCCAGAATGCGTCCAACGCCATGCAGGGACGCGGTCGCATCACCGTCCACGGCGTGCAGCAGGGCGCCTGGGTGGAGATTGCCGTGCACGACACCGGACCGGGGATCCCGCCCGAGCTGCACGATCGCATCTTCGAGCTCAACTTTTCGTCGAAGTCGGACGGGCGCAGCAACCTGGGCTTCGGGCTGTGGTGGGTCAAGACGCTGATGGCCCGCCTGGGAGGCGCGGTGAGCGTCGAGAGCGATGGTCGAAGCGGCACGACGTTCCGCTTGCGGCTGCCCGCCGGAGCGCAGTGAGATGCCTGCCGATCCGATGCGCGCGCTGGTGGTGGAGGACAGCCCGGCCTGGCAGGAGATCCTTGCCGAGATCCTGGCCGATCAGGGGCTGGCGGTCGATGTCGCCGGCGACCTGGAGGCCGCAACCGCCGCGTTGCGCGTCGCGCCTCACCGGCTGGCCGTGATCGATCTGTCGCTGCAAGACCGCTCCGGCCAGAATGAGGACGGCTTGCGCGTCATGGCGGCCGTTCGCCGGTATGATCCCGGCTGCATCCCCCTGCTGTTGACAGGCTACGCCACGGTGGACGTGGCTGTCGCCGCACTGACCGAGCACGGTGCGTACACCTGCCTGCGCAAGGAGGCCTTTCGACGATCCGAGTTCCGGGAGCTGGTGCGCCGGATGTTGGCGGTTGCGTCACCGCCCTCCGAGCCGGATGCAGCGCAAGCGGCCGCTGGATCGGTCGGGCCGCCTGGGGCTGAGCCCGATCGGCCAGCGGTCTTGCTGGTGGAAGACGATGCGGGTTGGCGGAGCATCCTGGCAGAGCTGCTGACGGACATGGGCTGCCAACCCCGCACCTGCCTCAGCTACGGAGAGGCGCTCGGCCGCCTGCGCCGCGAACGCTACAGCCTGGCCGTGGTCGACTTGGGACTGGCGAGCTCCCTGGACCCGCAGGGCAATCGGGACGGCTACCGGGTGTTGGCGGCAGCGCGCGGCCGGGAAATACCGGCGGTCGTCGTCAGCGGCCTGGCCACACCGGACGAGCTCGAGCGCGCCTATGCTCAATATGGCGTCTTCGCCTGCCTGGAGAAGCAGTCATTCGACCGGGCCACGTTCAAGACCACGGTGGCCGATGCCATCGCGGCCAGTCGGGCCGGCAAAGGTGAGATCGACAAGCTCACCCCGCGCGAGCTCGAGGTGATGGCTCTACTCGTCCAGGGCCTCGCTAACAAGGAGATTGCCCGTGACCTGGTGATCTCCACGAACACCGTCAAGCGCTACCTGAAATCGATCTTCGAGAAGCTGGAGGTCGACAGCCGGGCGGCTGCCGTTGCGAAGGCCCTGAACGCCGGATTGAAGACTTCACCCCGCAACACCTGAACCTCATGTCGTGACCCAGGTGCGCGAATCGGGCACGGCCAGCCACGCGCCGCCGGCACGGATCGATTCCTGGCTGACGAGCCCAGGCAAGGTCATGTCCATCGCTTCGTGAATGCCGATGGGGCACGCCGCGCCGTCGACGATGCTGGCGACGAAATCCATGATTTCGAAGTAGTCGCCGCCACCGTGGCCCGCCGCCAGTGCCTCCTTCGGCGGATGACGCCACATCTCCGGCAGATACTCCGGCTCCAGGCTGGCCAGATCAAGCCAGCTATTGGCTTCCGCAGTCAGATCCGCCAACCACACCCGATGGCGCTCCTGCCACTGGGCGCTTCGTGCGGACTCGTAGCACCCCTTCGTACCCTGGAGCTGATAGTTCGTCATGGCGTGGGGCCGGTTCGAGAGCATGTCGACACGAATCTTGATCAGCGCGCCGCGGACCGTCTTCGCCAGCATCACGCAGCTGTCCTGGTTCTCATACAGATCACCGCGCGGGTCGCGGTAGTGATGGCCGCTTCCCTCGCAGCAGACCCGCTCGACCCGGTCGCCTGCCATCCACTGCAAGATCGGCCCCAGGCTGTGCGTGCCATAGGTGATCCCGTCGATGCCGGTCTGCCACCTGCGACGCCAGGGGGTCTGCTCATTCAGCGCCTTCAGCTCGTGGATGTATTCGCCCTCGGCGTAGTACAGCTCGCCGAAGAGCCCGCGCTGCGCCAGCGCCCTGACCAACACGTTGGGCCTCATGTACGTGTAGTTTTCCGCCATCATGTAGACCGCCGGCGATGCAGCGGCCGCCGTCACCAGGGCCCGACACTCCTCCAACGACACCCCGGAGGTCACCTCGCTCAGCACGTGGATCTTCCGTTCGAGCGCGAGGATCGCCTGGGGCGCATGATGCTGCATCGGCGTACCGATGACGACGGCATCGATCCGAGACCGCTCCAGCATCTCGCGGTAGTCGGTATACGCCTCATCCGCGCCGGTCTTCGCCCTGGCCTCTTCCAGCAGGTCGCCTCGCACGTCGCACACGGCATGGATGCGCGTGCGGGGGTGCGCTGCAAAGGCGGACGCGAACTTGCCGCCCCGGCTGGCCGCGCCGACCAGAGCGATATGGAGCTTGCTGAGGGATCCGCTGTGTCGCATGGCGCTCCTCCGAGCAGAGACCGGGCTCAGGAGTCGGTTTCGAGGAAGGCGATCTCCTCCGGACTGAGACGCAGGTTCCACGCCGCACAGCTCGATCGCACCTGGTCCACGCTCCTGCACCCCACCAGGGCGTACACCGGAAAGGACTGGCTCAGCAGGTAGGCGAGGGCGACATCGTTGGGCGTGCGGCCGTGTCGCTGCGCCACCTTGAGGGCGCGATCCAGCCGCCCGAAGTTCTGCGCGGTCGCGTATCGCCGCGCAAAGCCGTCCGCTTTGGTATCAGCGCCGCGATAACGATCCCCCTTCCCGGCAAAGAAGCCCGCCGCCTGCGACGAATAGGCCATCACGGGGAACCCGGTGCGCCTGTGATATGCCAGCGTCGATCCATCCATTGACAACTCCCCGCCGAAGCCCTTCGCAGCCGGATCGGGGTGGGCGAGGCTCCAGCCGATCTGGCTGCCGCAGAAGCCGACGCGCCCAGACGCTGCCGCGTACGTGTTCGCTGCGTCGATGCGCTCCGGCGTCCAGTTCGATGCTCCGATCGCCCGCAGTCTGCCCGCGGCCACCTGCTCGAGCAGCGCGTCCATGATCTCCGCAGCCGGAATGGCCGGGTCGTCCCGGTGTAGCCAGTAGAGGTCGATCGCATCAAGTTGCAGCGCCTCCAGGCTCGCCGACACGTCGGCGGCAATGTCGGCAGGCGACAGGCGCGAGATCGCCATCGTGGTCAGATCGGGATGCCCGCCCTTCGTGGCGACAATGCAGCGCGAGGCCATGTTGCGGCTCTTGAGCCACGCGCCGATCGTGCGCTCACTGGCGCCTGCGCCGCCAGGGATCCAGGCCGCGTAGACGCGGGCAGTGTCCACAAAGTTGCCGCCCAGCTCGGCAAACAGGTCGAGCATACGGAACGCGCTCTCCTGTGGGATAGAGCTGCCGAAGCCGCCCGCACCGAGGCAGATGACCGACGGTGCAAAGTCAGTGGCGGGTAAGCTCGTGTAGCGCATGTCGTCACTCCCGAAAGCCCAGATCGATGCCCAGAGCAAGGTCACACGATTCGCAGACCGCTTTGGCCGTCGAAGAAGTAGAGCCCTTCCAGCGGAAAGGAGGCTTCGATCCGCTCACCGATGCGCACCCACTCATCGGTGCTGCCGGCTGCCCAGAAGGTGTGCTCACCTGCACGCAGCCCAACCATCAGCGTGCGATGGACATAGTCCGGCTCCAGTGCCTCCACCTCGCCGGCCAGGCGAAGCACGGCGGTCTGGGGCTGATCTCTGAGGAGCAGCCGGCCAGACTCGGGACGGACGCCGAGCACAACGACTTGGCCCGGCTCATACCGTGTGCGCACCGCATCGGTCGCTGGCGCCGTGGCCTCTCCAATCCGAAGCGTTCCGCCGGGCGTCAGGACCCCGGGAAGCAGATTCATCGGCCGCCGGCCCAGGAATCCGGCCACAAACGCGTTGCGCGGGGCCTCACGCAGGTCATGGTACGGTCCGACCTGCTCGATCCGCCCGTCGCGCATAAGGGCAATCTGGTCGGCCAGCGCCATGGCCTCTTCCTGATCGTGAGTGACGTAGAGCGCCGTAATGCTGAAACGACGCAAGAGCCGTTTGATTTCGACGCGCGTCTGCATACGCAGCTTGGCATCGAGGTTGGACAGCGGCTCATCGAACAGAAACAGGCGAGGGTTGCGGACGATGGCCCGCGCAATCGCGACCCGCTGCTGCTGCCCGCCGGAGAGGGTGCCCGGCTTGCGCTCCAGTAATGCCTCGAACCCGATGCCCATGATCTCAGACGTGATGCGAATGCGCTCCTCGGCTTCGGCGCTCGGCGCCTTTCGCACCCGAAAGAAGAAGCTCAGGTTGCCGCGCCCTTCGAAGTGCGGATAGAGGGCATAGTTCTGAAACACCATGCCGATATAGCGCTCGCCGGGCGGGACGGCGCGCATGTCCTGCTGGTCGTAGTAGATCGTTCCGGTGTAGTCGCCGTCCAACCCTGCCACGACGCGCAGCAGCGTGCTCTTGCCGCAGCCGGACGGCCCCAACACGGCAAAGGTCTCTCCATCGGGGATAGCCAGGTTGACGCCGTCGAGCGCGGCCACCTCGCCATGGGCGCCGTGCTCGGCCGTCTCGGCACGCGCCTGCGCCGCCACGCGTTCAGCGAAGGCCCGATCGGTCTGGCCCGCCAGAATGCGGTTGCTCAGCACGATTCGTCCCTGCTCCGACGATCGAGCGAAGATGCGACTGACGTTGACCAGCCGGATGCTTGACACTCACCACGCTCCGGCAGTCATCGCCTGTGCGGCCTCTCGGATCGCGACCAGCTTGTAGGGTCGGCTCCATCGATTCACCGGGATGAGATCGAAAGCGCGGGCCCGGACGTGTTGAATCCAGCGCTCCATGCTCAGCAGGCAGGTGATCGTCCCACCGCCGCTGCCTCCTGCCGCCGCCACACAGAGCACGGCTCTGCCGCGCAATCCGCTTTCATCCCCGCGCGACGCTTCGCACCGGCGCAGCCGGTCGGCCATAGCCTTCGCGGACTCGCTCATCTCGCCCCAGTAGACGGGAGTCACGAGCACCAGCGCATCGGCTGCGAGGATGCGGGCATGCAGCGCCTGGAAGCCGTCCTCAACCTGGCAGACGTGCTCCTTGCGACACGTTCCCCATCCGTTCTCACACGCCTGGCACATCCCGACCTTCATCTCGTTCAGTCGAATTTCTTCGGCCATGCCGCCGGCCAGCCTCACACCCTCCACTGCTGCGGTCATGCAGGCTGCGGTCAGGCCGTCTTTGTTCGGGCTAGATCCGATCACGAGCACTTTCATAGCATTACTCCAGCCGGAAGATCCCTCTAGCCCGGATATCGCGGGAGGAACTGCCGATCAGCACCTCGAACTCGCCCGGCTCGGCGATCCACGCCTTGCGATCCGGATCGTAGAACGACAGCGCGCGATCGTCCAGCTCGAAGCTGATCGTCTGCGACTCGCCGGGCTGCAACGCCACCTTGGCAAAGCGCTTCAGCTCCTTCGGTGGCCGCGGCGCGCTCGCAACCACGTCGCGCACGTAGAGCTGCACGACCTCCTTGCCGGGCAGATCGCCGCTGTTCTTCACTTGCACCGAAACGCGCACCGGCTTGCCGGTCCTCGCGGTCTTGGGCACGCGCAGCCCGCTGTACGTGAACGTTGTATATGACAGGCCGTGGCCGAAGGGGAAGAGCGGGATCACATCCCTGGCATCGTAGTGCCGGTAGCCGACGAAGACCCCTTCGCCGTAGCGCACCTCCTTGCCGCCTGGGTAGTTGACAAACGCCGGCGTATCCTCCAGGCGCATCGGAAAAGTGACAGGCAGCTTGCCGGAGGGGTTCACCTCGCCCAGCAGCACGCGGGCAACGGCGTTGCCGTTTTCCATGCCGGGATAGTAAGCCAGCACGATCCCTGCGACCTCATCGCGCCACGGCATTGCCACCGGCGATCCGGCGTTCAACACGACAACGGTGTGCGGATTGGCCTCAGCCACCGAGCGGATCAGCGCATCCTGATCGGCTCCCAGCGCCAGATCGGGCCGATCCTGCCCTTCGGTCTCGTAGAAGTCAGGGTAGCCGGCGAAGATCAGCGCCACATCGGCCGTGCGCGCCATTTCCACTGCCTCCCGG
>CAYRFV010000309.1:0-6263 GCA_964423545.1 uncultured Anaerolineales bacterium | reverse complement strand
ATGTACAGGCTCTGTAAGTCCTCGTCACCGAAGGTGCAGTTGGTCGGCCTGTCTTCGGGGAAGGGATGCCTGTCCAGGATGCGTCCATCCGGGGCAAAGACGTAGATCATGGGGCCCGGCCCGCCTTGCCGGTAGCCGGCCGTCGCTACGATATTGCCCTCGGCATCCAACGTCATGCCATCGATGCCGCGGTGCGGATAGAAGTTGTGGAGCACCTCATAGGGCCCCAGCGTGTCGTCTGCTCGAATCGGGTACGCTCGCAGCTCGCGCTTGTTGCCTTCGCCGTAATGGCTCTGCGCGACATAGAGGGTCGTTTCATCCGGCGACAGTAGGAGACCGTTTGGCTTGGTGGTGTCGAATGTCATCCGCCGGATGGCCCAGGCGCCGGCCGGACCCGGATCGAGACGATAGACTGAGTCGTGCGTCAGCTCCAGCGCACCGATGCCGTCATCGAAGACGCTCCCGCCGTCATAGCGCGGATCAGTGAACCATATTCGCCCGCGCGAGTCGATGGCGACGTCGTTCGGGCTGTTCAGCCGCTTGCCCTCGAAGCGGTCGGCCAGCACGGTCACCGCGCCGTCCCGCTCATAGCGTGTCATACGCCGGCCGCCGCCCTCGCAGGCAACCAACCGGCCCTGGACATCCATGCGCAGCCCGTTCGCGCTGTGGGTGCCGGTGCGGTGGACAGAGCAGCGGCCGGTGCGCGGATCATAGCGCAGGATGCGACTGGTGGGGATATCGGAAAACAGCAGTGTTTCCCCATCCCAGACGGGTCCTTCTGCCAGCGCGAAGGGGCCGGCGACCCGCTCGAAGTCCCAGACCATGGGCACGCTCCTTCCGTGCGTCCTCTGCTATGCTGTGAGCGCCGCGATGATCTCGGCGCAGAAGTCGGGCAGATCGTTCGGGGCGCGGCCCGTGATGATGTTCCCATCGCGCACGCTGGGCGCATCCAGGTACTCGGCGCCGGCGTTGATCAGGTCATCGCGCACAGCGCGCACGCAGGTCGCCTTTCTCCCCCGCACGGCGCCGGCCGATATCAGCACCCATGGCCCGTGGCAGATGGCCGCAAGGATCTTGCCTGCCTGAAGGCAAGCGCGCGTCAGTGCAAGGGTGGCATCATGCCGCCGCAGGTAATCCGGTGCGAAGCCGCCAGGGAAGAGCAGGCAGTCCACCGCGGCGGCTCGCAGCTCCTCCAGGGCAACCATGCGATAGCGTGGGCCGGGCGGCATCACCGGAATCGGCACAGGGTGGCCGAAGCGGCCCGTGACCGGTTTTTCGGGCAGCCAGGGTCGCGGGTGCGTGCCGATCGATACTGCCGCCACCAAGACCTGCGCCCCTTCTTCGCTGAGCCGCAGCAGGGGATACAGGAGCTCGATGTCCTCGTACTCCTGGGCCACGATGATCGCAACCGTCTTGCCCGCAAGCCTACCGTTCATGTCAACGCTCTCCTGCTCTCTGCCTCAGTCGCCTGCAACTGCGCTGCGCCAGAGGTGGTCCACAGAATGCGCTCCACCTCATCCGGGGTCCGCTGGGTGCGCCAGTCGCCGTAGTCCGCCTCGATCGCCGGCGTCCACTTGGTGTCCATCTGGCTGGAGTTGTAAGTTCCTTCGCGCAACCGCTGGAAGCCGAACGCCTCTCGCAGCCGCATTTCCTCTGAATGCTCCACCACTTCTTGGGCGAGGTGAGGTGGGATGAAGAGCACGCCTGAGCAGGTGCCAAGCACCACGTCGCCGGGCATGCAGGTGGCCGCGCCGATGCGACAGGGCACGTTCAGCCCCGTCAGCGTCACATCGGCAATGCCGGTCGGATCGATCCCTTTGCAGAAGGTGAGCAAGTTGGGGATCTCCAGGATCTGCTGAGCGTCACGGATGCCGCCGTAGATCACCTGTCCGCGGCCAGTGCGCGTGGCGATGGCCGTCGAAAGGTTGCCGCCGGAATAGGTGCCCTTGTAGATCTTGCCGAAGAGATCGATCACGATGGCGTCATCCTTGACCAGAGTCTGGATGACCCAAGAATTCATGGCGCCGATCCGGCCTTCCTGCTCGTGGCCTAGCTTCATCAGCGTGTCGTGCAAGTCGGGCCGGTGCGGCACGAAGACGCCGGTGACGGCACGACCCACCAGCGTGCGCCGGGGATGCAGGATGGTCCAGTTGCCTTCGAACTGGAACTGATAGCCCTTGTTCCAGCACACACCCCAGGCCTCTTCCGTGGTGACAAACTGCATACGCCGGAGGATATCGTCGGGGACGCGCGGGCGGCCATCATCGAAGCGGTCACCCGTCCAGAGTGGTGTGAGTTGGACGATGTCGTGGTGGTCGTTGAACCTCATCGGGTTGGCGCCCTCCCTGCGCTGGCTGCAAGCGAAAGCTTGATTCGCAGCGGGAAGTGTACTCTTTCTCGCCCTGGGTGTCAATGCACCGCAACGCGTTTGCGTCGACGCGGCACTTGAGACGCAGCCGGCATCACACTGCACCCGCCCCGAAAAGCGAGGTTTGACACTCCGTCCCGGCCGTGATAAAGTCCCAAAGTAACCGTCGATAGTCCGTTGGTTCCTCATGCCCGGATTCGCACTCAGCGCACAGATACTGACCCGAGCCACGCTGCACCAGGAGGTACGATGATCGATCTGCCCAAGATTCGGGCCGGCTTTGTCGGCTTCGGTGAGGTCAACAGCCCGCGCGATCTCATCGATCGGAAGTGCGCGGCCGCGCAGCGCGCATTGGAAGACCGCGGCCTGGAACTGATCGCTACCCTGCCCGTCAGAGACGATCCTGCCGGGCAGGATGAAGCGCGCGCCCGCGCGGAACTGGCGCGCGCCGAATTCGATGCCCTGGTGGTCTGCGTGGCAGGCTGGATTCCCTCGCACAGCGTGATCGATGTGGTCAGCCCCTTCGCTCATAAGCCGATGGTGCTGTGGGGGCTGGCGGGCGAGCGGGCGGGCGACCGGCTGGTCACCACGGCTGACCAGGCTGGCACCACGGCGCTGCGCGATCCGATGGAAGCCCTTGGGTTCAGGTTCAAATACCTCTACGATACTCCCGACGCACCCTATGCCGCCGCCGCCAGGGTGGCAGCGTTCTGCAACGTCGCGCGCGCGGTGACGCTGTTGCGACGGTCGCGCGTCGGCATGATGGGCTACCGCGACATGAAGCTGCACGCAACGCTCGTCGACGGCATCTCGCTGCGCCGCGTCGTGGGCCCTGAGATCGAGGTGTTCGACACGCTGGAGATCGCCCAGCGCATGAGCGCCCAGGATGCGGTCGAGGTAGGACGGGTGTCGGGAATGCTTGCCGGCCAATGGCACTGCGACCCACCTTTGACGCCTGCGGCGTTGGAGAAGAGCATCCGTCTCTACCTGGCCGTGATGGAACGAGTGCGTGAGCGCAGCTACGATGCGATCTCGCTGATCGACGTAGACGGCGTGAAGAAGCTGATGCAGTTCACTCCGGCCGCAGCCATGATGATGCTCTCTGATCTCGGAGGGCTGGCCACCATCCCCGAGAACGATGGCCTGGGCGCAGTCACCCAGCTCATTGTGCGCTACCTCACCGGTCAGGTTGGCGCCTATTTCGAATTCTACGAGTTCATGCCCGATCGTCTGCTCATCGGGGTGCCAGACTACGTGCCCGCGCGTGTCGTCGATGGGCCGGTGCAGGTGCAGGTCACGAAGTTCGGTCAGCTGTCCGAGGGCATTCTGAACATATCAAAGGTGAAAACGGGACGGGCGACCCTCTGTCGCCTCGGGGGACGCGGAGATCGCTACCGCATGCACATCGTCACGGGTGAGGCTGTGGCCCCGCGGCCGTGGGAAGAGGCCGGCTGGGAGCCGCCGGCGCCGCAACTGCCAGGGCTGGAATTCAAGCCCGATGTCCCGGTGGACGACTTCGCTCAGAAGGTGCTCGGACAGCACTACATCCTCGCACACGGCGATCAGCGCGCCCGGCTTGTCGATCTGTGCAGGCTGCTCGGCATTGAGGTCGTCTAGCCGGCTGCGCCGGCGGGCGCGCCAGGCACAGCGACGAAACTCGCCTATCCCTTGGAGGGCACTATGGCTTCCTTTCGACCGCTCGATCTGTCATCCCGCTTCACCATCGGTCGCGATCCGGACGGCTGGCATCCGGCCATCGGTCAGCGGCTGAGCGAGCTACCCGCTGGTGAGCAGCGCCTGTGGGGGGTGCCGTTCCGGTTCGCGTCAGCCGACGAGATCTGCTGGCTGGCGCCCGAGGCCGGCGCGCCTGTGCTGGTCCCGCTGCCGGCCGACGCCGGCCGGCCGAGCCATCTCGTGTTTGCTCACCTGTGCGACGAGTCACACGATCCTGCCGGGCAGGCGCAGCCGGCCGACTACGCGCCCGGCGATATCACGCGGCCGGGCGAGCGGCTCGCGGACTATGTGCTCGTCTATGCTGACGGGCGCGAGCACCGCCAGCCGATCCGTCGCCGCTTCGAGATCAATGAAGCGCATGTCAACTGGGGCCAGTGGGCATTTGCCGCCAGGCCCAGCACCGAGTGGGAATCGCGTCCCTGGCAGGGCCCCTACCCGGCCCACGGCTGGGGTCGATACCAAAGGAGTCTGAGCCCGGGACCGGGGCAGACGTTCCTGGTCTACTGGCTGTATGTTCTGGCTAATCCTCGGCCGGAACAGCGGCTCGTTTCACTGCGGCTGGAGTCGGCCGGCGCGGCACGCTTCGCCATTGCGGGCATCACGCTCTATGAGGGCGCAGCCCATCCCCTGCAGCACCGCCCGCTGGAGACGCTGCGTGTCTCGTTGGCCGAGCCGCTGACCCCAGAGGCCGCTGGCGTCTCAGTGGACCTGGGCGTTATCGCTCGCACCTATGCCGTGCCCGCCTTCGACCCTGACCGCTGGCTGGCCGGTGAAGTTCAAGGGTGGGGAGAGGAGCCGCCGGCGCCCGGTCCGGCGGCCGATTTGCGGGTGGATTTGACCGCCAGTTCCGATGCGACCCTGCGGGTGGCCGGCCGGGATGTGCCGATGGGGCCGGTCTATGCAGCAGGGCGGGGGGCGAGCGCCGATGGCAGCGTGCGCGTCGAGCTCCTGTCACCGGGCAAAACATGGCTCCACGGTGCAGTGATCGACGCAACAACGGGCCGGCCGACTGCCGCACGCGTCCATTTCCGCGCGCCGGATGGACGTTATCTGCCGCCGTACGGCCACCGCCATGAGGTCAACGACAATTGGTTCGAGGATTATGGCGGAGATCTCAAGCTCGGATCGACCCAGTATGCCTATGTGGACGGGCAGTTCCAGGCCGAACTGCCCGTTGGGGAGGTCTACGTAGAGATCGCCAAAGGGTTTGAATATCGGCCTGTGCGGCGGCGGCTGATGATCGAATCGGGCCAGCGCGAGCTGCGGCTCCCCATCGAGCGCCTCCTCGACTGGCGGCGACAGGGCTGGGTGACGGCCGACACCCACGTCCACTTCATCTCCCCGCAGACGGCCTGGCTGGAGGCGCAGGCCGAAGGGGTCAACCTGGTCAACCTGCTGGCGTCACAGTGGGGCGATCTGTTCACCAACGTCGCTGACCTGACCGGGGATCTTTCCGGTGTGAGCCGCGATGACACCCTGATCTGGGTGGGTACGGAGAACAGGCAGCACTTGCTGGGGCACATGAGCTTGCTCGGCGGCAAGGGCCGGCCTGTCTTCCCGATGTGTGCGGCCGGTCCCGACGAGAGCTTCCTCGGCGACCCGACCTGGACGACGCTGGCCGAGTGGTCCGATCGCTGTCGCGAGCGCGAGGGGCTGGTTGTAATCCCACACTTCCCGAACCCTTTCTGCGAGGTCGCTGCGGATATCGTCCTGGGCAAGGTGGACGCTGCCGAAATCCGTTACTTCACGCCGGCTCTCGAGGGCTACAACGTGCGGGAGTGGTACCGCTTCCTGAACCTGGGCTACCGGGTGGCGGCAGTGGGCGGCACCGACAAGATGTGGGCGGGGATGCCTGTCGGCGGCGTTCGCACCTATGCCCAGCTCGGCGATGCGGAGTTCACTTTCGCGAACTGGGCGCGCGCGGTGCGTGCCGGACGGACCTTCACCACCAGCGGCCCGCTCATCGGGCTGACGGTCGAGGGTCAGTCTCCCGGCGCCGAGATTGCCCTGCCCCAGGGCGATGCCACCTTCGTAGTCGCCCTTCAGATACGCCTGCCGCGCCAGAATCAGGGCTTCCCGCGCCGGCAGCGGTGCGGTGCGCAGCGCCGCCACGGCGCGCACATCGCCGGCCGCCAATCCCAAACGCCGTGTCACCCGCTCG
>CAYRFV010000308.1:0-6266 GCA_964423545.1 uncultured Anaerolineales bacterium | reverse complement strand
GATGTCGAGCTGGTGCGCGGTTACATGGGTTTCCAGGGGGTGCTGGGGCACGAGTTCGTGGGCGAGGTGGTGCAGGCGGCCGATCCGGGTTGGGTCGGCAGGCGGGTGGTCGGCGACATCAACGCGGCCTGCTATGCGTGCGATACCTGCCGATCGGGCCATCACACCCATTGTCCCCACCGCACGACGTTGGGCATTTTCCGGCGCGATGGTGCATTCGCCGATTACCTGCGCCTGCCGTTGCGCAATCTCTATGCGGTGGCAGAAGACATATCCGACGAGAAAGCGGTGTTCGTCGAGCCCCTGGCCGCCGCCTGCGAAATCCTGGGACAGGTGGCGGTGCGCCCCACCGATCGTGTCGTGGTGTTAGGTGACGGCAAGCTGGGGTTGCTCGTTGCGGCGATCCTGCGGCTCAGCGGCGCCGATTTGCGCCTGATCGGGCGCCATCGAGAGAAGCTGGCGATTGCAGAAGCCTGGGGCGTCGCCACCTATCCAGCCGTAGATGACCTGCCTCCCGGGTGGGCCGATATGGTCGTGGAGTGTACGGGGAGCCCGGCCGGCTTCGCTGTGGCGCGCCGGCTCTTGCGTCCTCGCGGTGTGCTGGTGCTCAAGAGCACGGTTCACGGCGAGCTCCCGGTGGATATGAGCGCGTTGGTTGTCGATGAGATCACCCTGGTGGGTTCTCGGTGTGGGCCGTTTGCGCCCGCGCTCCGGCTGCTGGAGTCGGGACTGGTCGATCCGACGCCGCTCATCTCGGCTGAGTATGGCTTATTCGATGGGGCGGCCGCCTTTGCTACAGCCGTCAGCGCCGGTGTCCTGAAGGTGCTGCTGCGGCCGTGAGATGAGCACCCGGTTCGAAGTCGCCGAGTTTCGACAGCGGGCAGAGCGAATTCGCGCTGCTGCGACCGGCAGCGCAGGTGGGCCAGTCACCGGGTGGGAGATTGAAAGAGGGGCACCGTAGCGGCGCCCCTCATCCATGTCGGAGCCGAGGTGTCAGTGGGCGCAAGTGGCGCAGTGACCGCCAGCGCACGATCCGCAACCGGACGGCCCGCTGCTGGCGATCATGCGGCTGCCGCCACTGGCGTCTCGACTCACTGCGGCGAACAAGGAAATCACGCGTCGCCCTGTGATCTCGGCGCAGCGAGGGCAGGCAGCCGGGCTATCCGCCTGGCTCATGGGGCGCAGCATCTCGAAGCGCGTTTCACAGTTATTGCAGTGGTACTCGTACAGCGGCATCATGACACCTCAGTGATTCGTTTCGCTCGCATTCTATCCCATGCACTGCGAAGCGTCAAGTCATTGATGCTGTTCAGTTGTCTGGTCACCCTCGGCTTCGGTCCGCCTGTGATAACGGCAGGCCATCCCGGCGGTCTGCGCATGTATCCCGAACAGGTGCAGAGCGCATATCGCTTGACGCGTCCCCCGAACGTTGGGGCGAAAGCCGCCCTGGTGATCGATCTCGATTCGGGACAGACGCTCTATGCCAAGAGGCCGAACCAGCCGCTCCCGCCTGCCAGCACTGCCAAACTGATGACGGCTCTGCTGACCGTGCAGCGCGCCGGTCTCGATGAGCGTGTCACTATCTCGCCCCGTGCGGCCGCGACGCCCGGTAGTCGCATGGGCTTGGCCGCAGGCGAGACGATGACAGTTCGCGATCTGCTTTACGGGTTGCTCTTGCCGTCTGGCAATGACGCTGCGGTGGCCCTCGCAGAACATGTGGCAGGCGACCAGGCGGCCTTTGTCCGGCTGATGAACGAAACGGGCGCAGCGTTGGGTCTACAGCATACGGTGTTCGCCAACGCGCACGGGCTGGATGATGCTGCGCAGGTCAGCACAGCTGCCGATCTCGCGCTGCTCGCCAGGGCAGTCTTTGCCTACCCGTTTCTGGCACAGATCGTTGCAACGCCGACAGCCCAGGTCGCTGGCCGGCGGCTGACCAATACGAACGAGTTGCTTGGCGCGTATCGCGGCGCGGATGGCGTGAAGACGGGCACCACCGATGGCGCCGGGGAGTGCCTGGTGGCGTCTGTGATGCGGAATGGCCACCGTCTGCTCGTTGTCATCTTGGGCAGCACCGATCGCTATGCCGATGCACGCGCGTTGTTGGACTTCGCCACGGCCGGCTGGCTATGGCAGAGCGTCGACCTGCCCGCCAACGCGCTCGCCTGGACGACCGGCGCGGATGGTCACGCTGTTCGCCTGCGTCCTACGGAGCGCACCGACCTTTTCCTGCCGGCCTGGCAGTGGCCGCTGGTGCAGGTCACGCGTCAGCTCGACGCTGCGGCCGCGCTCACCGGCACCTTGCCCGTGGGCACCTTGACGCTGACTCTCGCCGGACGGCCGTTGGGTTCGGCTCCGCTGGCTGTCTGGTGGGGTCCGTGATGGCTCGGTTGGCAGTTCACGATGGCTGAAGAGCGACTGCAAAAGGTGCTGGCTCAAGCGGGCCTGGGCTCCCGGCGCGCGTGCGAGGCGCTGATCGTCGCGGGTCGCGTCGCGGTCGATGGCCAGGTCGTGACCGAGCTGGGCTCCCGGGTCGATCCGACGGCCGCCGAAGTGCGCGTCGATGGCGAACCGCTGCGCGCCGAGCGCACACGCTACGTCATGTTCCACAAGCCGGCAGGTTACCTTTCGGGCAGGGACCCGCGCGCCGGCTATCCCTCGTGGGAGGAGCTGGTCAGGGTGACAGAGCGGCTGTTCGTGGTGGGCCGGCTCGACCATGATAGCGAGGGAATGCTGCTGCTGACCAACGACGGCGAGCTGGCGCAGCGGCTGCTTCATCCCAAACACGAGCATCCGAAGACATACCTGGTCCAGGTCGAAGGTGTACCCGATGCGAGGAAGATCCGCCGATGGCAGCACGGCGTCATGCTGGAGGACGGGCCGACCGCGCCCGCCAGGGTCGAGTTGCTCAAGTCGCCGCCGGGTGAGTTCGCCAGGCCTCCAGGGGCATCTTCAGCAGGAGCGGGGCGACCCGGCGAACCGCAGATGCGTCGGCGCCCCACCCGTTGGCTGCGAGTCGTACTGCACGAAGGGCGCAAGCGCCAGTTGCGGCGCATGATGGGGCTTCTGGGGCACCCGGCCCTGCGCGTGATCCGCATCGGCATCGGACCGCTCGTGCTGGGGGAACTGCGCCCTGGTAAGTGGCGCGATCTGACGCCAGGCGAGGTCAGGGCGTTGCGCGAGGCGGCCTATGGCGGACAGGCGTCTGATTCCGGCGCGGCAACCACAGAAAGGGAAGCAAAGCCATTGCTGCCGAGCACGATTGCGATCGATGGGCCGTCAGCCTCCGGCAAGAGCACGATCGGGGGGCGGCTGGCGCACAAGTTGGGCTACCTCTATCTCGACACCGGGGTGATGTATCGCGCTGTGGCCGCCGCAGTGCTGGCGCGCGATGTGGAGGTCGCCGATGAGGCCGCGGTCACGGCGCTCGCCGAGCAGGTGGAGATCCAGGTGGCGTCGCCGACGATAGCGGACGGCCGCGACGTGACCGTACTGGCGGATGGCGTGGACATCAGTTGGGACATTCGCAGACCGGCGGTGGAGCGGGCTGTCTCGCCGGTGTCA
This sequence comes from uncultured Anaerolineales bacterium, assembly GCA_964423545.1. Taxonomy (GTDB): domain Bacteria; phylum Chloroflexota; class Anaerolineae; order CG2-30-64-16; family CG2-30-64-16; genus JALOOE01. The sequence goes on along the minus strand of CAYRFV010000308.1, from coordinate 2,702 downwards.
GCCTATCGCGGCGTGCGCCAGGCGATGGTGCAGCAGCAGCGCCGCATTGCCCAGGGCGGCCGGGTTGTCATGGTGGGACGCGACATCGGCACGGTGGTTCTGCCGGATGCTGATCTGAAGATCTATCTCGATGCTGCGCTGCAAGTTCGGGCGGAACGCCGCTATCAGGAGCGCCTTGCGCGAGGCGAGCAATCCGACCGCGCCCAGGTGTTGGCCGAGCTTCGCCGCCGGGACGAGATCGATTCGCGACGGCAGCATTCGCCGCTGGCCGTCGCGCCGGACGCAATTATCATCGACAGCACCAACCTGGGCATCGATGAGGTCATGGCTCTTGTCGGGCAGCTGCTGGAGCGCTGGAGTCAAACCCACCGTCCGATTTGAGAGAGGTTGGCGCCATGGCACGGCGGAAACACCCGATACCCGTGGGACGCTATTTCTGGGGCCTGGTTTTGCGCTTTCTGCTCTGGCTCTTCGTCAAGATCGAAATCCGGGGGCTGGAAAACGTCCCGCGACAGGGCGGGGGCATCGTCTATTACAACCATGTGCATTGGCTCGATCCGGTGCTGATCAGCGGCAAGCTGAACCGGTACAACGTGCCGATCACGAAGATCGAAGCCGCCTCATGGCCGCTGGTGGGGATCCTGCTGCGCGGCTATCATGTGATCTTCATCACGCGCGGCATGGTGGATCGCACCGCGCTGAACGCCACCTGGGAGCTCCTCGCTGACGGTGACATCTCGGTGATCTCGCCGGAAGGCACGCGCAGTCCAACCGGGAGTCTTCAGGCTGCCAAGGAGGGGTTGGCCTTCGTCGGGCGGCGGTCGCCGGACGCCTGGTGGATTCCCTGCGCGGTCACTGGCACGCCTAAGTTCCGCTGGTCCGTGCCGCTTCTCAAGCGCACCCCCGTGCAACTCACCTATGGTCGAGCGTTTCGCATTCTCTGGCCGGGACCGCATCCCGAGCAGACTGGGCGGGAGGAGCTGCGCCAAATCACCGAGGAGGCGATGGCGCAGCTTGCCGCCCTGCTGCCCGATCCGATGAAGGGCGATTATGCCGAGGCTGATCCCGCGCGACGCCGCTGGCTCGAGTATTTGGAGTGACGGAGAAGGTCTATGTGTGGCATCGTGGGTTATGTCGGTCCGCAGAACGCGGCTCAGCTCATCATGGACGGCCTGCGGAAACTGGAGTATCGCGGCTATGACTCCGCTGGCATTGCCGTCCTCCAGAACGGGCAGATTGCGATCCGGCGCGATGTCGGCAAATTGAGCAACCTCGCAGTCAGGCTGGCTGAGGCACCGATCGAGGGGAACACCGGGATCGGTCACACGCGCTGGGCCACCCACGGCAAGCCCAGCGAGCGCAACGCCCACCCTCACATGGACTTCTCGCGCCAGCTTGTGGTGGTTCAGAACGGCATCGTCGAGAACTTCCGCGAGTTGCGCGCCGAGCTGGAAGCGGAAGGAATCGACTTCCAGTCCGACACCGACACTGAGGTGATCGCGCACCTGGTGGGTCTCCACTATCAGGTCGGGCGGCCGCTGGTGGAGGCGGTGCGTCTCGCGTTGGCCCAGCTCCGTGGCCCCAGCGCAGTCGTCGTGCTATCCCAGCGCGAACCTGAGACCCTGGTGGCGGCGCGATTGGGCAACGCGGGCGGCGTCACCGTCGGCTTCGGCGATGGCGAGATGTTCGTCGCCTCCGACATGCCGGCCATCCTGGAGCACACGCGGCGGATGGTCTTCCTGGAAAACCGCCAGGTTGCAATCGTCACGCGCACCGGCGCCGCGTTCAGCACCCTTGAGGGCCAGCCGATCCAGCCGCAGGTCCACGCGATTCCCTGGGATCCGATCTCGGCTGCTAAGGGCGAATACAAGCACTTCATGCAGAAGGAGATCTACGAGCAGGCCAATTCCCTGACCGACACCATCCGCGGCCGTGTTGACCTGGGCACAGGCGAAGTCTTCCTTGAACGTTTCGCACTGACGCCTGAGCGGGCTGCTGCACTGACCCAAGTCGTCAGCGTGGCGTGCGGCACCTCGTATCATTCCGAGCTGGTGGGCGCATTCATGGTGGAGCAGCTCGCGCGGCTGCCGGTGCGCGTCGAGTACGCCTCCGAGTTCCGCTATCGTGACCCTGTCATCGACCGGAACACGCTCATGCTCGCGATCACCCAATCCGGCGAGACGGTGGACACGCTGGCGGCGATGGAGGAGGGTCGGAACAAGGGCGCCCACCTGGCGACGATCGTGAATGTGATCGGCAGCCAGGCGTCGCGGGTGAGCGACAGCGTCATCTACATGCACACCGGGCCAGAGATCGGGGTGGCGTCGACCAAGGCGTTCACTGCCTCCCTTGTCGACCAGTATCTGCTAGCCGTCTGCCTGGGGTCGCTGCGCGGCGTGCTTCCGGAAGCGGCGCGCCGGACGCTTCTCGATGATTTGGCTGCGCTGCCCGCGCTGGTCGGCCGTCTGCTCGATCCGGCGACCCACAAGCTGTATGAGGATCTGGCGCAGCGCTTTTTCCAGTACACCAACTTCCTGTACCTGGGTCGCGGCATCAACTATCCGATCGCCCTGGAAGGCGCGCTGAAGCTGAAGGAGATCAGCTACATCCACGCCGAGGGGTATGCGGCGGGTGAGATGAAGCATGGCCCCATCGCGCTGATCGACGAGCACATGCCGGTTGTCGCCCTCTGTCCTCAGGAC
>CAYRFV010000307.1:0-6376 GCA_964423545.1 uncultured Anaerolineales bacterium | reverse complement strand
CTGCCGCTGCTGCACCTGAAAGAGAAGGCGAAACCGGGCGCCGGCACGCAGAATGCCGAGCTGGGCGACGGCATCATTGAATGGGATGCAGTCTTCGCCGCGGCCGAAATCGCCGGGAACGAGTGGTATCTGGTCGAGCAGAACTGCGAAGCCTATCCTGCGCTGCAGAGCATCGCCATGAGCTTCGGCTTCCTGCGGCGCCGCGGGATCGCGTAGGCAGGGACACGAACGACGCAGGCGGCGCGGCGCAGCTCGCTTCGGTGGGCCACCTCTTCGGTCGATCGCCCTGCATCTTCCGTCATCGGTCATCCTGACAGGAGGCAAAGCATGTACAACATCACTGCCGCCGTCATCGGCGCCGGGTTCATCGGTCCGGTGCACGTGGAGGCGCTGCAACGGCTGGGCGTGCCCGTGGCCGGCATCCTGGCCGCGACGCCGCAGGAGGCGCGCGGGGCAGCGGCGAGGCTTGGACTCGCCAAGGCATATGCCTCGCCCGAGGAGCTCCTGGCCGACCCCGAGGTCCAGGTCGTGCACATCACCACGCCCAACCGCTTCCATTTCGAGATCGCAAGCGCGGCGCTTCGGGCCGGCAAACACGTGTTGTGCGAAAAGCCGCTGGCAATGAACTCGACCGAGTCGGCGGCGCTCGTTGAGCTGGCGCGGGCAACCGGTCTGGCCGCCGGCGTCAACTACAACGTCCGTTTCTACCCGCTCTGCCTGGAGGCGCACGATATGGTGCGCCGCGGCGACCTGGGTGAGGTCTACTCGATCTGCGGCAGCTACGTCCAGGACTGGCTCTTCTACCCCACCGACTACAACTGGCGCGTGCTGGCCGAGGAGGGCGGCGCGTTGCGCGCGGTGGCCGATATCGGCACCCACTGGCTCGACCTGATGCAGTTCATCACCGGGCTGGAGGTGGAGGCCGTCTGCGCCGACCTCAAGACCGTACATCCCATCCGGCAGCGGCCCAAGGGGGAGGTGCAGACGTTCAAGGGCAAGGAAGAACAAATTGTTGCAACGGAGTCGGTCGCGATCACCACCGAGGACTATGGTGGCGTGATGCTGCGCTTCCGGGGCGGCAGCCGGGGGATGCTCTGGACTTCGCAGGTAACGGCGGGCCGCAAGAACTGCTTGCGCTTCGAGATCGCGGGATCGAAGCAGGCGCTTGCGTGGTGCAGTGAGTCGCCCAACGAGCTGTGGATCGGCCACCGCGAGCGCGCCAACGAGAGTCTGATCCGCGATCCGGGGCTGCTCTCGACCTATGCCCGTGGCTTCATCAACTATCCGGGGGGCCACAACGAGGGCTTCCCCGACACCTTCAAGCAGATCTACCGCGCGTACTACGACTACATCGCGGCCGGCGACTTCACGGCTCCGCCGACCTACCCCACCTTTGCCGACGGCCATCGGGAGATCATGCTGTGCGAGGCGATCCTGGCTAGTCATCGGGAGGGACGGTGGGTGGACGTAGTGCGCAGTGCGTAGTTCGCCGTGCGCAGTGCGTGGCTGGAGAATGATCCGTCCCTGATGGCCGGCTAACGGAATACGCGACACGCTCTACGCAACGCGTCATCACTGCCGGATACGGAGGTTTTCCCATGCAACTAGGGTTCGTCAGTGCCATTTTGCCCGATCTCTCCCTTGAGGAGGTCGTGAAGTTCGCTGCGGCCGAAGGCTTCGCCTGCGTCGAGCTGATGTGCTGGCCGCGCGGCAAGGCGGAACGTCGCTATGCAGGGGTCACGCACATCGACGTGGCCGGGTTCACGAAGTCCGACGCGCAGCGCATCAGGGATCTGATGGCGGAATCGGGTGTCAGCATCAGCGGGCTCGGTTACTATCCCAACCCGCTCATCCCCGACCGCGCCGAGGCGGCCGTCTACGTGGAACACATGCAGCAGGTCATCCGCGCGGCGCAGATGCTTGGGGTGAGCACCTTCAACACCTTCATCGGCCGCGATTGGGCGCGCTCGGTGGATGCCAACTGGCCGCGCTTTCGGGAGGTGTGGCCGCCGCTGGTCAAGTTCGCGGAGGACCACGGTGTGCGTATCGGGATTGAAAACTGCCCGATGCTCTTCACGGGCGATGAGTGGCCGGGAGGGAAGAACCTGGCTACGACGCCTGCCATCTGGCGTCGCATGTTTGAGGAGATCCCCAGCCCGAGCTTTGGTCTGAACTACGATCCGTCGCATCTGGTGTGGCAGCAGATCGACTATGTCAGGCCGCTGTGGGAGTTCGCGAGCCGCATCTTCCATGTCCATGCGAAGGATGCGCGCGTGGATCGAACCCGGCTCGACGAAGTGGGCATCCTGGCAGCGCCGCTCCAGTTTCACACGCCGAAGCTGCCTGGACTAGGCGACGTGAATTGGGGTCGCTTCTTGTCCGTGTTGGGCGATGTGAAGTACGACGGCCCCGTGTGCATCGAGGTGGAAGATCGGGCGTACGAGGTCACGTTGGAGACCCGCCGGGCTGCGCTGCGGCAGAGCGGACGATACCTGAAGCAGTTTCTGCCATGACCGGCGTCTACGCCAGCATCGACCTGGGCGGCACCAAAATCGCTTGCATGTTCGCGACGGCCGCCGGCCAAGTCGTTGCCGAAAGGACTGTCCCCACTCTGTCGCACGAGGGGCCGCCGGCCGTGTTGGGCCGCATTGCCGGACTGGTGAACGATCTGGCGGCGGAGACCGGCGTGCAACCGGTGGGGGCCGGCATGGGCGTGCCCGGGCTGGCCGACCTGGCCGCCGGCGCCACCCGGTTCCTGCCCAACCTCCCGACCCAATGGCGGGGCGTGCCCGTGCGTGACGTTCTCGCGCCGCAGATCGGCTGCCCGGTCTATCTGCTGAACGATGTGCGCATGGCGACCCTGGGCGAGCTGACGTATGGCCTCGGCCGTAGGGCGAACGTTACGATGGCCTTCTTCGCCCTGGGCACCGGCATTGGCGGCGGAGTCGTGGTCGAGGGCCGGCTGCGGCTGGGACCGCTCGGCGCAGCGGGCGAGCTTGGCCACCAGACGATCGTGCCGGACGGGCCCCTGTGCGGCTGTGGCAATCGTGGCTGCCTGGAGACCCTCGCCAGCGGGCCGGCGATCACCGCCCAAGGGGTGTGGCTGCTGCAGAGCGGCCGCGCACCGGAGCTGCACCGGTTGGTGGGCGGCAATGCCAGCGCGATCACCCCACGGGAAATGGCCGCCGCGGCCGGGGACGACGCCGTGCGCGAGGCGCTCGTTCGCGCGGCCGAGTACATCGGCATCGGCGTGGCGAATGTGGTCACCGTGCTCCACCCCGACCTGGTCGTGCTGGGCGGCGGCGTGGCCGAGATCGGCCCGCTGCTGTTCGACACCGTGCGCGCGACCGTACGCCGCCGGGTAGGCATGTTCCCGACCGACGACCTGCGCATCGAGAAGTCGCTGCTGGGCGACAAGGCCGGCGCGCTCGGTGGCATCGCGCTGGCGGTGAAGCGCGGGACACCGACGTAGGGGCAGCGCCTCCGTGCCTGCCCCGGCGGGCAACCACAGGCGGGCGACCACAGAGGGATCGCCCCTACAATGAATTGTCGGAGGAACCATGGACTACACCTATTCAGATATCGCCAAGATGATCGACCATTCCCTCCTCAACCCGACCATCGCGGTCGAGGATCTGGAGAAAGGCTGTAAGCTGGCGCTGGCCTATGACGTGGCAAGCGTCTGCATTCTGCCCTATTACCTGAATCGCTGCGCCGAGATCCTGGCCGGGAGCGATGTGCGGGCCAGCACGACCATCGGCTTTCCGCACGGCGGGCACACGACCGCCATCAAGGCCGCTGAGGCGGCGCAGGCGCTCAAGGACGGCGGCGAAGAGCTGGATATGGTCGTCAACATTAGCAAGGTGCTGAGCGGCGACTGGGACTACGTCCGCGCGGATATCAAAGCCGTCATCGACGTGGCACATGCGGCGGGTCAGAAGGTCAAGGTCATCTTCGAGAATTGCTACCTGACCGACGCCCACAAGATCCGCCTGTGCGAGATCTGCGGCGAGCTGAACGCCGACTGGGTGAAGACATCGACCGGCTACGGCACGGGCGGCGCGACCCTCGAGGACCTGAAGCTGATGCGGGCACATTCGCCCAGCCACGTTCAGGTGAAGGCAGCCGGCGGCGTGCGCACGCTCGACGCGCTGCTCGCTGTGCGGGAGGTGGGTGTCACCCGCTGCGGCGCCACCCGCACCGCCGAGATGCTCGACGACTGCAAGAAGCGTCTGGGGTTGCCCTGAGAACCGGTCGCGAATGAACGCGGATCGGACTAAAGGCAACGGCGCATCGCTCGCTATCAGATGGATGTCATTCTGAGACCCGCGATCCGCATCCCCGTTCTCGATTACCGCCGAGAGGTAGACGATGCGTTTTGTTTTTCCCCCTAATCACGATCCGGCGCCCATGCTGGCCCTGCGCCGCGCGATCCTTGATTCGCCTGTGGCCGTAGGCCTGGCGCGGGCCGAGGCGTTCACCCGCGTCTGGCAGGCCAACGAGGGTGCGCCCTGGATCGTGAAGAAGGCGCTGGCGTTGGCTGAGTACTTCCGCACCGTGCCGCTCTACATCCGACCGGGCGATCTGCTGGCCGGGACGATCTCCGAGGCGCCGGGCGCGATGCCGGTCATGGTAGAGCTGGGCATCGCCGAGGAAGATCTCTACGTCAATGAGCAGCCGCAGCAGCGCGGCTACCTGGCCGGCAAGGTTCCCCAGCCGATCATGGACTACTGGACAGACCGCAACCTGTGGGGACAATACCGCGCCTACATGCGCACTGTGCATGGGACTCAGCGCGAACGCACTGCCGTCGCCGGTTATAAGTTCCTCTCCAACCAGGGACACCTCAGCCCCTCCTATCGGGAACTGCTGGAGGTCGGGCTGGATGGGCTGACGCAACGCGTGAGGGCGCGGCGTGCGGAGGAGATCGAGCCGGCCAGCCTGGAGTTTCTGACCGCCGCGGAGCAGGTCCTGCTCGGCATGGGGGAATGGATCGCACGTTACGCGGCCTTCTTGGCCGATGAAGCGGCGCAGTGCGCCGATCCGGCGCGCGCAGCGCAGCTTGCCGAGATGGCGCGCAATGCCGGGCTGATCGCCCACCAACCGCCCGCGACCTTCCACCAGGCGATGCAGTTGGTCTGGTTCGCGCACCAGGCGGTCCACATCGAGGGGCACGGCTATTCGTGCACGCCCGACCGTCTGGATCAGCTCCTCTACCCCTTCTACCGGGCGGATCGAGACGCGGGCCGGCTGGACGACGACTTCAGCCTGACCCTTTGCGAGAACTTCCTGCTCAAGCAGCGCGACAACACCTTTTGGGGTATCGAACACAACCTGACCCAGGGGTTGGTGGTCGGCGGCTCGACTCCCGACGGTGTTGACCAGACGAACGAGCTCTCCTGGCTCTTCATCAAAGCGACGGGCGCGATGTCGCTGCCCGAGCCGTTGGTGTGGGTGCGCTGGCATCCGAACATCGATCCCGACTTCTTCGACTTCTGCCTGCACAACCTGGCCGGCTCGACCTGCTTCCCGCTGATGATGAGCGACGCGGCGGTGCCAGCGATGTTCATGGCGTTGGGTGTCTCGCGCGAGGACGCCTTCGACTACGTACCGGTCGGCTGCAACGAGATCGGCATCCCGGGCAAAGCGTACTTCAACCCCGGTGCGCACGTGGACTACCCGGGAGCGCTGGAGCTGGCGCTCACCGCGGGCCGCGGCTATGATGGCCGGGGCGCGGTTCCCGACATCCCGCCCCCCGAGGCGCTGCGAACCTTCGATGACCTGACTGCGGCCGTGGGCCGCGTGCTGCGCTGGCAGGTTGCGACCTCTTATGCGGCCAATATGCCGCTCCTCACGGCCCAAAGGCGGTGGGGCCAGACGCCCCTCACATCCTGCTTCTTCGATGGCTGCATCGAGCGGGGCCGCGATCTGGCCGAGCGGACCAAGTACAACATCCTGTCGTGCGGTGGCAGCTTCTTCGCTAACATGGTGGATGGCCTGGCCGCCATCCGGGAGGTCGTCTACGAGCGGGGCGATGCGACCCTCGAACAGATTGCGAACGCCTGCAAGACCAACTTCGCGGGGCAAGAGCTGCTCCGCCAACGGCTGCTGCGCGCGCCCAAGCACGGCAACGATGACGCCCGACTCGAAGGTCTGGTCGCGCTCGTGGAGCGGCTGCGCGACGAGCCGGTGAAACAGATCTGCCGCGATCCCCGCGACGGCACGCCGTTCGGCAACGTGCACATCACCCGGTCGAGCGCGGTGCGGGTGGGCGCGCGCACGCCGGCCACGCCCGACGGCCGGCTGGCGGGGACGCCGCTCGCCACCTCGGTCGCCGCCGCGTGCGGCGTCGAGCGAGGTGGCCCCACCGCCGTGC
>CAYRFV010000306.1:0-6417 GCA_964423545.1 uncultured Anaerolineales bacterium | reverse complement strand
CTGGGTGGACGGCGTCGTGCCGGACGCAAAGCTTAGAGAGTTGGAGATCATCTAGTTCAGGTCAACGCCGCGTCGCCGCCGGATATCAATCCGGGGGTCGTAGAGGCGGAGGGGTGTGCCTTCCATTTGACGTAGGGTCGGCGTTGCAGCACGTCTTTGCAGCGCCGCACAGTCGGCGGGGGAGTTCCTTCGGGCCAGGGAGCGTCCAGGGCTCATCGCATGCGGGATGGGTCCTGGCGCTTTTTGTCTGCGGGGGATGGGTCAGCTGCCGGCTCCCAGCGGACACGGAGCCGCGACGCACGCGACCCTGATTGACGGCATGGTGATTCAGAGTATAATCCTCGCAACATTCTGTCGCTTGTAGGCTGCTCTGCCCTTTGCTGCGAGTGGACGCCTGCATCAGCTGCCTACGTTCTTCCCTACGTTCTACCAGCCAGGCAGCGCCCTGTTGCCCGATATCATGGAGGAGCGATCATGCTGAAGCGCCTGTACAACTGGCTGAGCAAGAGCAAATGGCGTGTGGCTTTGTTCGGCATCGGTACGGTCTTCGTCTTCTGGCTTTTCTTTATGGGTTCCGTCACGTTAATGGAGTATTCGGAATCCAGTGAGTTTTGCTCGGCCTGTCATGTCATGTCGCCCGAGCACACCGCCTACATGAATTCGCCTCACGCACGGGTCGAATGCGGCACCTGTCATATCGGGCCGGGCGCGTATCATGCGTTCGAAGCCAAGGTCCGCAGCGCACACTATGTCTGGTCCTATCCGTTGAGCCTGTTCGAAAAGCCAATTCCATCGCCGATCACCAGCTTGCGTCCGGTGGAGGTTGTCTGTGAGCAGTGCCACTGGCCGGAGAAGTTCTACGACGATCGCCTGGTCACTCTGCCCAGCTACGCGGCCGATGAGAAGAATAGTCTCACGGAGACCGCACTGGTTGTGAACACCGGTGGTGGACCGGCCGAGCTCGGCCAGGGACGCGGCATCCACTGGCATATCGATAACCCGGTCTATTACATTGCCACCGACGAGAAGCGGCAGGATATCCCGTGGGTGCAGGCCACTTTCAACGGCGTCACGACCACCTATCTGTCGGTCGATTCCAACCTGACGCCCGAGTCGATTGCCAAAGCCGAAAAGCGCAAGATGGATTGCGTGGACTGCCACAATCGCGCCAGCCATCACTTCCGCAACCCGGACGATGCGTTGGATGAGGCGCTCGCGCTAGGTCAAATTGCATCCGATCTGCCGTACATCAAGCGGGAAGGGGTCAGGGTGTTGGGGCAGAAGTATGCCACCGAAGCAGAGGCGGCGAATGCCATCGCGGCCGTTGAGCAGTTCTACCAGACCAACTACCCGGATCTGTACGCCACGCGCAAGGCCGATGTCCAGCGGGCTGTTACCCGGCTGCAAGGCATCTTCGACAAGACCCAGTTTCCATTCATGAACCTGGACTGGAAATCCCACACCAACAACATCGGGCACCAGGACTTCCCCGGCTGTTTCCGCTGCCACGACGGAAAGCATCTGAGCCAGGACAATCAGGCCATTCGCCTGGAATGCAATATCTGCCACAGCATTCCACAGGTCGCCGACCCGGGCAAGCCGCTTCCCCCGATCGAGGTCTCGACGGCGAACGAGCCGCAGTCGCACAAGAGCACCACCTGGCTTGCTCAGCATCGCTATCAGTTTGACGCCACCTGCGCCGAGTGCCACACCGTGGAGAACCCGGGTGGCAAGGATAACAGCAGCTTCTGCTCGAACAGCGCGTGCCACGCAAACAAATGGGTCTATGCCGGCCTGGATGCGCCCAGAGTGCGCCAACTCAGTGCGCCCCCGAAGGTCCCGGGCACCGGCGTGCCGAATCCCATCCCGCACCCGGTCGGCCAACGCACTGACTGCCTGGTGTGCCATGCGGCCGGCAAGGTGAGGCCGTTCCCTGAGAATCACGCCAGCTTCAAGTCCGATATGTGCGTGCAATGCCACAAGCCGACGCTGCAGGAACCGGCAGTATCGTCGGCGCCAGTCGCTGCGCTGCCTGTGACTGCCACGCGGCCGGCCGCAACGCCCACCCGGCCGCCAACGGCTACAGCCGCACCAAACACTACAGGTGCACCGACCACTGCGGCCGCACCGACAGTGGTGGCGGCGCCAACAGCTGCTGCCGCATCTGCACCAGGCGACTCGCTGGCTATTCCACACGCGGTCGACGACGCGATGCACAAGGACTGCCTGCTCTGTCACGGCGAAGGCAAGGCCCAGCCGTTCCCGGCCAACCACGCGGCCTTCGGGGTGGAAATCTGCACAGGTTGCCACAAGCCGGCGCAGGCATCGAACGCCTTCGGCGCCGCCACTGCGGTGCCCACCGAAACGGCCAAAGCGAGAGCGACCGCAGCGCCTGCCGCGGCTGCGACACCCACGGCCACGACCGCCGCCGCTGTGTCCGACGCCCCTAAGGCGATTCCGCACGACCTCGCCGGCCGAGAGAACTGCCTCTTGTGCCATAGCCCTGACAGCGGCGTCAAGCCTGCGCCCAAAGATCACGCGGGGCGCACGAACGATCAATGCCAGGCGTGCCACAAGCCGAAGAGCTGACCGCGCGGACCGCGCGTCAGAGCCGCCCGTGGGCAGGCTGAGACCGGGCGCAAAACGAGCGGTGACTCATCGAGTCGCCGGTCGTTATTCATCTGGGTGCGCGATCAGCTACCTGCTTGCATGGTAGCCCTGGGCGGTTGCCTTGAGCTGTTCGTCGGTCTTCGCCGCGGCTTTGCTCCCTTGAACGTGACACTGCTTGCACGCGACATCGAGGCCAATCGGCGAATCAGCCACCTTTCCGCCTCTGCTCATCGAGGTCAGTGCGTTCGAATCGATCGCGACAAGGTGCGAACGCATGTCGCCGGCGAAACGGGTCGCATCGCTCCGGGCTGACCTGACGATGCGCGGCATGTGGCAATCTATGCAGGTAATGCGGCGCCGATTGACGTTAAGTTGAAAGCCGAATCACTATCAATGGGTGCACAACGCGAGTGCGAAACGCTGCGAGACGCCTCTCGCTGGTTTCGGAAACTTGACACAAGCTGTGATTCGCGATAAAAGATACGTTAGTGCGCCGGTTGCATATCCGGGCTGGTTCGCTCCTGATCTTTGAACTCCTACGGCCTGGGTGTGCATGACTGTATCGGTTGTTGATGGCGGCCCCCCACCCCTCTGTTGCCAGTCGCAGAATCATTCGAGCCGCCAGGGAATCCGACCACGGCCGTTGCCAGGAGATGCTCTCGTCATCGGTTGCCATCCTGGGACACTGTGCTTTGTTGATTCCAAAGGAGAGATGCCTATCGAGCGAGATCCCGCCCACCTGTTGGCCCATATCTGATTCACAATTCGGCTAACCAATGGAGGAACCCAACCTATGAGAAGCTTGCCCAAGAACCTCGTCGTCGCAGTCGGGGTCGCGGTCTTGCTGATCGGCGTGCTGTTTGTGGCCGCGCATGCCATGCCCGCGACCGCGCCCCAAGAAGGTGATATCCCGCAACAAGGCGCGGTCACCACGACTATCGCAGCCAAGACCGCGGACTTGACTGCTACCAAGAAGTCCCCTGTCGTGCCCTTCCTGGCTGACTGGCAAAAAGCTGGTCATTCCGATCCCACCGCCGAGGCGTTCAAGCATTGGCCGACTGCTACTGAGTCCGAAGTTCCGATTGCCTGCGCTAAGTGCCACAGCTCAGAGGGCTACCGCGATTTCCTGGGCGCTGACGGCAGCAAGGCCGGCGTCGTCGATAAGGCCGTGCCGACCGGCAGCCTGATCGACTGCGTGGCCTGTCACAACTCCGCCACCGTTAACAAGACGAGCGTTACCTTCCCATCCGGCGTCACGCTCAAGAATCTCGGCGCTGAAGCCCGCTGCATGGAATGCCACCAGGGACGCGAGTCTACCGTCAGCGTGAACAACGCGATCTCCAACACGTTCAAGCTCAAGGACGCAGACGAAGACACCGTTGTGAAACCGCTGGTGACCACGGACGCATCCGGCAAGACCGTCACCACCACCTTCGGCTTCCGCAACGTCCACTACTATCCGGCCGCAGCGACGCAGTACGGCACCCTGGTCAAGGGCGGGTACGAGTACAAGGGCCAGTCCTATGACGGCAAGTTCGAGCATCCTGAGCCGTACGACACCTGCACGGGCTGCCACAATTCGCACTCGCTGGAGCTGGAAGTCAAGGAATGCGCCTCCTGCCATACCGGCGTCACCAAGGCTGAGGACTTCGCTAAGATTCGCATGGCCGGCTCGCTGATGGACTACGACGGCGACGGCAACGCGAAGGAGGGAATCGGTGAGGAGCTGGCTGGACTGCAGGAGAAGCTGTTTGCGGCGATCCAGGCCTACGCCAAGGAAGTCAGCAAGGCGGACATCGCCTACAACCCGGCGGCCTATCCGTATTTCCTGGCCGACAAGAACGCGAACGGCAAGGCGGATGCTGATGAGACCGGCCCGTACACTGCCTGGACCCCGCGCCTGCTGAAGGCTGCCTACAACTATCAGCTTGCGAGCAAGGATCCCGGCAAGCTGGCGCACAACGCCAAGTACGTCATCCAGTTGCTGTATGATTCGATCAAGGATCTCAACACCAAGCTGGCCAAGCCAGTGGACATCTCCAAGGCTCAGCGCAACGATGTCGGCCATTTCGATGGCACCGGCGAGGCGTTCCGGCATTGGGATGCTGAGGGTGAGGTGCCGGCAGCCTGTGTGAAGTGCCACACCGCAGACGGTCTGCCCGAGTTCCTCAAGAACGGCGGCACGGTCGCCGTGACCCCGGCTGGCGCTGTTCTGACCACAGGCGTGGGGAACATGGATCCCAGCAATGGCCTCGCCTGCACCACCTGCCACAGCGACATGACCAAGTTCGCTGTAAGGCCTGTCGTGAACGTGCCGTTCCCCAGCGGCAAGAGCGTCACCTTCAGCAAGGAGAAGGATGACAAGGGTGCGCTCAAGCCGGTGGCGGCCAATCTGTGCCTGGAGTGCCACCAGGGTCGTGCGTCGACATCGACCGTGAATGCGGCGATCAAGGGCTTGGAAGACGACAAGATCGATCCCAAGGCGCGCTTCCAGAATGTGCACTACTTCGCAGCAGGCGCCTCGCTGTTCGGAGATGCTGCGCAGGGCGCGTACCAGTATGATGGCAAGAAGTATGTCGGACAAAATGCACATGCACCCGGCTTCGCCACCTGCACGGAATGCCACAATACGCACGAGCTCGAACTGAAGATGGATAAGTGCGTGACGTGTCATGCCGGGGTCAAGGCGCCGAAGGAAATTCGCATCACCGCCAAAGACTACGATGGCGACAAGGATGTGAAGGAAGGCATGGCAGCGGAGATCGCAGCATTGGAAGAGAAGTTGTATGACGCGATCAAGGCTTACAGCAAGGAAATCACCAAGACCGCGATCGCCTACAATGCTGCGGCTTATCCGTACTTCTTCAAGGATACCAACGGCGACGGCAAGGCGGATGAGAAGGAAGCTGTGTCTTCCAACGGCTGGAGCGATTGGACCCCGCGTCTGCTCCGCGCAGCCTACAACTACCAGTACGTACAGAAGGATCCAGGCATCTACGCGCACAATCCGAAGTATGGTGTCCAGATCCTGTACGATGCGCTGGAAGACCTGGGCAAGAAAGTGAAGGTGGATCTGACCGGTCTCACCAGGCCGGAATAGCGCCAGTTCAGGCTGGCGCCCGGGGCCGGTTGAGGGGCGCAGCAGCATGCCGGGCTGCACGCCTCAACCGGGTCGTGAGGATGTCCGAGCCGGAGCCTCAGCGAGGCTCCGGCTCGCTTTGTGTGGTGCATGACGACACTGACTTCGCAACCAGGCCGGGTTGTCGCCGCGCCGGAGCAGGCGCTCCCTGTCGCATTGTCCGACGATGCGAAGATTCGCCGGCTGCCCTGGGCGTTCGGCCACATCGCCACCAATTCGGTCTTCTGCCAACTGACCGTTTTTGGGCCGGTCTTCATCCTCTTCCTGACCGCACTGGGCCTGGACAAGGCCCAGATCGGCATGCTGTTGGCGCTCTTTCCGCTGGCAGGCATCGTGGCGCTCTTTGCAGCATCACCTGTGGCTCGCATCGGCTACAAGCGAACCTTTGTGGTGCTGTGGGGCGCGCGCAAAGCAGTGGTGGCCTGTCTTCTCTTCACTCCCTGGATATCGAGCCAGTATGGCCCCCACGCGACGCTGCGCTTCGTGGCATGTGTGCTGGCGATCTTCGCCTTGTGTCGAGCCATTGCTGAGACCGGCATGTACCCATGGATGCGCGAGTTTGTGCCCGACAGCGTGCGCGGCCGGTTTGCGGCCATGGACAACATCCTCGGGACCCTGTTCGGCTTCGGCATCTTCCAGGGTGGCTTCACCGACAGCCGCATCGTCGG
>CAYRFV010000305.1:0-6433 GCA_964423545.1 uncultured Anaerolineales bacterium | reverse complement strand
TCCGGTACCAGACCGTGAATTCATTCACGGGGGCCGTACCAGACCGTGAATTCATCCACGAGGCCCTACGGGCTTCTCAAGAACCGAACAGAATTTTCACTATTTTTACAGTGAGATTTGACAAAACCATTGCGCCGTGCTACGCTCCACCCATCGTAACAATTCACTTGAGTCTCACTGAAGAGCGAAGCGACGAAGAACCCCCCTTTTAGTCCGCGCGCGATTCTTCGGCTGCGCCTGCTTAGAAACTCAGAATGACAACTTGCACTGTTACCGCCCATCTGCTGCACCCACCCCACCGATGTCCACCCTCTACCGCTCCCTCGACAACTCGCCCAGCGGGCAGATCATCAAGCTGCTCCAGCGCAACGGCGCTCTCGGCGTCAAGGAATTGCGCCGCGAGCTGGGGCTGAGCGACACCGCCATGCGCCAACAGCTCGGCCATCTCATGGTCGAGGGCTTCGTAATCCCTACTACTGCCGAGCGCAGCGGCGTCGGCCGGCCGCAGCAACGCTACCAGCTAAGCGACAAGGCTCGTGAACTGTTCGCCTGCTATTGCGAGGATCTGGCCCTGAACCTGTATGATGAACTCCTGGCCGATCAGGGAGCAGCCGTCGTTCACACCCTGTTGCACCGGGTGGGCGATAAGCTGGCAGGGCAATACCGGCAACAGGTGCGCGGCCAGGCCCTGCAAGAGCGCGTGTCCTCGTTCGCACGAGGCCGACGTCATCACTTTGCACGAATTCAACTGCCCTTACCACGAGTTAGCCTCCGTCCACCGTGAAATCTGTACGATGGAAGAAACGATGATGGCGCAGGTTCTCAACGCCAAAGTCGAACTTACCCATTGCATGATGGACGGGCATAATGGCTGTTCGTTCGTTGTGAGTAATTGGTAATTGGTTATTGGTTATTCACCTCTGATGAAGCGCTAATCTCTGATAACCGATCTCCAATAACTAATCCCTAACAACGAATCTCCACCCACCTCCCCCCACAGGAGTCTTCTTCTCCCATGTCTTCCGTTCTCGAAATCAAAGACCTGCACGTCAATGTCGGTGATAGCGAAATCCTCAAGGGCGTAACCCTGACCATCCGCCAGGGCGAAGTCCACGCTTTGATGGGGCCGAATGGCTCCGGCAAGAGCACCATGGCCTACGCCATCGCCGGCCACCCCCACTACGAAATCACCTCCGGCGAGGTCCTGCTCGATGGCGCCAGCATTCTCGACCTGGAGCCGGACGAGCGCGCCAAACTGGGCGTCTTCCTGGCCTTCCAATATCCGGTCGCCATCCCCGGCGTCAGCTTTGCTAATTTCCTGCGCGCGGCCGTGAGCAATGTGCGCGGGTACAAGGACCGGGCCAGGGCCGAGGCCGAAACCGCCACGGTCAAGAAGGAGATCGGCTCGGAACTGATGCCGATGCGCGAGTTTCGCAAAGAATTGGTGGCAAAGATGGATCGCTTCAACGTCGACCGGGCCTTCGCCCAGCGCTATCTGAACGATGGCTTCAGCGGCGGCGAGAAGAAGCGCGGCGAGGTGCTGCAAATGGCCATGCTCCAGCCCAAGATCGCCATCCTCGATGAAAGCGATTCTGGCCTCGACATCGACGCCCTGCGCGTCGTCGCCGATGGCATCAACAAGCTTGTGACTGACGGCATGGGCGCGCTGCTGATCACGCACTATCAACGCATCTTGAATTATGTCAAGCCCGACAAAGTCAGCATCTTCTACAAAGGCCGCGTCGTCACCACCGGCGGGCCAGAGCTGGCGCACGTGTTGGAAGAGCGCGGCTACGGTTGGGTGGAGACAGAGTTGGTCGGACAGTAAAGGAGTAGACAGGGAAACAAGGAAACAGGTAGACAAGGAAATGTCAAGAAGAGTTGTATAAGAGAAAAAAACTATCAATTTTCACCATTAAACCTAATTACGCATCTAATCAATTACTTGCCTACCTATCTACTTTTCTACTTATCTACCTATCTAATTGTCTACCTCTCTACTAACCACGAATAAGAGGATTCAACCAAAATGGCAACCGAACAAGATCGCCAGGCATTGGCCGGCGTGAAAGAAGATTACAAATACGGCTGGGCGATGCCAGAGAAATACGCCTTCAAGTCGGAGAAAGGGCTGAGCCACGAGACCATCGATCAGATCTCGGACATGAAGAACGAGCCGGACTGGATGCGCGAGTTCCGCCACAAGGCGCTCGATGTCTTCCTCTCGCGCCCGACCCCCACCTGGGGAGCTGACCTGAGCACGATCGATTTCGACGACATCTATTACTACATCAAGCCGGCCGAGAAGCAGGGCAAAAACTGGGACGATGTGCCCAGCGAAATCAAAGAGACTTTCGACCGCCTGGGCATCCCCGAGGCCGAACGCAAGTTCCTGGCCGGCGTAGGCGCCCAGTACGAATCAGAAGTAATCTACCATTCCCTCAAGGACGAATGGCAGAAACAGGGCGTGCTCTTCCTGGACACCGACACCGCCCTGCGCGAGCACCCCGAGCTGTTCAAGAAGTATTTCGGCACCATCATCCCGCCCACCGATAACAAATTCGCCGCCCTCAACAGCGCCGTGTGGTCGGGCGGGTCGTTCATCTACATGCCGCCCGGCGTCCACATCGAAATCCCGCTGCAGGCCTATTTCCGCATCAACGCCGCCAACATGGGCCAGTTCGAGCGCACGCTGATCATCGTGGACGAAGGCGCCAGCATGCACTACATCGAAGGCTGCACCGCGCCCACCTATTCCAGCGACAGCCTGCACAGCGCCGTGGTCGAGATCATCGTCCACAAAAACGGCCGCTGCCGCTATACGACCATCCAGAACTGGTCGAACAATGTCTATAACCTGGTGACGAAACGCGCCGTTGCCTATGAGAACGCGACGATGGAGTGGATCGATGGCAATCTCGGTTGTCTGGCCGAAGGCTCGTTGGTGACGACGCCGGACGGGATCAAAGCCATCGAGCAAGTCAACGTGGGCGAAGATGTGCTGTCGTATGATGAAAGCGCAGGCCACCTCTGCTTCCGCCGCGTGGCGGCCAGACGTTTCTCCGGCTATCAGCCCGTGCAGACGGTGGCGATTGGTGAACGTAAGGTGCGCGTGACCGCCAACCATCCTTTCTACTCCTATGTCTACGATGCGCAGGCGGCGAAAGAACTCGGACGCTATCACCTGGCCTATGTCCGCGCCGACCATCTACGCGAGGCCATCGTCCCACGCACGTCGATCGATTACGGCCGGCCCCACCAACTCCAGCTTCCCGCCCTAGTGACGGACTTCGTTTCGGGCAATGAGTATGTTTCCGGTCTGAATGTGAGCCGGACGCGTGACTCGCGTCTGATGCCCTTGACCGCGACGACCGACGAGATCATGTGGCTGTTCGGCTACTGGCTGGGGGACGGCAACATCCAGGTGCAGGCGGGCCAAACCGAGGGTGTGATGCGCTGGGCCAAGGTCGGCTTCTCGACGCCAGTGCAGGATCGGGCGCGGGAACGACTGCTGCAGACGATGACGGCTGTCACCACTGTCGAGCCGGTTGAGCGAGGGGACGGCAATCATGTTGCCTGGCACAGCAAGGAGTTGGCCGAGTTCTTCCAGATCAACGGCTTCGGCGGCTCGGCGGTCAGCAAGCGCGTCCCGCAGTGGGTGGCGTCGCTGCCCGAATCGCAGCGGCTGGCTTTCGTCGCCGGCTATCTCGACGCCGACGGCACGGTGCAGTCCCCACGTAGTTTCGCTTTGAAATCCGTCAACCGCGACCTACTGGAGGATGTGGCCAGCCTTCTCGTCACCTTGGGGATCACGCCCCGGCTGTACACCGAATTCGACCAGCCGCGCCGCGTCGTCATCGCCGGCATCGAGGCCACTGCGCATGGCTCCCACAGGCTGAGCTTCCCCCTCGACACACGCCTGTTCGACCATATCAGTCCCCGGCTGCGCCAGCAAGCCGAAGCGTGCGAACCGGCGCGCAAAGAGTATCATCGCCGGGTCGGACGCTCGCAGATCGCCCTGTCTGAGGCCGTGGAGATCGCGCCAGTGACGGTTTCCGAACCTGAGGCCGTGGCCGAACGCACCTGGGATATCGAGGTGGAAGGAACGGGCAACTTCGTCTCACAGGGCTTCATCGTCCACAACAGCAAGATCACCATGAAATACCCCGCCGTCTACATGCTGGGTGAGCGCGCACACGGCGAAGTTCTTTCCATCGCCTTTGCCGGCAAAGGGCAGCATCAGGATGCCGGCGGTAAGGTGGTGCATGGCGCGCCCAACACCTCCTCCAAGATCATCTCCAAGTCGATCAGCAAGGATGGCGGCCGCGCTTCGTATCGCGGGCTGCTGAAGGTGGCCAAAGGCGCCAAGGACAGCAAATCCACCGTCGTCTGCGACGCCCTTCTCCTCGACGAACGCTCTCGCTCCGACACCTACCCCTACATCGAGATCGACGAAGACGCGGTCGAAGTCGGCCACGAGGCCTCAGTCAGCAAGATCGGTGAGGAACAGCTTTTCTACCTGACCAGCCGCGGCATCAGCGAGGACGAGGCCGCGGGCATGATCGTCGGCGGGTTCATCGAGCCGCTGGTGAAAGAGCTGCCAATGGAGTATGCCGTCGAGATGAACCGGCTGATCCAGTTGCAGATGGAAGGAAGTATTGGGTAGCAAGCGGCAGGTGGCAAGTCGCAGGTTAGCCGTTGATTGTTGAATGTTGACCGTTGAGTGTTGAAAAGCGCCAAGCCACATTTCGCAATCCGCAATTCGCAATCCGAAATCACGATATGACTCTCAAAACCGATACGCTTTCCCAAGCGGCAGTACTGGCCACCGGTCAGCGCCTGGCCGAACCCGAATGGCTGCGCCAATCCCGCCAGACCGCCTGGGAGATGTTCGAGGCCATGCCCTGGCCCACCTATCACGAAGAAACCTGGCGACGGACGCGGCTGACCGGCTTCAAGCTGGAGAGCTTCGGCCTGCAGACGCAACCCGCCGCCGCCGCCAGCCGCCGCAGCCAGTTGCCGCGCTCGCTGTCCAGCAATCTCAGCAAGATCGAAAGCGCCGGCGCCCTGGTTTTCCAGGATGGCAGCCTGGTCTACTCCGACCTCGACCCGGCCCTGGCCACTCGCGGGGTCATCTTCAGCGACCTGCGCACGGCCCTGCATGGGCACGAGGAATTGGTGCGAGCCTACTTGGGCAGCCAGGTGCAGGCCGCCGACAACAAATTCGCCGCCCTGCACTACGCCCTCTGGCAGAACGGCACGTTCCTCTACATCCCGCGCCATGTCGCCGTCGAAAAACCGTTCCAGGTCATCGTCAACCTCGGCGCAGGCAAGGCGGCCTTCCATCACAGCCTCATCATCGGCGACGAAAACAGCGAGTTGACCATCGCCGAAGATTATCTGGGGGCAGAGCGCGGGCTGAGCGACACGGTGGTCGAGGCCTACCCGCTGGCCGGCGCCCGCGTCCACTATCTTCACCTGCAAAACCTGCACCCCAGCGCCTGGAATTTCGCCACCATGCGCGCCTCGGCCCAGCGCGACGCCCTCTACCGGCATCTGCAAGCCTCGTGGGGCAGCCGGCTGAGCAAGGTGTGGATCGACCTGAACATGGAAGAGCGCGGCAGCCACGGCGAGTTGCTGGGCCTTTACTTCCCGCAGGGCCGCCAGCACATCGACCACCACACCAACCAGGTGCACAAACGTCCGCAAGGAACCAGCGACCTGCTCTTCAAGGGCGCGCTAGATGACGCCAGCCGCTCGGTCTACCAAGGCATCATCAACGTTTGGCCGCACGCCCAAAAGACCAACGCCTATCAGAAAAACGACAACCTGATCCTGTCCGAGCAGGCCCGCGCCGACTCGATCCCCGGCCTGGAGATTCAGGCCGACGATGTGCGCTGCACGCACGGCGCCACCAGCGCCAAAGTCCAGGACGAATACGTGTTCTATCTCATGGCGCGCGGCCTCAGCCGCAAGACGGCCAAGCGCATGATCGTCTCCGGCTTCTTCGAGGAAGTGCTCAACCGTGTGCCGGTGCCGGGCGTGCGCCACAAACTAGAAGCCGAGATTGCCCGGCGGGTAGGGCTGGAATAAAATGGTTATTGGAGATTGGTTATTGGCTGCTGACCACTCCCCTACTCCCTACTCCCTACTCCCCACCATGCCCGCCATCGCCGACATCCGCGCCGACTTCCCCATCCTGGCGCAGCAGATTCACGGCCAGCCGCTGACCTACCTGGACAACACCGCTTCCTCACAGAAGCCCGTCCAGGTGATCGAGGCGATGGATCGCTACTATCGCCAGCAGAACGCCAATGTCCATCGCGGCGTTCACACCCTGAGCGAGACCGCCACCGCCGCCTACGAGAACGCTCGCCTGCGCGTGGCCCGATTCATCAATGCCGCCAGCCCCAAGCAAGTGATTTTCACCCGC
>CAYRFV010000304.1:0-6450 GCA_964423545.1 uncultured Anaerolineales bacterium | reverse complement strand
CTGCGCACCGGAGGGTTGAACCGCAAGGGGGTGTTCACGCGCGAGCGCCAGCCCAAGATGGCGGCGCACTTCCTCAGACAGCGGTGGAACGACGATTCAAACCAGGCATAACGAGCCAAGGAGCCGACACCTATGCCACGACCTGTCACTCTCTTCACCGGCCAGTGGGCCGACCTGACGTTCGATGCCGTGTGCGCCAAGGCCAAAGCCTTCGGCTACGACGGTGTGGAGATCGCCTGTTGGGGCGACCATTTCGAGGTGGACAAGGCGCTGGAAAGCGACCGCTACCTGCGTGGCCGCCGGGAGATCCTGGAGAGGCACGGCCTGCAGTGCTTCGCCATCAGCACGCACCTCGTGGGCCAGTGCGTTTGCGATGACCCGATCGATGAACGGCACAAGGGCATCGTTCCCTCGCGCATCTGGGGCGATGGCAGCCCCGAAGGGGTGCGCCGCCGCGCAGCTGAGGAGGTGAAGAACACCGCCCAGGCAGCCGCCGCATTCGG
The DNA here is from genome assembly GCA_964423545.1 of uncultured Anaerolineales bacterium. Classification (GTDB taxonomy): domain Bacteria; phylum Chloroflexota; class Anaerolineae; order CG2-30-64-16; family CG2-30-64-16; genus JALOOE01. The sequence continues at coordinate 5,947 of CAYRFV010000304.1, read as the reverse complement.
CGTCACGGTCGTCAACGGTTTCACGGGATCCAAGATCTGGCACGTGCTGGCCGGATTCCCGCCCGTTCCACCGGCAATGATCGATGCCGGATACCAGGACTTCGCGGATCGCTGGAACCCGATCCTGGACGTTTTCGATGCCGTGGGCGTCAAGTTCGGCCTTGAAGTGCACCCCTCCGAGATCGCCTACGACTTCTGGACCGCCGGCCGCGTGCTCGAGGCGATCGGGCGCCGCCCTGCGTTCGGCTTCAACTTCGATCCGAGCCACCTTTACTGGCAGATGATCGATCCCGTCGAGTTCATCTACGCGTACCGCGACCGCATCTACCACATGCACGTCAAAGAGTCGGTGCGCAACCTCAACGGCCGCAACGGCATCCTGGCCTCGCATCTCCTCTTCGGGGATCATCGGCGGGGGTGGGACTTCGTCTCGCCCGGGCGAGGCGGCGTGCCGTTCGAGCGCATTTTCCGCGCCTTGAATGCGATCGGCTACGCGGGCCCGCTCTCGGTGGAATGGGAGGACAACGGCATGAACCGCGACCAGGGCGCGCCCGAGGCCTGCGCGCTCGTCCGGCGACTCGATCTGACGCCGTCGAGCGTTGCCTTCGACGCCGCTTTCGCCGCCAAGGCGTGACGCCGAGAGGCGTCCCACCCCGCGCACGGAGATGATCATGAGCGAGCAATCCTTCACATCGATGGCCGGACCGAAAGCCACAGGCGCAGCGCCGGAGATCGGCGTCGGTATGCTGGGCTATGCCTTCATGGGCAAGGCGCACAGCAACGCGTACAAGAAGATCCCCTACATGATGTATCCGCCGCCGGCCATCCCGAAACTCGTGGCGATCGCCGGCCGCAATGTCGAGTCGGCCACCGAAGCCGCCAGACGGTACGGCTACGAGAAGGTCTACACCGACTGGCGCCGGATGATCGCGGATCCGAACGTCCAGCTCTTCGACAACGGCGGACCCAACGACGCCCATGCCGAGCCGTGCATTGAGGCCGCCCGGGCAGGCAAGCACCTCTTCTGCGAGAAGCCGCTGGCGCGCACCGCCGAAGAGGCGAAGGCGATGCTGGATGCAGCGGAGAAGGCCGGCGTCAAGCACATGGTGGCGCACAACTACCGCTTCGTCCCGGCCATCCGGCAGGCCTATGAACTGATCAAGAGCGGCGCGCTCGGCCGCATCTACCACTTCCGCGCGGTCTATCTGCAGGAATGGATCATGCCGCACTACCACACCGGCTTCATCTGGCGGGTGGACAAAGAGCGGGCGGGCAGCGGCGCGCTCGGCGACCTCGGCTCGCATATCATCGACCTGGCCCGCTTCCTGTGCGGCGAGATCACGGGGGTCAGCGCCATGACCCGCACCTTCGTCGGCGAACGGCCGCGAGATGACGGCGCAATGGCCAGGGTGGAGGTGGATGACGCCTTCGTATCGGTGGTCGAATTCGCCAACGGCGCCATCGGCACGCTCGAAGCAACCCGCTTCGCGGCCGGCCGCAAGAACTACGAGGTGCTGGAGATCAACGGCGAGCGGGGCTCGATCCAGTTCAACATCGAGAAGATGAACGAGCTTCAGGTCTTCTGGGTCGGCGAACAGCCCAAGGAGACGCAGGGCTTTCACGAGGTGCTCGTCACCGAAAGCAGCCACCCCTGGATCAACAACTGGTGGCCGCAGGGACACATCATCGGTTGGGAGCACACCTTCGTCCACGAGATCACGCATCTGCTGGATTCCATCGTCAACGACAAGCCGGTGGCGCCGTACGGCGCCACCTTCGAGGACGGCTATCGCACTGCTTGCGTCTGCGATGCGATCCTGGCTTCCGCCGCGGGTAAGCGCCAGGTCGACGTGACGTATTGAGTCCCGCCCGCGGCGCCAACGAAAACACCGGCAGGCGTTGCACGCCTGCCGGTGTTCTTGATCCACCGGACCGGAACGACGGGCGGGCTACTCCGCCGGCTTCTCGGCTGCCGCCGGCTTCTCGGCTGCCGCCGGCTTCTCGCCTGCCGCCGGCTTCTCGGCTGCCTCACCCGACTCGGGCTCCTGCGGAGCCGCCAGGCTTGCCTCCGCGCCCTTGTACCAGCGCACCAATTGATACTTGGCGACATCCTTGCCGCCCAGACCGAAGGCCAGGGCTGCGGCCAGGGCCGCACCGGCCAGGATGAAGCCGAACGCCATGTTGACGATGTCGTTGGCCACGCCCGTCTGATCCAACGCCATTGCCGCAGCAAAGACGATGATCGCCACCCGGGCCAACAGCGCCAACAGCCGCTTCTGTTCGAGACCCGTGCTGAGGATCACCTTCGCCGCCAGGTTCGCCAGGTAGATGCCGATCACCAGGATGATCAGGCCAAGCAGCAGGCGGGCCAGGAACGCAATGAAGGCCGCCAGGATGTCCACCAGCGCGGCCCAGCCGAGCAGGCCGGCCGCCGCCATCACCGCAAAGAGCATGATGGCCACGAGCACCAGGTAGCCCACGACCTTCGAGGGGCTGGCGCGCGGCGCCTCGGAGATCTCACCCAGGCTGATCCGGGAGACCAGCTTGTCGAAGCCGGCGTTCGCCAACAGGTTGGCCACCAGGTCGGCGATGATGCGCGCCACGGCGTAGGTGACCGCCAACACCACCAGTGCAAGGAAGAGCCTCGGGATCCACAGCAGCACTTGCGCCAGCATCTCCGACAGCGGCGCGGCCAGGTAAGTCAGCCCCAAGGCATTGAGCGCGGCAATCACGACCGGGATGAACACGATGACGTAGACGACGTAGCCGATCAGGCCCGACAGATTCGGCTTGCCCAGCACCCTGGACAGCCCCACGCGATCGCTCAACGCGTCCGCGCCGAAGGCATGGAGCGCCGAGGCGATGATCCGCTGCAGCACGCGGGCCACGAACAGCCCGACAATCACAATGATCGCGGCGGCCAGCAGATTGGGCAGGAAGCCGAGCAGCTCGCTGATCATCGCCTCGACAGGCGCCAGGATGCCCTGCAACCCCAACACGCCCAGGATCGCGGGCAGGAACAGCAGCCACACCAGCCAGTAGACCGCCTCGCCGATGGCCGACGATACCGGCAGCTCGCCCATGCCAGCCTGCTTGGAGACCCCCTTGTCCGCGCCGATGCCGTGCAGCAGCCGCACCACGATGGCGCGGAGGATGCGAGCCACGACCCAGGCGATGAGCGCCAGGATCAGCGCATAACCCACCCTGGGCAGATAGTCGAACACCTGCGTCAACATGCCGGCGAACAGGGCCGAGATCGCGGTCAGGCCCAACGCGTTGAGAGCGGCCAGGATCGCCATGAAGACGATCAGATAGTAAATGACCTTGACGATCAGGCCCTCGAGGCTGAGGGGCTTCTCGTCAGCGCCCTGAAGCCACTTGGCGAGCCGCACATCGAGCTTGAGCCAGCCCAAGAGCTTACGCACGATCGCGGCGACAAGTCGCGCCACGATCCAGCCGATCAGCAGCACCGCCAGCGCGGCCAGGATGCGGGGGATCCACTCGCCCAGGGTGGAGAACAGAGTGGTGAGGAAGGGACCCATGCTTGATTGCTCCTTTCTGAGTGGTTGAACAGACCGTCAGACTGCCGGACAACCCTGCGCACCTTGCGTCCAGTGCGCTGCACCTCCTGTCGTGTGACCCAGGGATCGCGGATCCCATCGCCGTTGCCTGCCAGGGTGGATGGAGCCTGGCGGCTGCGAAATGCGAAACGACGCCGGCCGGACGCGCGACAGACACATCCAATCACAGCCTGCCCGAAGACAGTCAGGCCGATGATACTCCAGGTGACGCGGCCTGTCAAACCATGCGCCTGTCTGTGCGTCCGCATGCCTCCCGCGGCAACATTTGCCCTCGCTTCCTTCATGCGCTAGAATCAGCGCTGATGGTGCTTCCCGATTGGGCCTTTCTCCTGGCGCTCCTGGTGATGCTGGTCGGGCTCGCCGGTGCGGTGCTGCCCGGCCTGCCGGGGCTGGGGCTGATCTGGCTGGCCGCGCTGCTCTACGCCGTCGCCGAGCGATTCGCCACGGTCGACCCGATCACCTTCGCCGCGCTTACGCTGCTCATGCTGCTCGGGATGGCCGCCGACTACCTGCTGGGGCAGGTGGTGGGCAAGGCGGCCGGCGCCAGCTGGCTCGCGCTGGCTGCGGGCATGGCGGCCGGCGCCATCGGCTTCCTGGTCGGGCTGTTCGTCGGCGGCATCGGCGCGCTGCCCGCCGGGCTGATCGGCACGTTGTTGGGCATCATGGCCGTCGAGTTGCGCCGGCGCAGGGACCTGCTGGCCGCGGCCAGGGCCGGCGGAGGCTGGTTGATCGGCTGTCTTGTCGGTCGGGGTGTGCAGGTGATGATCGGCCTCATCATGATCGGGCTGTTCGCCTGGCAGGCGGGATGGCGGGGTGTGCGATGAGCGTGAAGGGGCGTTCATGGCGCAGCGCCGGGTCCTGGCCCGCCAGCTGTCTCGTGGCCGAGGTGAGAAGATGAGCCGGCCCGGATTCATTTACCATGCCGCACGCCGCGGCGACCGTTATCCGCCCAGCAGCCTCAGCGGCCTGGCCGACTGCCTGGCCGCCGGAGCCGCGTGCGTCGAAGTGGACATCGCGCCGCTGGCCGATGGCGATTTCGCGCTGGTGCACGATGCGCGGCTGGAACAGATCTCTGAGGGCCGCGGCCCAGTGGCAGACGCCACCGCGGCGCAGCTCCGCCTGCTGCATCACCGCTGGCGCGGGGCAATCACCGCTGAGCCGCTCGGCCTGCTCAGCGAGGCGGCGGCGATGATTGCCCTGCATCCGGGGCAGGTAGAGCTGCAGCTCGATCTGAAGCCCTACCGGCCGCTGACCGATGACCTCCTGCGCGGCCTCCTGCGCCACGTGGCGCCGGTCTTGCCCCGGGTGCGCGTCTCCAGCACCGCGGACTGGGCGCTCCGCCGGCTGACTGCCCTCGATGCCGCACTGCCCTTGGGGTTCGACCCGCTGCTCTACCTGGATGTGGTGCGCGGGGACGGCCGCCAGGAGCAGGCGCCGCCCCTGCGCACCGGCGCTTACGGTTATCTGGACGATCATCCGCTGGCGCTGGCGCGCTGGGGCGGAGCGCGCGACTATCTGGCGGCCCGGGCGGACGCGCTCTGGGCGCAGGCGCCGGTGAGCCTATGGTACATTCGCGGCGCGCTGCTGGCGCGCGCGCTCGACGACGGCTTCGATTGGATCGCCTGGCTGCACGACCGGGGCGCGCGGGTGGCCGCGTGGACGCTGGACCCCGCGCACCCGCACCAGCTCGACCTGGCCCGGACGCTGGCGCGCGCGGGGGTCGACCGCATCACGACGAACGACGCGGAAGGGATGGCGCGGGCGTTGGAGGGTTGAGGTCGGGGAACTGGCGCGGCGGAGGTTGGCCCGGCCGCGGCGCCGGGCGACGGCCGCGGCGCCGGGCGACGGCCGCGTCCGCGGCTATTTCAAGAGATCGAGCGCGCGCTGCGCCGCCTGGGCATAGGCAGACAGGCCCATCCCGTTCCAGATGTCTCGAGCCTGTGTCAGCAGGGCGGCGGCCCGCTCCGAGTCGCCGAGTTTCGCATGAGAGATGCCATAGTAGAAGGAATCCACCGCCACATCATAGCTGCTTCGGAGGCGCGCGTGGATGGCAAGCGCGCGCTGGAAGAAGCTCGCATCGTCGGTGGCGCGGCCCAGTCCGACATAGACGGCAGCCTCCCCCAGAGCATTCCCGATCTGCTGATGGATCGCCAGCGCCGCCTCGTAGTGCTGCCGGGCCGCCGCCAAATCCGCCTCCCGCAGCGCCAAATCCCCCAACGCCTGAAGCACGTTGGCCTCGCCCAGCCGATCCCCGATGCCCGGGTAGATCGCCAGCGCCGCCTCGTAGTGCCGCCGGGCCGCCGCCAAATCCGCCTCCCGCAGCGCCAAATCCCCCAACGCCTTTCGCACGTTGGCCTCGCCCAGCC
>CAYRFV010000303.1:0-6536 GCA_964423545.1 uncultured Anaerolineales bacterium | reverse complement strand
GCATCAAGGGCAAGGACTGGGATTGGGTGGACGAGAAGAACAAGTACTATGTCAAGCGTCTCGTCTTGCCCAGCACCCCCGGCGCCAAGATTTATGCCGGCGAATTCATGGCCGCCACAGGCCTGGGCACCGACACCTGGACGGCGCCCGACGACGACCTGCTGCGCCGCCACTACGAGACGATCCGCGACCATGCGCTCGACTACAGCTTCGGCAAGATGCCTGTGGACTACGATGTGCCGTACGACACAGCCCGCATCCGCAAGCAGGTGGCAGGATATGCCGACATCAACCGCATGGTAGGCGAAGAGATGATCAAGTTCATCACCGCCGTCCGGCCCATCAGCGAGTGGGACAAGTTCATCGAAGAGCTGTATAAAGCCGGCTTGCAAGACATGATCAACGCCTACACCGAGCAGTACTTCGAGTTCAAGAAGGCATAGTGGATCGCTCCCCGGCTGGCAGACGCCCCTCTGCCAGCCGGGAATTCAGCGAGACAGCGCGCGTCCCGACGCGCACGCGTCGAGACAGCAGGCACGTCAATCGCCAGGCCAGCACGACCGATCGAGGCCTCAGGGATGCGCCCGACTGCTGGCGGCGGACAAAGAATGGCCCAGCGCGGAGGGACACAGTCATGGCCGTTGATGTGATTCGCGAAGGCCCGCTGGTGGCCGTGGAGCGACCTGCTCGCAGGGGCTCCGGGCAAGGCCTGATCGCGTTGCTCAGGGCGATCAACAAGAACAAATTCTACTACCTCCTGGCCCTGCCCGGGCTGCTTTACTTCTTCATCTTTCACTACCTGCCCATGTTCGGGATCGTTGTGGCATTCAAGGACATCACGCCGTTCTCGGGCCTCGACGGCATCTTGCACGAGCCATTCGTCGGTCTGTTTCACTTCAGGCGTTGGGTGCAGTCCTACTACTTCACCAACGTGATGAGCAACACCCTCATCATCAGCGGGCTGAAACTGTTGTTCGGGTTCCCGCTGCCGATCATCCTTGCCCTGTTGATCAACGAGGTTCGGGTGACCTGGTTCAAGCGCACGGTTCAGACGATCTCCTACATGCCTCACTTTCTTTCCATGGTAGTCGTGGCAGGGCTGGTGATGAATCTGCTTTCGAGCCAGGGTGGCCTGGTGAATCAGGCCGTGGTAGCGCTGGGCGGAAGCTCGCACGCGTATCTTACGGACCCCGCCTATTTCAGGACGATCCTCGTGGGATCACATGTGTGGCAGCATGTAGGGTGGGGCACCATCCTCTACCTGGCAGCGATGTCCGGCATCGATCCCCAGCTTTATGAGGCGGCGATGATCGACGGCGCGAACAAGTTCCAACAGATCCGGCACATCACTTTGCCGGGAATCACCTTCGTGATCGTCATCCTGCTCATCTTCGCCATTGGCGGGCTGCTCAATGCCGGATTCGAGCAGATCCTCCTGCTCTATTCCCCCGCTGTCTACTCAGTCGCCGACATCATCGATACCTACGTCTATCGTTCGGGACTGCTCGGCATGCAGTACTCCTTTGCAACCGCGGTGGGCGTATTCAAGTCCATACTGGCCATGATCTTGCTCTTGACCGCCAACTGGGTGGCTCGGAGGCTCGGTCAGACGGGCATCTGGTAGGGGAAGGCGACTGTGATCAAGCTATCTCGCGGTGAGCGCATCTTCGAGGTCCTCAACATCGTTTTCCTGATCCTGCTGAGCGTTGTCTTCATTCTGCCACTGCTGACGGTGCTCTCCACATCGTTGATCGGCGAGGCGGAGTATGCGCGGCGCGGGCTCTTCTTCCTGTGGCCTGAACAACCGGTGCTGACCGCTTACGAGCTCCTGCTCTCCAGCGGCTCGGTGGTGATCAACGCCTACATGATCACGATCTTTCGCGTGGTCGTGGGCACTTTTCTCAACCTGGCCTTCACGACAACCCTGGCCTATGTCCTGGCGCGACGCAATCTTCCGGGCCGGACCGCGTTGACGATTTTCGTCTTCATCCCCATGGTGTTCAGCGGAGGCTTGATCCCGAGCTTCATCCTCATGGACACGATCGGCCTGCTCAACAGCGTCTGGGCCATGATCATACCGGGGCTGGTCAGCGCCTGGAACATGCTCATCATGCGCAATTTCTTCATGGCCCTGCCCCAGGAATTGGAGGAGGCAGCGATCGTGGACGGCGCCGGCCCCTTGACCATTCTGCTGCGCATCGTCCTGCCGCTTTCTTTGCCGGCCATCGCCACCATCGGCCTCTTCTATGCCGTCGCACACTGGAATGCCTGGTTCGACGCCGCCATCTACATCAAGGACTTGCGCAAGCTGCCGGTCCAGGTGATCCTGCGCGGCATCCTGCAACAGGCTGTCATGCTAGAGCCGGAAACCCTGACCAACATCCAGGTGATGCCACCCTCGGCAGCGCTGCAGGCGGCCATGGTCGTGATCTCCACCGTGCCGATCCTCTGCGTCTATCCCTTCCTACAGAAATACTTCGTCAAGGGCGCCTTGATCGGTTCAATCAAGGGCTAGAGGGCCTACGCCGTGCGACGCGCAACCTTCATCGAGCCGCCGGTGCGCTTCCTGCCGCACACGGCCGAGCGCGCCTTCATCGGGCCGGGATTGTGCCGTCTTCTTGACGGCGATCTCCTGATGGCTGCGCCATGGGGCCGGCCGCCGACCGATTTCGAGCAGTTGGCGGCCAAGTTCCCTGTCCCGATGCTCTATCGCAGCTGCGACGGCGGCCGGTCGTGGCAGGAGGCCGGTCGGATGTCGCTGCCCTGGTCGCTCTCGGGGATGATCAGCGATGGGGGCGTCACATTCCTCCGGCTGAGGGATGACCGCCTGGCGTTCCTGGCGCATCGCCATGTCCTGGGCTTTCACGGCGGCGGCGCGCCGATCTTCTCGATAAGCTGCGACGAAGGCGCAACCTGGTCGCCAGCCCAACCGCTCGCTTCGCCGGATGAAGTCTACTACGTGATGAACGACCGGCTGATCCAGTTGCGCAGCGGACGGCTGGTCGTCCCCATCGCCTGGGCGCTCCTCGAGCCGGATGGCGGCTACGTCGAGGGCGACGCCTGTCACGGCCGCTGCTTCCTGAGCGACGATTGCGGCACGACATGGCGGTTGAGCCGGGGCGAGGCGATCCTACCGGGCGATCCGCGCGGCGTCGCCGAGCCGTGCGTGGTCGAGGTATCCGCCGATCGGCTGCTGATGCTTTCGCGCACCGGCGCAGGCTGCCTCTGCGCCAATTGGTCGGATGACGGAGGCGAGACTTGGTCGGCTACGGCGCCGACGGCGCTCACTGCGGCCTGCTCACCTCTGACCCTGTACAGGCTGCCCGATGGCCAATTGATCGTCTTCTACAATCACGCTGTCCCGCTCCACCCAGGTGCCTTCTTCCCGCGCAATCCTCTGGTCTACGCGCTTTCGAGCGACCGTGGACGGAGTTGGGAGGAACCGGTGATCATCGATGATGAAGGCAACGCTCCTATCGCCGGACAGCATCTCCAACACATCTACCCGGCCGCGTGCTTCACGGGCGAAGGCATCGTGCTCGTCTATTCCACCCATGACGCGGACCCGTCAGGACGCTTCGGCGGCGGGCCGGACGCCTGGCGCATCGGCGGCGGCAAGCGATGCATCCTGACCTACCCGGATTGAGGCCGTATCCGTCATGAAGGCCGATCCCGATGCCCAGCTGGCTGGACTGCGGGCCGCACCCTCGAGGGCGGAAGCCGTGAGATGGTTCGACGAACTGCTAGACCAGCACAGCGCGCGCCTGGCCGATCTCAAAGAACGCGTCGATCAGGCGTACCGCTTCGAAACGCCCGACCGCCCGATCTTTCAATTCGACGTGACAGGCTTCGAGCACCGACCTTCCGCCTGGGCAGACGCCTCGCTTGATCGGCTCTTGGACGGCAACCTGCAACGCTTGGCGTTCCAGCTCAGCAGTATGCCGGAATCCGACTTCATGCCCACCTTGAGCACCGGCATCGGCGCCTCCGATTTGATCCCACGCATGTTCGGCGTGACCTTCGACCGCACCCCGGAGAATGCCGTCATCCAGCGCTTCAACCTGATCGAGGAGGTACCGCGCGACCTGTGGCGGCTGCAGAATGTAGACGTGACGGAGAGCGAGCCATGGCGAGACGCCGTGGAGCGCGTGCGATTTCTGGCCGAAGCCACCGATGGCCGCGTCTACATCGCGCAGCCCCAGATGCAAGGGCCGGACACCAACGCCGCCCGGCTGATGGATCAGTCGGCGATGCTGATGGCCTGCCGCACCGATCCCGATGCCATGCGGGTGGTGGCGAACACATGGGCCGATGTCGCCTCACGCCTCCAGCGGACGCTCCAACAGGTCGCCGGCCGGCCTGGGCTGGTGCGGCCCCGGGCGCGTTTCCTCCAGCCCGAATGGGTGACGGCCGTCGTCGTAGGCGACTACCTGCCCTTCATGCAGCCGAGACGTTGGCGGGAGATCTTCGGTGACGCTTTCGAGATTCTGCATCGCCGCGCCGGGCCGATCTTCTACCACACGTGCGGACCGGTCACCGGCACCGAGGAGGTGCTGCTGGCGCTGCCGGGGCTGGTCGGCTTCGAAACCTCGTATGTCCGCAAACAGACCAAGCGTCTGTCTGACCTGACCGAACTGAAGGCGCGGCTTGCAGGCAGGCTCGTGCTCTGCTCCTTCGAGTGGCCGCTCGGCGGCTTCACTCAGGACATGCAGAACTTCACCGCCGAGTGGCTCTGGGGCATCAACCAGGGCGGCGGGTTCATGATCCAGGACTCCGGTCCTGCGGAGGAAGGGTACGCGCTCTATCGCCAGGTAGGTTTGCTATGAGGAATCGCAGCGATCGATGAAAAGCATCGTGCAGGTCGGCTCCGTCTTCCGTTTCGCCGCCAGACGCATGGCAGCACAGCCTGGCCTGGTGTTGGCGAACCTGTTCGGCCTGACTTGTGCGATCATGCTGGTGGTCAGCATCCCGCTCTATGTAGATGCGACGTTTCATCGTATGCTCCGCACGGAGCTGCGGTCAGCCGCGAGCATGCAGGGCCTGCCGCCCTTCGCGTTCATGTTCCACTATGTCGGGACATGGGCCGGCGCACACGCGTGGGCAGAGGTGGCGCCGATCGATTCTTACCTGTCCGGAGCGGCCATCGCCGACATGGGCCTCGCACCGGAGCTGGCGGTCCGATCCCTGAAGACCGGGCGCTTCCTCCTCTTTCCAGACACGGCGAATCCGATGACCAGCCTGCGCGGACGCCTGGGCACCGTCACGCTGGCTGCGATCACCGGCTTGCGCGACCAGGTGACGATCGTGGCCGGTGCATTCCCCAACCCGGCGCCGGCATTCCAGGGTGAGCCTCTGGAGGCGCTGGTCAGCGAGGGACTCTCGAACGAGCTGGGGCTGAACATTGGTGACACCTATGTAGTGTTTGATAATGAAGATCAGGTCGTCCAGATCCCGGTGCGCGTGGCCGGCATCTGGCGGGCGACCGATCCCGGGGCGCCGTTCTGGTTCACCAGGCCGGAAGCGCTCCACGACGTATTGCTCCTGCCGGACGAGACGTTTCTGGGCAGCCTCGGCGAGCGCCTCAGGCAGCCGATCCTCGAAGCAGTCTGGTACCTCATCGTGGACGGAAGCACCGTTCGCACCGGCAACGCGGAGGATGTCGAGGCGCGCATCGGCCGCGTACAGATGCAGGCGGCGGATTTGCTTCCCAAGATACTGGTGAGCTCACCGTTGCCCGCACTTCAGCGTTACCGGGAGGCCGCGCGCCGGCTGACCGGCCAGCTCTATGTCTTGAGCCTCCCACTCCTGGTCATGGACCTGCTGTTCGTCGGCCTGGCAGCCGGCATGATGGCCGCAGGACGGCGGAACGAGATCGCGATCCTGCGCAGTCGCGGGATCGCTGCTGGACAAGTGGTCGGCGTTGCGGTCGCCGAGGCGCTGTTACTGGCCCTGGCGGCGCTGTTCCTGGGGTTGCCCGCCGGCATGGCGACGGCTTCCATGGCCGCGGGTGCACGAGGCTTCCTGGACTTCACAGGACAGGCGCCGGTGCACGTTTCGCTCGACTTCACAGCAGCCCGCGCCGGTCTCATCGCAGCCGGTTTGGGTGTCCTGGCGCAGGTGGCTCCCGCTGTTTCCACGAGCAGCCTTACGCTTGTCAGTCGGCGCCAGGAGCGCGCCCGAATGCTGGGCGCGCCGTGGTGGCAGCGGGCCGGCATGGATTTTCTACTGTTGGCAGTGGCCGGCTACGGAGCGCACCAGCTTCGGCAGACGGGCGAGCTTATACCGTCAAGCGGCAGCATCGATGTCGCCGTCGTCGATCCGTTCCGCAATCCTGTTCTGTTGATCGTGCCGTTCCTGGCGTTCCTCGGATCGGCGCTCCTGCTGGCGCGAGCCTTGCCTCTCGGCGTGGCGGGGGTCGCGTGGCTCGCCGCACAGACGCACAGCGTCGGCTTGCTGCTGGCGGCGCGGCATTTCGCCCGCATGCCAGGGTTCTATGCGGCGCCTCTGGTTTTGACTGTGGTGACGCTCAGCCTGTC
>CAYRFV010000302.1:0-6608 GCA_964423545.1 uncultured Anaerolineales bacterium | reverse complement strand
CGTTTGAGGATGGGCCAGGTCGAGGAAAACATCGGATTCCTCCTCCCTGCGATCAGCTCGATATCCACCAGTGCTATGGAGCGAGCTGGTCGATCTGGCGCTACAAGGATATCGGCCTGCAGGCAGTAGTTCACGCCGCCGCCCATAGCGCGTGGCGGCGCCGCCTTGCGGCGTTACTGGAGAAGAAGGCCCGGCTGGGCGCGGACGCGTGGGGCAGTCGGGATACGGGCATCCGCCAGGTGATCCATCCGCTGCACACCCTGCTGGCCACCGAGTTTCCCAGCTGGCAACCCGGCCCCTTCGGCGCCAACTGGTATGCCAAGCGTCACATGCGTCACCTGCTGATCTCAGAGGCGCTATTGCCGGAGTTCGCGGCGCTGTTCCGTGGCGTCAGCGACCGTGAGATCGACGAGTTGATGCAGTCGTTCCTGTTCCACAACTGCAGCGTGCGCCAGGAGCTGGCGGAGACGCTGGCTGCGTACGCGATCTGAACGAGGGGATCGCAAAGAGGGGAAGACAGGGTGAGAAGTTGTCTGCTCTCCCCTTCGCCCATCGCGCCTCTCGCTACGACGGTTCTTCCCGGCGGGCCAATACCTCGCGGCTACGGCCGCCCCCTTCGTCCGGGCCGACTGCGCCCATTTCCTGTAGCTGTTCCATCAAGCGGGCAGCGCGCGGATATCCGATGCGCAGCTGGCGCTGAAGCATCGATGTGGAGATCTGATGCTTGGTCTGGAGCAGCTCCAGTGCACGCTCCAGCAGTTCGTCCTTGCCGTCGTCGCTGGCCGCAACCAGTCCCGCCCACGGCGCCTCAGCATCCTCCAACAGGCTCGCCTCGCCCCGGCTTCCCTTCCAGAAGTCCACAATCGCGTCGATCTCCGCATCGGAGACGAAGCAGCCCTGGATGCGCGCCAACTTGGCCGAGTCAGGCGCCATGAAGAGCATATCGCCGCGGCCCAACAGCTTCTCTGCTCCCGGCGTGTCCAGGATCACCCGGCTGTCGATCTGGGAGGTGACGGCAAAAGCGATGCGCGCGGGGAAGTTGGCCTTGATCAGGCCGGTGATCACGTCGACGCTCGGCCGCTGCGTGGCCAGCACCAGGTGGATGCCGGTTGCGCGCGACATCTGGCCCAGGCGACAAATCTGGCGCTCGATGTCGAACGCGGCCGTCATCATCAGGTCGGCGAGCTCATCGATGATCAGCACGATGTAGGGGATCGGCTCGGCGGACCGGGTATGGATCACCCGCCGATTGTACTCTTCGATGTTGCGTGCGCCGCGCGAAGCGAATGCGCGATAGCGGTCGTCCATCTGCAGCGTCAGCCAGGCGAGCGCGCCTGTCACCTGCGATGGGTCGGTGATCACCTGGCCGTAGAGATGCGGGATGCCATTATAGGCGGGCAGTTCGACCATCTTCGGATCGACCATCAGGAAGCGCACCCGCTCCGGTCCGTTATTCATCAACATGCTGGAGATGACGGCGTTAATGCACACCGACTTCCCGGATCCGGTGGCGCCGGCAATGAGCAGGTGAGGCAGCCGCGCCAGATCGGCCACCACCGGATCGCCTGCCACATCGCGGCCCAGCGCAAGCGCGAGGGGCGAAGCGACCTTCGCGAACTCCGGCGCCTTCAGCACGCTGCGGAGCGACACCATGGTCTTCGTTGCGTTGGGAATCTCGATGCCGACATAAGGACGGCCCGGCACCGGCGCCTCGATGCGGATCGATGCGGCCGCCAGCGTCAGCGCCAAGTCGTTGCTCAGCCGCTCGATGCTGTGCACCGAAACGCGGCGGCGCATCACCTCGCCGCCGCGCAGCTCCTTGACGATCTCGCCGGGCTCCAGGCCGAACTGCGTCACGGTCGGGCCCTCCTTAATGCTGACCACTTCGACGGGGACGCCGAATTCAGCCAGCGACTGCTTGAGAAGCTGCGCCCGCTGCCGGGCATCGGATGGCGCACCCCGCGACGCCGGATCGGCGCGGAGCAAGCTCATGGGGGGCAAGGACGCGGGGCGGCCGTCGTCGGGTGGAAGGGGGCCATCGGCCTTCGAGCCTTTGACGGCGGAAGCCTTGGCCTTCGACGCGGCCTTCTTCTTCGCCTTCGTGGCAGCAGATACGGACGGCGTCGCCGCGGCGGCAGGCTCAGGGACCGGCGCTTGCGGCCGCGGATAGGTGAGGGGCGGTTCATCGCTCAGCTCGGCCTCCTCCTCAACCGCCCGGCCGCGCCACGGCCAGAACGCTGCGCCGATCAAGACGATGCGGCGCACTGGGGTCCAAAGGATGCGATCGAGCAGGTCGGGCGAACTGTCGACGCGATCATCCAGCTCCGCCATCTCGGCATCCGGCTGGGCGGACCGCACATGCACGGCCCACCAGACACGCGCGGCGTCGCGGAGCCGCCAGGCGCGAAGCCGCACGGCGTCGGTCCACTCCTCCGGCAGCCCAAGCCAGACGAGCCAGATCCCGGCCGCGAAGACCGATGCAACGACGCCCCAGGCCAACGCTTCGGGCAACACGGAGCGCAGCGCATCGCGCGCGGCCCAACCGAGCAGCCCGCCGCCTTCACCCGCCAGCGCCGCAGCCAGCGGGTCGCTGAAGCTCAGGTGGATGGCCGTCAGCGACGCCAGGAAGATGAGCTCGCCCCCGGCGACCAGCAACCAACGGATCTCCCAGCCCAATCGATGAGAGAGGAACACGACGAGACCGCCGATGACCAGTCCGAGGACGACAAGGATTGCGCCCCAGCCGAAAAGGACGCGCATCACTGCGGGGCCAGGCCGGCCAGCCAGGCCCGGCAGCAGGAGCATCAGGGCGATCAGACCGGCGCCGGTCACCACCAAGCCGCCGATCTCGCTGCGGGTGAGTTTCACGTCACTGAACAGAACCTATAGAGAGGGCAGGGTGGCAGTGTCCATGCGGGCGCGCGCGTGCGCTTCGCTGCTGCGTAGGGTCAGCGCGATGCGGCGCTTGGCGCCATCCACCTGCAGGACCCTTGCCCGCACCCGGTCTCCCTCTCTGACGACATTGCGCGGATGCATGAAGCTGCCCTCGGCCAGCTCCGACACATGCACCAGTCCTTCCAGACCCTCCTCCAACCGCGCAAACGCCCCGAAATTGACGACATTGGTGATGATCGCTTCGACGACCTGGCCGGCGAAATAGCGCTGCTCGACGCCGCGCCATGGATCGGGGCGCAGGCGCTTCAGGCTCAGCGACACCTTGCGCTCTTCCGGGCTGACCTCCAGGACCAGCAGTTGCAGGCTGTCGCCGGGCCGCACAACCTCATCGGGCGCGCCGACGCGGCCCCAAGACAACTCAGAGATGTGGATCAGACCTTCATAGCCGCCCAAGTCGACGAATGCGCCGAACGGACACAGGTTCGTGATGCGTCCCTGGCAAAGCTGCCCCGGCTTCAGCGAAGCCAATAGGGCATCGACCTGACCATCCTGTCGAGCAAGTCGCTCGGAGAGGATCAACCGGCGGCGTTCGCGGTCGATCTCCACAATGCGCACCGTGAGGCTCTCACCGGTTCGTGCGGCGAGGGCGCCCATGCGCTGCATGGGGGTCTGCGACGGCGGCGCAGTCAGCAGATGCGAAGCCGGAATGAACCCCTGGACGGCGCCGAACTCCGCCAACAGCCCGCCGCGATTGTGGCCGGTCACGGTGATCGTCACCGGCTCGCCGCTGTCCAGCAACGCGGCGGCGCGCTCCCAATCCGCTTCATCTTCGTGCGGCAACCAGCCTGTGCGCTTTGCCGCGGCCGCATCCGCATTGCCCCATTCGCCCAACGCCTCGTCCAGATCTCCCTTGGGCTGCCACGAATCGTGTTCCTCCTCGGCGTCCCGAAGCAATGATTCCCAATATCCCTCATCCAACATCCTTCGTCCTCCTAAACAAAAATACACTATAATTATGAAATAGGCAAATCGACGCCTGGCCGCGCCGTCTCTGCGGCCAGGGGGAAGCCCCGACAGGCGCTGCCGCTAAACACGACGCGTCAGTTCGATTTTCCGGCCGTTTCCGTCCGCCTGGCTGCCGTCGCAATCGATTGCGGCCTCCATTTCGGTCAGCGTCCTGGCAACCTCTGCGACAGCCGCGCGCTGTTTGCGGTAGAGGTCGGACTCGCTCATTGCAAGTCGCACGGCGATATCGCGCACGCGCAACCCCTGGATGAAGCGCATGTCCAGGATGTTGTAGAGCAGCCACTCCGGCGCTGTCAGTTTGCGGTCGCCCGCCGGGCGCTGCCGGTCGATCGCCTCCTGCAATACGGCACGCACAGCCCTGGGCAGGTTATTATCGTGCAGCGCCAACGCGGCCTGCACCGTCTTGAACCGCGCCAGCGGGCTTTCCGTGAGCTTGCTGCCCCCCCAGTAATGGCTCAGCGCCTCTTTGACCCAGGTGTACAGCAGGCTGCCTTCCGGCTGCGTCGCGCTCTCGGGCAGCGACGCGTCCGCTTCGCCGCCGGGCTCCGCTTCGGGCGGCAGCGGCGGGGCATACCGCAGCTCGCTGCGCCATTCCTGGATCCGCTCCAGGTCGGGGAGGATGCGCTGCAGCGTGGCGAACACACCTTCCTGGACGTAGCGGTCTGCAATGGCGGCGGCGGCCTGCGCCAGCAGCCGATCCACCTCATCGGCTTCGGCCGCCTCCATCTCGACGACTGGATCCCGGGCCCGTACGGCGAGCAGGCCCAGCATTCGAGCATCGTCCTCGCTGCGCAGCGGGCAGAACCAGAAATCTCCCCTCGGCCGGAAGTACAGCGCGCCGGCTTCAGCATCGTGCTCTTGAGCCAACGCCTGCCAAGTGGCCGCGCCTGCCGGCTGACCCGCGAACCGGCGGGCCGTCGCCTGATCGCCGACTGCCACCTCCACCCGCAACCCCTCGGCGGTCTGCACCAATACGAAGCCGGTGTCGACGCGCAGCAGCTCGCACAAGCCGATGAGGACGTTGTTGAGAAACTGGTGCAGATCGCTGCTGGTCAGCAGCCGTCGGTCCAGGGTCTGGATCCAGGCGATCTCCTCGCGATCCTGTCGAAAGATGAGGCGGTCGAGATACGGCTTGGTCGCGCCGAGGATCAGTTGCCCGAGTACGATCATGCCGACGACCACGAAAATCAGCGCCGTGTCGCGCGGCAGACCCAGGATCAGTTCGACGCGCGGGATCACCAGCATCACCACGATGACCATGGTGCCGAGAACGGGGCCGCGCAGCAGGTAGTGCAGCAGGTCGTGGCGGATCACGCGATCCGGCGTCAGCACACCGTAGTAGGCCACCGAATAGGCCATGACCACCAGCATCGCGCCCACCAGGATGTTGGCAATGACCGCCACAAAGAGCACCACGGATGTGCTGATGACCGCCACCAGGCCGGAGCTGATGATCACATAGGGGAATACGCCCAGGGCGGGCGCCGCGAACGAAACCGCCAGGTAGGCCATGCGGCGCCGGGAGGCGGGGGTCAGGCAGCGCCGCCGCGCCCGCACCACATTGTAGACGCCATAGGCTGCGGTCATGCCGAAGTAGGCGACAAAGAGCGGGAAGAGCGGCCCAGCCTGCAGATGGCTGATCGGCGACGTGACATCGCCGTCGGTAACCACCACATTCGTGAAGAGCGCCAGGAGCACCAGCATCAGGCTGAAGGCATAGCTGGCAAGCACCGCCAACCGCCGGCGGTGCGAGAAATGGCGCGTGCTGCGCAGGAGTGCATCGGAGAGGTGCAGATAGGCGGCCGGCACGATGGCGATGCCGATCCACTGCACGCGCAGCCATGCCTCGACGGCCTGGTCACTCTCCACGCGCGGAATGATGATGTCGCAGGCGTAGACCAGCAGGACGCACGCCAGCAACACGCTGAACGCCTGGGCCACACTGCTGCGCAGGTTGTGTGTCAACACATAACCCAGCAGCGAGAAAGCCGTGATGACGATGGCCGAGGAAAGGATGAGGTTGACGAATGCCAGTACGACGGACCAGGTCAGGCCCGATATTTCCCCCATACCCTACAATCCACGCCCGAAATAGAGCCCAATGTCGTGATTTCGATAGAACCGCTCATTGTAGCCGCAAAAGACGAATCCGTGTCGTTGGAGAAACGTGATGCCCGGATGGTTCTTGCTCTGCACGATCGTCATGATCTGCGTCAGACCCTCCTGATGGGCCTGCTGAATGGCCCGCTGCAGCAGCATCGTGCCGATCCCTTGACGGCGATGCGCCGGCGCAACCACCAAGTGGTGCACCCACGCAATGTCCTGGTCGCGCTGAATCTCCTGGTCGATATAGCCCCACACTTCGCTGGCCTGGGCCGCCACCAGGATCAGATCGCCGCGCTCCTGATGGGCAAGCAGCGCCTCGCTCCAGTTCGGATAGCGCACGCGCACAGATCGTGGCAACTGGACGACCCGGAAGCGAGCGGCGACATCCTCGCCTTCCTGCTGTTGGACGACCTGCCAGACGCACTCGGTTTCGTAGGAGCCATCGAGCGTCAGGCAGGCCGTGAGATCGCGGAGATCGGCGCGATAGATGTGCATGGTAGAGCAATCCCCACACATCCAGGTTTATGTCCATACTATCACTGACGGGGAGGTTTGGCAAAGTAAAAGAGTCCGGCTTCAGA
>CAYRFV010000301.1:0-6612 GCA_964423545.1 uncultured Anaerolineales bacterium | reverse complement strand
GGCCGGGTTGGTTCGACGGGCTGGTGCGCGGCCTGGCCGCCGCCGGCGCGGTCGTGCTGGTTGCTGTGACGGCGGCCGTTCTGCTGCGCCAGCCGGCGTGGCAGCCGTCCCAGAATCTCGCTCGCTTGGCTGATCCTGCGCCTGCGGCTGAACAAGCCATGGCGCATCCGCAGCCGACGGAGGCAGCCACACCACCCCAAATGCCAGCGGCCCCGGCGGCTCCGGCGACTTCCACAGATCCAGCGCCAGCTGCAGCGCCACCGGCAGCGGCGCCGCCGACTCCGGCGTCCAAGGCTGCGGGAGCGGCGCCGGCAGCGGCAGCCAAAGCCCCGGCGCCGACGGCTGCCTTGCCGGTCACGGCACAGCCAGTGGCGAAGCTGCCTGAGAAGGCAGCAGAGAGCACCGCCTCCGCGGCAGCCGGCCCGACGCGACCCGCGGCCAGGACTCAGCCCGAACCGACGGCCGCGCCCACCGTGACAGCCGCGACGCCAGCGCCGCTCGCTGCAGATCGACCGCCGGCCGCGGCGGCCATGGCGGCCGCCGGCGCGCCGACCATGACGGTGACCACCGCGCGCAGCGCCCAGGTGACCGGCATGGCGGCCGCGGCCGATGCAGCCAAAAGCGAACTGGTTGTTGCGGCGGTCACGACTGCATCGCTGACCGCGCTGCCCTCAGACGCCGTGCTGGCCTTAGCTGACGGTCGCGGGGTCTCGGTGCTGGATCGCGCCGGGGGCGCTCGCACACTGGCACAGGGCGAAGGTCTGACCGCTCCCGCCATCTCCGGCGATCGCACGTGGGTGGCCTATCGTCAAACCAGGGGCAATGACACCGCGGTGTGGGCGGCGCCGATTGGCGGCGGTGATGCCAGGCTGCTGCTGACAGAGCTCGACCTGGGCGGTGATCCGCCGCCAGGGTATCGGGGGCGGCGCATCCAGGAACTGCGCTGGCTGCCCGGCAAGGGCGCGCTCTTGGTGACCGTTCAGTTGACGCCGGTCGCGCAGGGCGCGCCGGCGCAGATCGAGATGTGGGTCGTTGACGTGGCGTCGGGAAGCCGAAAGCGGCTGAGCAGCGGCGATGCGCGGGTGCGCCCGGCTGCCGCGCCTGACGGAACACGAATCGCCTTCCTCCGGCGCGAGCCCGATCGGGCAGGCGACGCCGGCTTCTGGCTCATCGGCTCCGATGGCGGCAGCGAACGCGCGCTTCTGCGCTTCGCAGCGCCGGCCGATGCGCGTACCTTCGCCGGGCAGATCGCCTGGCTGCCCGACGGCAGCGGCCTGTGGGCGGCCATCCCGGACGCACAATCACCGACTGCGCTGACCCTCTATCGCGTGCCGCTGAACGGCGAAGCGCAGCCGGCCGGTCGCGTCGAGGCACAGGAGCTCTTCTGGGCGCCGAACGGCGCACGCCTGGCCTACACGCGGTGGACCGGCGAAGCAGGCGGCGCGCGCGAGCTCCTGCTGGCGGCAGCAGACGGCGCAAGCGCACAGCCCTACGCGACCCTTGCCAACGGCCGCTTCATCGGTTGGTCGCCTGACAGCGCTCGTTTTCTCTTCGAGGACGGCGGTCAGTTGTTCGTCGGGTCGGCGGGTGACAAGGCGCAACGCCTGGCATCGGGCGCAATCGAGCCGCGTTGGCTCGGCTCCAACCAGATCGTATACCTGGCTGGCCAGGGCGAAAGCTGGCAGTTGATCGCCCAAACGCTGGACGGCAAGGCAGTCACGCTGCAATCGGCGCCGGCGGGCACAGCGATCGATAGCATCCGGCCCTGATTGTCGGTCATCTCAGTCCGGAAGATGCGACGCCGGTGCGATGCGTCGCATCTTTGCATTCCAGGAGATGTGTCGATGCCCGAGCTCCCCGAAGTCGAGACAGTGGCGGCCGATCTGCGGCCTCAGTTGGTCGGCGGCGTCTTCGTCGCAGCCCACATCCTATGGCCGCGCACACTGGCCGAACCTGACGCCGATCTGCTGAGCGCCCGCATCGCGGGCCGAAGGGTGATCGACATCGGCCGGCGCGGCAAGTACCTCCTGATGCGGCTCGACTCCGGGCCGACGCTGATCATCCACCTGCGCATGACCGGACAACTGGCGGTGGTGGCCGAGGACAATCCGCTTCTGCGCGGCCCGCATCTGCGGGCGGTATTCGACCTGGCCGACGGCCGGCGCCTGACCTTCACCGATGCGCGCAAATTCGGTCGCATCTGGCTGGTGGATGAGATCGAGCAGGTGGTCGGGAAACTCGGTCCGGAGCCGCTCGGATGGACCTTCACGGCCGAGACGCTCAGCGTCCAGCTGAGCGGCCGCCGCACGGCGATCAAGGCGCTGCTGCTGGATCAATCGATTGTCGCGGGCGTGGGCAACATCTATGCCGACGAAGCGCTCTTCCTGGCCGGCATCCATCCGCTGCGCCCCGCTTCCAGCCTGACCCGAGACGAGGTGGCGCGCCTGTGCGACGCGATTCGCGCAGTGCTGCACGAATCGATCGAAGCACGCGGCACTCTGCTGCGCGACTACCGCACCCCCTATGGTCAGGACGGTGCCTATCAGAACCGCCTGCGCGCCTACCAGCAGACCGGCCAACCCTGCCCACGCTGCGGCGCGCCGATCGAGCGCATCCGGGTAATGCAGCGCGGCACCCATTTCTGCCCGCGCTGCCAGTCGTGAGCGGTGCTTCCTGCACCCAAACGATGGATGACTTGACGCTGCCGTCACTGGCGTGTAAGATGGCGGTTGTCGAGGGGCAGAGGCCCCTGGCGCCGGCAATCTGCCGCCATCACCGTGAAGGCTGAAGACATGACACACCTTGTCCACAGGGGATTGCTGCCCGCGGCCGCGATCGTGGCTGGCGTCATCTTGTTGGCGGCCGGCTGTTCCTCGCGACCGTCGCAAGCAGTCGAGAAGACCGTCGAGAGGACCGTGGTCGTCACAGCACAGGTCATCGAGACGCGCGTCGTGATCGAGACGCGACCTGTGCCGCAGACGGTGGTGGTCACGGCGACCCCATCTCCGACGCCGGCCTACGCCTCCAGGCTCAACGCGCCGGTCGATACGCTGTCGATCGCCATCGCCAGCGAGCCGGCGACGCTGAGCCCCCAGGCGGCGACCGATGATACGTCTGCGCTGATCGCGCAGCAGTTGTACGAGGGGCTGTTCAACCTGCGCGGCGACGGTTCGACCGTTCCTGCCGGAGCCCTCAGCTACAAGGCCTCGGGCGACGGCAAAGTGTACACGGTCACGCTGCGCGCGGAGGCCAAATGGTCCGACGGCAGACCGGTGACGGCGCAGCACTTTGTCGATGGCATCTGTCGCGCGCTGGAGCCGGCGACAGGCAACAGCTACTACTACCTCTTGACCGACATTGCGCGCATCACGGGCGCGAAGGCGTTTGCGAGCGGCAACACGGCCGACTGCAAGAAAGTCGGGGTGAAAGCCGTCGATGAGCGCACGCTGCAATTCAGTCTTGAGCAGCCTGCATCGTTTTTCCCAAAGCTGTTGAGCATGCAGATCTTCTTCCCAGCGCGCGTCGATATCACCCGCACGGTAGCGGGAGGGCTGGTGAACAACGGCCCCTACACCCTGGCCGAGCGCGTGCCGGGTGAGCGGATCGCGCTGCGCGCCAATCCCACCTATTGGAACCCAGAACAGGTGGGCCCGAAGCGGCTCGAGTTCAGAGTCGTCCCGGACCTGGCGGATCAGTTCGCGCTGTATAAGCAAGGCGAGCTGGCGGTGGCAGAGTTCCCGAGCGAAAGCACGGCGCTCGTATCGGGCGATCCGAACCTGGCAAAAGAGCTGCGCGTGCTGGTGCGTCCAGGCGTCAGCTATCTTGGGCTCAACACGCAGGTCGGACCCACGAAGAACGCCGCCTTCCGCAAGGCGATCGCCAGCGCCATCGATCGGAAGAAGCTAGTGGAGGAGGTGCTGAAACAACGCTGGCACATGCCTGCCCAGTCCGTAGTGCCACCGGACATCCCCGGCTCTCAGGCGAAGGATCCGAATGCTGGCCTGCCGTACAACCTGGAGGCTGCCAGGAAGTTCCTGGCCGAGGCGGGCTACGGACCTGACAAGCCGGTTCCACCGGTCGAATTCTGGATCAATCGCGAAGGCAACAACGAAACGCTCTTCCGGGCCGTCGCTGACATGTTGGAGAAAGCCGGCATTCCGGTGCGACTTAACACGAGCCGGTGGCCGATCTATCGCGAGGCTCTGGAGGCTTGCGGCAGCAAGCTCAAGCGCGCTGAGGCTCCGCCCGCCGAATGCGACTTCGGCATCTATCGCATGGGGTGGGTGATGGACTATGCGGACCCCTCTGCGCTGCTCGATATCGTGTTCAACCCGAAGTCGGCATTTCAGTATACCGGGTGGCAAAGCAAGAAGTACGAGGATCTGATGACGCAGGCGCTCGCCGAGCAGAACGAAGCAAGGCGCCTGGATCTGTACCGGGCTGCGGAGAAAGTGCTGCTAAACGAGGAAGCGGTGGTCGTGCCGCTGCAATACTATGACCGGACCTTGCTGGTCAAGGATGGCGTCACGTTCGACTATCCGCTGTTCGGTGCGCCGAATCTGCAGTACTGGAAACGCAGCAGGTAACTGCGCCTCCAACCCACGCAAACCAGCACGCGCCGGGCATCCACAGTAGATGCCTGGCGCGTGCTGGTTTGTGTGAAACGAGTTCGCAGCCAAGAACGCCCTGACGGTCCTCTCCAGGCCACGAGTCAGCGTCACCGCTACTGGGACGGCGTCTGCCTCGGCCCCGGCGGAAGCGGCGGCGCTGTGGCCGGCGGGGGCGGCGCCGACGTAGGTTCCGGCGGCGTCTCACCACCCGACTGAGGCGGCGGCGACGTGGGCGGCGACGTGGGCGGCGACGTGGGTGGCGCCGGCGGCGGCGCACGCCGCGTCTGGATGATCGTCGGGACTGCCCCGGGCGTTCGCGTCAAGTTGGGCGTCGGCGTCGGAACGGTCGCAGAATCAGTCGGGCGCGGCGGCTCCGAGGTCACATTGACATTGATCGCCCGTGTCGCCGTCGGCCAGGCAGTGGACGTCGCGGCAAGCGTCGCCGTGGCGCGGGGCGATGCCGTCGCCGAAGGCTGCAGGCTGGGCGAAGGCAGGGCTGTCGCGACGCTGTTCTGCTGGACGACCGTTGCGGTGAACGTACTGGTGGCTGACGCTTGAAGCGTGGGCGTCACCGAGGGCGCATGGAGCGCAGAGGTCGCGGTCGGCTCCGGCGTCAGTGTCGCAGTAGCGGTGGCATCCGGCGTCACAAGTCTCGGTTCAGCCGTCACACTGGGCACGGGCAGCACCGGAGGATTCGAGGGCATCGGGAATCTCTGCTGCGAAAAAATCAGGCTCGCCACGCCGATGCCGACAACCAGAACCAGGGCCATTGCCGCCTGAACCCAAGAGGGATGGAAGCGCGCGAAGCTCGAATGATACTGAGCCAGAGCGGCATGCATGCGCTCACGTCCCTGAACCCTACCATGCGTCGAGAGGGTCGGCCACGGCGCAGACCGCATCTGCACAGCAACCGCGAGCAGCGGCGCCAGGTCGGCGGTGTACTGGGGATGCCTCGCCAGGATTTCCTCGACCGGCAAGCCTGCGTCGAGGTCCTCCAGGCAGGTCGCTAGAGCCTGCTCCACGCTGTCTGGTTTTCGTGAGAACAGCATCTTGATCTCAACCTGCGGCACGATCGGCGGCCGCCAAAATGCGACGTAGATTCTCCAGCGCCCGATGCTGCAGCGCCTTGACTGCGCCTTCGGTCTTCCCCATGACCGAGGCCACATCTCGCACGCTCAGCTGATCGGCAAAGCGATATAAGACAACCTGCTGCTGCTCGTCACCGAGTTGTCCCACAGCATCGAGAAGAATGCCGCGGTCTTCGGCGGCCGCTGCCTGATGAAACGGAACCGGTTCGTTGCTAGGGAGCGCCGTTTGCTCTGAGATATCCAGATGGCGCCGGTGACGTTGGCGGCGATAATGATCAGTTAGTAAATTGCTGGCAACCCGATACAACCATGCCGAAAATGCAGCCACCGGGCGCGATGTGTCAGCCCGGTATCGAGGCAGCTCGCGCAACATCCGGACGAATACATCGGCCGTCAAGTCCTCTGCGACTTCGCGCTGGCCCAACCGCACATACAGGTAACGAAAGATCTTGTCGGAATATAGGGTGTAGAGCCGATCACACGCTACCGGATCGTTCCGCTGGGCCTCTCGTAGCAGAGCGATCATTTCGGCATCGGTGCATACATCCTGCATCCTGGCCTCGCTTGGACAAACGGATGAGACATCCAGAAGATACGGTAGTCTGCCACATCCGCGCAGGACAGATTGTACCAGTAATCCATGATATGTGCCAAACCGCAAAAACCGGATCCGGCGCAGCGGCATTGTGCTGCGCCGGTCGATGGCGCACTCTACAGTACACTCGCCCGAGCGCACTCGCTTGTGGCGCCGGCCTGGTCTTGGCGACAGAAGCGGGTCGCCGTTACGCCGGCCGCAGTCCCCTCAGGCGCGCATACAGGTCGGCTGAGAGTGAATAGTGCCAGCGATGCCGGTCCATCGCCAACCAGAACTCGTCCAGGTTGCGCGCGCCGGCCTGCTCATACCGCAGGCATTG
>CAYRFV010000300.1:0-6697 GCA_964423545.1 uncultured Anaerolineales bacterium | reverse complement strand
CAGGACCCTGGATACTGGGCTTCCTCCTGTTCACCGCCGGGCCCATGATCGCTTCGATTTGGCTCTCCTTCACGTCGTGGGACCTGCTTGGCTCACCCAAGTTCATCGGATTGGCCAACTATGTCCGGCTATTCACCAGCGATCCCTCCGTCTGGCAATCGCTGCGGGTGACAACGGTCTACGCCTTCACTTCGGTGCCGCTGGCCGTCGGTTTGGGGCTGATGGTCGCCATGCTGCTGAACGAGAACGTCCGCTTGCAGGGTTTTTTCCGCACGACCTACTACCTGCCTTCGGTGGTCTCCGGCGTCGCGGTGGCGCTGTTGTGGCGCTGGCTGTTCTCGCCGGACTTCGGACTGATCAACTCCTTTCTGGCCATCGTCGGCATACGCGGCCCGGCCTGGCTTTCTGACTCGCATTGGGCCCTGCCTGCGTTGATCATCATGAGCATCTGGGGGGTGGGCAGCGGCATGGTGATCTACCTGGCCGGACTTCAGGGTGTGCCGACTGCGCTCTACGAAGCTGCCGAGCTCGACGGCGCAAACGGTCGCCAACGCTTCTGGCATATCACGGTGCCGATGATCTCGCCGGTGATCTTCTTTCAGGCGATCATTGGGATCATCGGCGCGCTGCAAGTCTTCACCCAGGCGTTCATCATGACGGACGGCGGCCCAAAAGAGGCCACCCTGTTCTATCTGCTGTACCTGTATCGCAACGGATGGGTCTACCTGAAGATGGGCTACGCTTCGGCCCTCGCCTGGGTGCTCTTCATCTACATCATGATCATGACCCTGCTGATTCTGCGCTCATCTTCGGCTTGGGTCTACTATGAAGGCTCGATGCGGAGGTGAGTCATGTCTAGCTCTGCCACGGTGGGATTGGGCAAGCCTGCCGAGAGCTCTGCACAGCCGCGTTTCGGGTTCTGGGCCAGCCGGCGGCGACGACGGTCGGTGAGGATGTTCATCGTCTATCTCCTGCTGCTCACCGGCGCCGCTGCCGTGTCCATCCCCTTCCTCTGGATGGTCTCGACGTCGCTGAAGAACCTGGGGCAGGTGTTTCTCTTCCCGCCGGAGTGGATTCCCCGGCCGTTCGTCTGGCGCAACTATTACGATGCGCTGACCGTCGTACCCTACGCGCGCTTCTTCCTGAACACGGTGATCATCACCAGCATCAGCGTGGTGGGCATCATGCTCTCCAGCAGCCTCGCCGCCTATTCGTTCGCCCGTCTGCGGTGGCGCGGCCGTGACGCGGTGTTTCTGATCGTGCTGGCGACCATGATGCTGCCCACCCAGGTGACCCTGATCCCGCAGTTCATCATCTTCCGCAACCTGAAGTGGATCGACACCTTTCTGCCGTTGATCGTGCCGACGCTCTTCGGCACAGCGTACCAGGTGTTTCTCCTGCGCCAGTTCTTCATGACCATTCCGCTCGAGATGGACGAGGCGGCGCGCATGGACGGCTGCAGCATCCTCGGCATCTACTGGCGCATCATCCTGCCGCTGTCCAAGCCCGCGCTGATGACCGGCGCGCTGTTCGCCTTCCGTTTCCGCTGGGATCAGTTCCTGGAGCCTCTAATCTTCCTCAACAGCCCGCGCAACTTCACCATCGCCTTGGGCCTGCGCCTGTTCCAAGATCAGAACCTCACCAATTGGAACCTGCTGATGGCGGCAAGCTGCATCTCGATGCTGCCGGTGCTGCTGACGTTCTTCATCGGTCAGAAGTACTTCATCCAGGGCGTAGTGATCAGCGGCGTGAAAGGGTAGACTCTCAGATGAAAGCCATCATGGTCATGTTCGATTCGCTCAACCGGCACATGCTGCCGCCCTATGGCTGCAATTGGGTGCATGCGCCCAATTTCGCGCGGCTTGCCGAACGCAGCGTCACCTTCGAGACATCGTATGTGGGCAGCATGCCGTGTATGCCCGCCCGCCGAGACCTGCACACGGGCCGTTACAACTTCTTGCATCGCAGTTGGGGGCCCTTGGAGCCGTTCGACGACTCGCTGCCCGAGCTCCTGAAGCGCAACGGCGTCCATACGCACCTTTCCAGCGACCACTATCACTACTGGGAGGAGGGAGGCGCCACCTACCACACGCGCTACGCCACCTGGGAGATTGCGCGCGGCAAGGAGGGGGAACCGTGGAAGGGCGACCTGCGCCCGATCGAGCTGCCCCAGACCGTGAGCGGGCACGAGAAGCTGGCCTGGGGCCGGCAGGATTGGGTGAATCGACAGTACATGGCGCGCGAACAAGACCAGCCGCAGCCTAACACCTTCAGGATGGGACTGGAGTTCCTGCGCACCAATGCGCAGCAGGATAACTGGTTCCTGCACATCGAAACCTTCGATCCGCACGAGCCGTTCTTCACCCAGCAGCACTACAAGGATCTCTATCCACACGACTACCGTGGCCGCCACTTCGATTGGCCGCCTTATTCCCCCGTCCGGGAGACGCCCGAAGAGGTGCAGCATGCTCGCTACGAGTACGCGGCATTGGTCAGTATGTGTGATGCGCACCTGGGCAAGGTGCTGGATGCGATGGATGAATTGGATCTGTGGAAGGACACGTTGCTGATCGTCAATACCGACCATGGATTCCTGCTCGGCGAGCATGACTGGTGGGCGAAAGTCGTCCAGCCATTCTATGAAGAGGTGGCGCACACGCCGCTCTTCATCTGGGATCCGCGCTCTGGCATGTGTGGGGCGCGCTGCCGGTCGTTGGTGCAGACGATCGACCTGCCCGCGACCATCCTGGAGTTCTTCGGCATCGCGCTCCCGCCGGACATGCAGGGCGCGCCTCTACGCCAGACGATCATTGACGATACACCCGTGCGCAGGGCCGGCCTCTTCGGGCTCCACGGCGCGCAGGTGAATGTCACGGATGGCCGCTACGTCTACATGCGCGGGCCGGCCGCGCCTGCGAATAAGCCGTTGTTCGAATACACCTTGATGCCCGCACACATGCGCCACACTTTCGATGTGGCCGAGCTGCAGGACATTGTCCTGGCCGAGCCATTCCGTTTCACCAAGGGCTGCCGGACCATGAAGATCGAGACCCGTTCGTGGTTCGGCCTCAACCCCGCCGTGCAGCAGACCCTGCTGTTCGATCTCCAGGCCGATCCACACCAGGAGCGCCCCCTGAGCGATCCGGCCGTCGAACAGATGATGATCGACCACCTGGTGCGTCTGATGCGAGAGAACGACGCACCCCCCGAGCAATACCAGCGACTGGGACTGGAGCGGTAGTAATGGAGACTATGAGCCCCCGCGCGCGTTGGCGCGCCGTGCTGCGCATGCAGCCTGTAGATCGGCTGCCCTTCTGGCCCAAGATCTTCGACAAGTCATACACCCAGGTCCAGGCGCCCCCCTTCCGGGAGATGGGCATCGCCGACCTGTACACCTACCTTGGCTGCGACCCGCACGTGCCGCTGGCCCCCTGCACCCGGGAGGTGCGCACGAAGACCTCTGTGCAGAGCGTGACGCGGGACAGCGTCCCCAAAACGCCCCACACTGATGACAGAGCATGGGATGGCCTGGACCAGCCCAAGGCTACCGCCAACGTTCGCGTGACGACCTATACTGCTCCCTCCGGCGTCCTGGAGGCAGTTGACCATTTCGACGCGGATTCCGGCTCGTGGCATCCCGTCGTCTTCCCGGTGAAGACGCGCGCGGATATCCGCGTGATGACGGAGATTTTCGCAGACTGCCGGCTGGAGTTGGATGCGGAGAAACTCGAAGCCAACCGCAAGTCGGTCGCGTGGATCGGCGAGAACGGCTCCACCTGGACCGGCATCGGCCGCTCGCCGTTGATGAACTGGCTGGAGTTCGTGGCTGGGATCGCCGGCGGACAGTATCTGCTGGCTGACTACCCGGATGAGGTCGAGGAGTTATTTGCAGCCATGCACGCCGTCCTGGTGCGTTCGGCCGAGATCCTGACCGAGCACTCGCCGGTGGATGCGCTCTACATGATCGAGGATACCTCGACGACCTACGTCTCGCCGAAACAGTACGACCGTTACTGCAAACCGCAGATCCGCGAATACGGCGAGATCGTGCGCTCAGCGGGGCGGCCGATGATGCTGCACATGTGCGGGCACCTTATGGGGCTGTTGCCGGTGTTAGCGGGCATGCCGGCGGACGGCTTCGAGGCATTCACCACACCTCCTGTTGGCAACACCACCCTGCTCGATGGCCGGACGGCCTGCCCGGACAAGGCGCTGGTCGGGGGGACGAATGCGGCGCTCTGGCTGGAGCCGACCGAGCGCATCATCGCACAGATCGAGGCTGACCTGGATGCGTTGCCGCACCACCGCGGCGTGGTCATCAGCTCGGCCGGGGTCATGCCTCCGGCGTGCCGGCCGGAGACCATCAGGCAGGTGTGTGATTGGGTGCATGGCTACCCGGCGCGCATGGGGTGAGCATTGACGCCCCGAGGCGGCTTTGGGAGGCCCCTCGGGGCGTACGGACCGCAAGTCCTCATGCCACCGTCATCGCCAGCTCCCCGAACAGCTCCTGGTACTCGGTCGCACGTTCCTGCCGGAATTGCTGCGTGTACAGCTTGTAGTAGTGCCCGCGCTGGCGCAGCAGCTCGGCGTGCGTGCCCATCTCCGAGATGCCGCCTTTCTCGATCACTAAGATACGATCCGCGCGCTTGATGGTCGAGAGCCGGTGCGCAATGATGAAGGTCGTGCGACCCTCCATCAACTGCTCCATGCCACGCTGGATCAACGCCTCGGTGATAGTGTCGACCGAGCTGGTCGCCTCGTCCATGACGAAGATCTCGGGCCGGGCGAGGACAGCCCGCGCCAGGCTGATAAGCTGCTTTTGGCCCACCGAGAGACGGTTGCCCCCCTCGCCCACCTCTGCATCGTAGCCCTTTTCCAGCGTCATGATGAAGTCGTGAGCGCCCGCCAGCCGCGCGGCCTCCTCGATCTCCTGATCGCTTGCGCCCAGCCGCCCATAGCGCAGGTTCTCGCGGATGGTGCCTGAGAACAGGTGGGGCGTCTGGAGCACGACGCCGATGCGCGACTGGATGGCGTGCAGCGACAGCTCCGTATAGTCGCGGCCGCCGATGCGGATCACGCCTTCCTTCGGCTCGTAGAAACGGCACACCAGGTTCACGATGGTCGACTTGCCGCCGCCCGTCGGTCCCACGAGCGCGATCGTCTCTCCGCCTCGCACCGCCAGGTTGAAGTCGGTGAGCACCGGCTTGCCCTGTTCGTACCAGAAGTCCACGTGCTCGAACTCGATGTCCCCGCGAATGGTGCCGGGATCGACGGCGCCCGGCCGGTCGGCGATTTCGGGCTTCGCGTCTACCAGCGAGAAGCTGCGCTCCGCCGAGGCAATGGCGTGCTGCATGTCGGCGTACACGCGCGCCAGGTCCTGGATCGGCCACAGCATGAAGGTGACATACGAGATGAACGCCTGGATGCCGCCGATGGTCAAGGCGCCGAGCTCCACCTGGATCCCGCCGTAGAATGCGATGCTGCCGACCGCCACCGCCGAGAGGATCTGCACTGCGGGCAAGAAGAGCGCCGACAGCCAGGCGGCGCGGTACGATGCCCGGTACATGTCGCTGGCCAGCACGCTGAAGTCGTCCAGGTTCGCCTGCTCGCGGCCAAGCGCCTTCACCACGCGCACGCCGGTTATGTTCTGGTTGTACTCGCCGGTCAGCTTCGAGTTCAGCTTGCGTACGTTGCGATACTGCAGCAGGATACGCGTCTTGAACCATACAGCGATGACCAGCAGGATTGGGATCAGCGCCAGCACGATCAGCGCCAGCCGCCAGTTGATCAGCATCATGAAGAACATCGAGCTGGTGACGCTGATGATGGCCCAGACGACGTCCAGCATCCCCCACGTCACCAGTTGCGCGATGCGCTCCGAGTCGGAGGTGACGCGCGACATGATCCAGCCCACGGGCGTCCGGCCAAAGTAGGAGAACGACAGCTCCTGCAGGTGATTGAACAGCGTCTTGCGCAGATCATACTGGACGCGCTCGCCGAGGATGCCGGCCATGAAGATGAAGCCGAGCACCAGACCGGCCTGGATCAGCACCAGCACGGCGTAGAGCCCGACTGTCTGATAGAGCACGACCGTGTCTCCCGGGATGATCGCCTCATCCACCATGCGCTTCGACAGCAGGGTGAAGATGGAGTCGAGAATCGCAGTGATCGCGATGGTGACCAGGAACCCGAACACCCATCTCCAGTGCGGGCGCAGCAGCCCCAGCACGCGGCGCAGTGTGCCGCCGTTGAATTGGGTGGTGAATTCCTCTTCCTCGAATTCGTGATTGTCTGCCATGGTGTCTCCAAGAAACAAGAGTCAGGGATCAGGCGACAGAGAAGTGAGCTCTGACTCCCGTCTCCCGTCTCCTAATGATGCCCGTTCCCTGACATCGACAGCTCTTGTTCCAGCTCGCTCTCGATGCGAGCTTGCAGGTCGTAGATCCTGCGGTAGAAGCCCTCTTGCGCCACCAACTCGCCATGCGTCCCGTGCTGGATGATGCGTCCCTTCTCCAACACCAGGATGTTGTCGGCGCTCATCAGGCTCTGAATGCGGTGGGCGATGACGAAGGTCGTGCGCCCGCGCATCAGGCGCTCCAGTGCGCTGCGAATCTCCGCCTCGGTCTCGGGGTCCACCGAGGAGGTGGAGTCGTCCAGGATCAGGATGCGCGGATCCTTGAGCAGGGTGCGGGCGATC
>CAYRFV010000299.1:0-6707 GCA_964423545.1 uncultured Anaerolineales bacterium | reverse complement strand
GGTGAGGCTGTACGCCAGCGACTTCTTGCCCGCCGCGACCTGGCCGCCGCGGTAGACATCGAACAGCCGCAGATCGACAAGTAGCTTGCCGCCCGATTGGTGGATCAGCTCGGCCACCTGCGCGGCGGGCGTCGCCTCATCGACGATGACTGCCAGATCCTCGTAGACGGCAGGCTGCGTCGAGATGTCGGCCATCGGCTCGGCTGCGCCCCAATCCGCCAGCACCGCATCCAGGTCGAGCTCCATGATCACGACCGGCGCATTCGGCAGATCGAACGCCGCCCGCACCACAGGATGTAGCTCACCCACCATGCCGGCGTCCTTGCCCCCGATCAGCAGCCGGGCCGTGCGGCCGGGATGCGTCGCCGGATGTCCCCCGCGCTCCCAGGCGATGTTCTTCAGTTCAAGCCGCATCAGGAGCGCTTCAACCACGCCTTTCAGCTCGAAGAACCCCATGGGACTGCTATCGCGGGGCTGCCAGCCCTGCATCTCGCGCGGACCGACCATCAGGGCGGCAAGCCGTCGCGGCTCGGCGGGGAGCATCTGGCCCGGTTGCGGATAGAAGACGCGCCCCACCTCGAAGGTCGTCACGCGATCGGTGAAGCGCAGATTGGCGCGGGCCGTGTTGAGTTGGCCCGGCAGCAGGCTGCGACGCAGATGCGCCCGGTCAGCCGCAAGCGGATTCAACACTTTCACGTAGTCCGCTGGATCGGGTGCAGCCTTGTCGGCGCGGAGGCGGGCGGCATCCGCAAGGTCCACCATCGTGTAAGTGATGATTTCCGTAAGCCCCGCGCCGACCAACACGTCTCTCACCTTCTCTTCACCCTCCAGGGCGACATTGCGCCGCTGCGGTGGCAGCTCATCATGCATCAGGGTCTGCGGCATGCGGTCATAGCCGTAGATACGAGCGATTTCCTCCACCAGGTCGGCCGGGATGTTGATATCCTGGCGATGCATGGGCACCGTCACGGCGAGCGCCGGGGGGTCAGACAGCCGAAGACCCGCCGCCCTTTCCGGTTCTCCCGCGCGGCCGGGCTCCCCGGGCGTTGCGGTCGCTGGCTCGACCACCACAAACTCCAGAGCGCGCAGAATCCGCACCATCTCAGCCACCGGCACATCGACGCCCAGCAGCCGACTGACATAGCCCGCATCGAGGTTGATCGTCTTCGGCTTCGGCTGCGCGGGATAAAGATCGCCATACACCGGGCGCACCTTGCCGCCGGCGAGTTGCTCTAGCAGCTGACCGGCGCGCGCCAGTGCGACCACGGTCAGCTCGGGATCGACGCGCTTGCCGAAGCGGCCGGCCGCCTCGCTGGAGAGCTTGAGCAGCTGGCTGGTGCGGCGGATGCTAAGGAAGTCGAAGTTGGCCGCTTCGAGCAGGATCGCAGTCGTAGCGTCGTTCACTTCGGTGTTGGCGCCGCCCATCACACCGCCGACGGCAATGGCGCCGGCGGTGTCAGTGATCATCAGCATGTCGGGGTCGAGCAGCCGATCCACGCCGTCGAGCGTCGTCAGATGCTCGCCGGCATGCGCCCGGCGCATGATGATCGTCGGCCGGCCACCCGCTCGGGCACGCAGCAGATCGTAGTCAAACGCGTGGAGCGGCTGCCCGAGCTCGAGCATGACGTAGTTGGTGATGTCCACAACATTGTTGATCGGACGCATGCCGGCGCGCAGGAGTCGCTGCTGCATCCACATCGGTGACGGTGCGACTTTCACCCCCTCGATCAGCGCGGCCGAATACCGCAGGCACAGATCGGGATCACGAATGACAATGCCGGTGAAGTCGGCCTCAGGCACGATGGTGACCGGCTGCCGGTCCAGGATCGTGAGCACACCGCGACGCATCGGCTGCCCCGTCAGCGCAGCGGCCTCGCGCGCGATGCCGACGACGCATTGCAGATGGCCGAATGCACCTTTGATGTCGAACTCCATGATGTCATCGCCCAGGTAGTCGACCAGCGGCGCTCCGATGGGAGCGTCATCGGGTAAAATCAGGATGCCTTCATGTTCATCGCTCAGGTCAAGTTCCTTTTCGGAGCAGACCATGCCCTGGGAAACGATCCCGCGAATCTTACCGGCCTTCAGCGTGGCGATCCTGCGCTCGGCGCTGTGTCCGTCGATCAACCGCGCGCCGACCACGGCGAACGCCACCTTCGGTCCGCGGCCGCCCAGATCCTGACCGGCGTAGGGATAAAGATTCGGCGCGCCCGTCACAACAGTCAGCGGTTCAGGCGCGCCATACTCGACGCGCGCAAGCACAAGCCGATCGGCATCCGGATGTCGCGTCACTGCCAGGATCTGCCCGACGAAGAGCTTGTCGCGCTCCCACAACGCTCCGATGTGCGTGATCGATTCAACCTCCAGCCCCGCCAGCGTCATGCGCTCGGCCAGCTTCTCCACAGGCAGCGTGATATCGACGTAGTCCTTCAACCAACTGAGTGGCACCTTCATGGCTCTCTCCGTGATATTGACGAAAAGCAGGAGACGAGCGGGCCCTTCCGATGGCGACGTCGCCCATGGTCCGTCATCCCGCGATCCCTCACCCTCATGCGAACTGCCCCAGGAAACGCAGATCGTTGCCGTAGTAGTACCGGATGTCGTGTATGCTGTACTTCAGCATCGAGGGCCGCTCGACGCCGAAGCCAAAAGCGAATCCGGAATAGGCGTCCGGGTCATAGCCGCCATTGCGCAGCACGACCGGGTGCACCATCCCTGCGCCAGCGACCTCCAGCCAACCGGTGTACTTGCACACAGCGCAGCCTTTCCCGCGACACAGCACGCACTCGACATCGGCCTCGATGCTCGGCTCAGTGAAGGGGAAATAGCTGCCGCGCACGCGCAACGTGCCGGCGCCGCCGTAGAGCTTCCGGGCGAACTCATGGAGGGTGCCGATCAGATCGGTCAGACGGATGTTCTTGCCGACCGCCAGCCCCTCCATCTGGTAGAACTGGTGCTCCGAGCGCACGCTGATCTGCTCATAGCGATAGCACTTGCCGGGCAGGACCACGCGAATGGGCTCGGGACAGCGCTCGCGCATGACGCGAATCTGGCCCGGGCTGGTGTGCGTGCGCAGCAGCAGACTGCGCTGGCTCTGGGCGGGATCGGCATCCTGGCTCACCCAGAAGGTGTCCCACATATCGCGGGCCGGATGATAGGGCGGGATGTTGAGCAGCCCGAAGTTGTAATCGTCGGTCTCCACATCAGGCGCGTCATAGACCTGGAAACCCATTTCGGCGAAGATGGCGTAAAGCTGGCGCAGGGCTTGCGTGGTGATGTGCAGATGGCCCAACGACGGCGCGCGGCCCGGCAGCGTCACGTCGATGGCGCCGCCGGTCAGCTCGGTTTCCAGCGCGGCCGCTTTCAACGCCTCCTGCCGCGCCGCGAAAGCCGCCTCAACGACTGCTTTCACATCGTTGGCAGCCTGCCCGTAGGCCGGACGCTCCTCGCGCGGCAGGGCGCCAAGCCTCTTCACCGCCTCGACTAACGCGCCGCCCTTGCGGCTGAGGTACTTGACGCGCCAGGCCTCCAGCGCCTCCGCATCTGCGGCAGCCGTGAGCTCCGACAGGGCAGCGGTTTGCAGCTTGGTCAGATCCTCGTACATTTTCCCTCCGAGATCGTTGACACGTTAGAACGTTGAGACGTCGCATGTGATTGCGGAGCATCAAACGCCCTCTTGCCGTGTCAATACGCGAACACGCAAACGTGCAAACATTAAAACCAAACGCGCACTCCATCACAGGGACGAAGTGCGCGCACGCTGACTCCGCGATACCACCCCGGTTCCTCCGCGCCAACGGAGGCGCCTCAACCCGGCGGCCCGGCTCAACGGGC
This sequence comes from uncultured Anaerolineales bacterium, assembly GCA_964423545.1. GTDB lineage: Bacteria > Chloroflexota > Anaerolineae > CG2-30-64-16 > CG2-30-64-16 > JALOOE01. The sequence continues at coordinate 2,873 of CAYRFV010000299.1, read as the reverse complement.
TTACCGGCAGCCTCGATAACGGCGAGACACCCGGGACGAACTACTTGCTGAGAGACAGAGACCGGAGATGGAAGTCCAGAGAAAGAGATCAAGATAGAGAGATTCTCTATCTCCCATCTTCAGTCTCTGTTCCACCCTCTCTATCCAGTTTCCCCCGTCCAGCTCGGGAGGGAACTTCAGCGGGGTTCATGCCGACCAGGCTTGCAGCTCCGGCTGGTACAGCCAGCGCCTGGTCTCTCTGGGGTCATCCCCGCGCCTACTTTCCTCCGTCACAGCCTTTGCGGTGACACTATGTCGTTGTTGGTGAGATTATGCGGCAAAGAGAGCAGTTTGTCAAGCGCTCAGTGTCGGAAATGCCGTTCGCCGGTGAAGACCATCGCCATGCCTGCGCGATCGACGACTGCAAGAACTGCGTCATCGCGCAGCGAGCTGCCGGGCTGGATGCACGCGGTGACTCCTGCGGCTGCAGCCACCTCGACGGTGTCGGGGAAGGGGATGAGGGCGTCCGACGCCATCACCGCTCCTTTGGCCCGCTCGCCGGCCCGCCTGGCGGCCAGAAAAGCTGAGTCGACCCGGTTCATCTGCCCTGCGCCCACCCCGACGGTCGCGGCGCCCTGGACGAAGACGATCGCGTTCGACTTCACGTGCTTCACCGCCAGCCAGGCGAACGCCAGGCTCCGGCGCTCCGCTTCGGTGGGGTGACGCTTCGATACGACCTGCCAGGCGCTTTCGTCCACGCCGCGTTCATCGGGCGTCTGGGCCAGCAGCCCCCCCGCAACCGACCGATAGACCCACGCCGCCGGGGCCATCCCGGCGGCATCGGGCGGGCGGGCGAGCATCACCCGGCAGTTCTTCTTGTGGCCGGCCAGCCACTCCAGGGCGTCCGCCGTATAGCCCGGTGCAGCCAGCACCTCGACAAACAGGCTGCCGATCTCCTGGACGAAGGGCAGATCGATCTCGCGATTTGTGGCAATGATCGAGCCGTAGGCCGACACCGGATCGCACGCATACGCCAGGCGATACGCGTCGAGCAGGCGCTCCGCCACGGCCAGTCCGCTGGGATTCGTGTGCTTGATGATTGCCACCGCCGGCTCGGCAAACTCCTGCGGCATCGCCCAGGCCGCGTCGAGGTCCACGATGTTATTGTAGCTGAGCTCCTTGCCCTGGAGCTGCTCGAACGCGGGACGGGCGCCGGCCCACCGGTAGAGCGCAGCCTGTTGGTGCGGATTCTCACCGTAGCGCAGCGACTGCACGCGCTCCGCAGCGAGCATGATCCATTCGGGTAGGGATGGGGACTGCGCCTGGCCGCCTTCGGCAGCGGCCCGGGCGGGCGCAGCATCCGGTCCCACAGCTTCCGCCAGCCAGGTCGCAATCGCCGCATCATAGGCTGCCGTGTGGCGAAACGCCTTCAGCGCGAGCCGACGCTTGAGGCGAGGGTCAAGGCTGAGGAGAACCGGTTGCACCTCAACCCCAGCCTCAGCCTGGGCCGCCGTCGCGCGGAGCGCGGCCAACACCCTGCCGTAATCAGCCGGATCGCAAAGGACGGCGACCGACTCGAAGTTCTTCGCGGCCGCACGCAGCAGCGCCACGCCGCCGATGTCGATCTCCTCGATCGCCTCCGCTTCCGCCACGCCGGGCCGGGCGACAGTGGCGGCGAACGGATAGAGATTGCAGACCACCAGGTCGATCGGTGCGATGCTGTGGGCTGCCAGCTCGGCCAGGTGTTCCGGCGTGCGGCGCGCCAGGATGCCGCCGTGGATCGCCGGGTGCAGCGTCTTGACACGGCCGCCGAGGATCTCCGGGAAGCCGGTGACACCATCGACGGACGTGACGGGCAGCCCCGCCGCGCTCAACGCGCGTGCCGTGCCGCCGGAAGCGACCAGCTCGAAACCCAGTCCCGTCAGGCCCGAGGCAAACTCGACCAGGCCGGTTTTGTCGTAGACGCTGAGAAGCGCGCGTCCGCTCATCTTCACTCCTCCGGGCTCAGGATGCCGCCGATTCAGAGCGCATGCCTGATCTGCTCCGCCAGGCGGTCCAGCTCGGGGCGCGGCGGTCGCACCCCATACGCCGGACCGAAGCGGAAGCCGAAGCCATCGCCCATGTAGCGGGGGATTACGTGCAGATGGACATGAAAGACATCCTGTCCTGCGGCCGCTCCGTCGGCCAGGAACAGATTGACGCCTTCGCAGCACACGCCGCTCTTGCGCACGGCCGCAGCAACCTGCTGGCCGACCCGGAACAGATGGCCGCCGACGCTGGCCGGGAGATCGGCCAGCCCAGTTGCGTGCCGGTTCGGGACGACAAGGACGTGACCAGGGTTGACGGGCTGGATGTCCATGAAGGCTGACGAAAGATCATCCCGGTGGACCATGCTGGCCGGTGCGATGCCGGCTACGATGTCGCAGAAGATGCAAGCGCTCACGCCACTCGCTCCAACAACTCGATGCGGTTCCCGAACGGGTCGCTGACATGCACGCGCTCGCAGCCGCTGAACTGCACGTCGCGCTGGATGGCGCAGCCGCCGCGCTGCAGCCGGGCCGCCAGCTCCGCCAGGCCCTCAACCAGGAGCGCCGGGTGGGCCTTGCGGGCAGGTCGAAACTCCTGCCCGACGCCCAGATGCAGGGTGATCGCACCGCCGCTGAACCACGCGCCCCCGCGACCCGCCAGTTCGACCGGCTTGGGGACTTCCGTCAAACCAAGGAGGTCGCCATAGAAGCTGCGCGCCTGCTCCTCTCCGCCCGGCGGCATGGCGAGCTGGACGTGGTCGACCGCGCTGAACTGCGTGGGCCGCGCGGCGGCGCGGTCCACGCCATCGGTGGGGAAGCAGCGCTCGACCGTCTCCACGACATCCGCCAGCCATGCCGCTCGCTGTT
>CAYRFV010000298.1:0-6752 GCA_964423545.1 uncultured Anaerolineales bacterium | reverse complement strand
GCGGAACGCCAGCCGTTGGCAGCCCCAGTTAGCGTAGTAGAGGAACGCATCGAAGTGGCGCGCCAGCACCTGCACCGGGTCATGTTTGAAATCACCCCAGTGGTACTCCACCCAGGCGCGCGTCGAGGTGACGTCAATGTGGCTGGAGAGCTTGTTGACCGCGGCCTGTTCCGTGGCGGTCAAGGCGCGATCCATCGTCTGCCATTCGTAGTACTGGTATTCGCTCATTTTGCCTCCGCGCCCAGCAGATCGTCCGGGCCGAACCACAGCACGCCCTGGCCAACCGCTTCGGTCTGCAGCGGCTCGGTGAAACCGGCGCGCGAGAACAGCGCCAGCACTTGATGGCGATTGCCTGGCACGCGTTCGGCCTTGTGCTTGAGCTCAGCCAGGGCGTCGGGGCCGAGGGGGCGCGAGCGCCAACGGCACTCGCCCAGGAAAGGGTGCTGGCTTCGGTGCCCAGGTCGGCCACGTAGAAGACGTGGCGTTTGCCCTCGCAGAGGCGCCGGAGCAGCTCGGTCTTGCCCGCGCGGCGGCCGTGGAGCACGACCCGCTCGGCCTGATCGGAGGCGTACCGGCGCTCCAGGAAGGCCAACTCGCGCACGCGGTCGATGAACATGACGCACCTCACCGAGATAAGCTAGGCCAAACTAAGCGAGTCGCGACGAGACTGTATCGCAACCTCGCCAGTTTAGCAAGCTCGCGCCGCGGCTCGCGGCGGGTTGAGCCGTGCAGCGCTGCCTTTAGATAGCGAACTATGTAGAGTGGCCTGCATCCGAGATATAGGCGGACCACTGCCACGTTACCTTTCTGTTTCTTGCTCCTTCATCGAGCCTGCCAGGAGGCTACGTTCGTTTCCGGGAAAGAGCTGATGGCTTCCGAATCGAAAATGGCACACTTTCAGTCCCGGCCCGCGTTGGCGATCAGGGCTACCATGCGCTCGGGGACGAACGCCGCGTTGGCCAACACCAGTGGCGCATCGAAAGACAGACGATCGGGCCTGGCTTCGTCAGCGCCAGATCATGCACCTGCCTCGATCTGCCTTGTGCGCGACCAGTCGGCCATCCACTCGCCCAGTGGCCGTGTTTCCAAGGGGCGGCCTGCCAGGCGCCAGCGGCTATACTCGGCGGTGAACTCAGCGCCCAGCAAGAGGATCTGGCCGCTGAGATAGCACCACAGCAAAAAGGCAATAATGGCGCCCACGGAACCATAGATCACGTTGTACGTGGCAATGTTGCCCGCGTACCAGGCAAAGATCTGCTTGCCCGCTCCCCAAATCAGGCCGGCGATCAGCCCGCCCAGCCACACGTCGCGCCACCCGACCCTGGCGCGCGGCATCAGGCGATAGATCAGGACGAAGGCGCCGACCGAAAACAGCGCCGGCGCCAGAGCCGACAGCCAGCTCACCAGCCGGTCGGCGCCGGGCTGGGCAGAGGGCTGCCAGCCCAACACCGATACCTGCCAGGCCCGAGCCAAACTCACGATGGGGTCCATGAACAGGGCCAGCAGAAAAAAGGCGCCGACGATGGAGATCATGGCCAGGCCATACAGCCTTGCCGACAGGACGAGCCCGGAGCTGGGGACGCCCCAGGCCCGGTTCACTGCCCGAAAGATGGCGCTAGCCACCCCGGACGCCGACCAGATGAGGCCTACCAGGGCGATCAGGCCAACAGTTTTGCTCTTTGCGAGAAGCTGCTCGATGTTGCCCGCCACGACATCCAGTGCGATGGGCGCGTACTGCGCCACCAGGGCCATCACCGACTCCTGGACCTCCTCCGATTCCAGCACCGCGCTCGCGACGACGATGAGCGCCAGGATCGCCGGGAACACGGCGAACAGGGCGTAGTAGGCGATGGACCGCGCCGCGAGGGGACCATCATCCTGGCCGTAGGACAGTGCGGTCCGCACGAGCAGGCTGAGCCGGCCGCCCAGTCGCCGATCCAGCCGGGCATACAGCTTCTCGAGCCGTGCCTTCAGGCGTTCTCGCTTCATGGTTCTTCGCTTTCCATCTCATGGTGCCAGGCGGGCCGTAACGCCACGCCTCCTGGGTTGCCGCGTCACCCGTAGGGGCAGGAGATGCTATCATGGGCGTCTACTCTCTGCCATAGGGTTTCGGGCTGTTCACGAGACTGCCGTAGCGGCCTTCCTGCGATAATTCTGGATCAGGATGTACACGCTGATCAGAAGCGTCCACAGGGGGAAGACCAGCGCGATCCAGCTAATGAAGCCGATGCTCAGCAGGAGACACAGCGCCAGCGCATAGCCGAGAAACACCATCCAACGCGGCGCGAGCTTCAGGCGCAGGAAGAGCGTGCAACTCGAAAGCATGAAGATCCCAGCCATCTTGATCGCGTAGGTATTCATCAGCTCGTACGTGGTCGCGCGGCCGTACCCATAAAGACCGGTATCGATGATTTGCTGGGGCATAGTCTGGTAGACCGTCATGACGCCGCCCGCCGTCGCGGCCGAGCTGAACAGCATGGCCAGGAACAGGAGTCCACTGCCGAGGAACACGGTGGAGAACAGCCGATCCTCATACTCCCCGAGGCGGTCGCGCACCACACCGATGAACCACAGGAACGCCACCCCGGAGAACGGCAGCAGGTTCAGCGCCAGGGTGACGTTTGTCCCGCTGCCGGCAAGCCAGGCCCCCGCATCGCGCGGGTCGGCGGGGACAGAAATCCGGATGAGCACCAGGCAGATGATGAGCAGGACTGAAAACAGGATGCCGGCCACGGCGGCGGCGCGCGGCGTGGTCAAACGCGCGCGAGTTGAGGCTATTTCTTGGTCCATCGTGATCCTCCTACCGATTCCGCTGCTCAAAATCATGCACAGCCGCGGGGACGCTCTGGTAGATGCGATTCTCTCCGATATCCGCCATGACGTTGGCCTTCCGCAGCCGGTCGCGAACCCGGCCCCGTACCTCGGCCAGGAGCACGTCGACGCCGGCCTCTTCCAACTCGCGGACCAGGTTCTTCAGCATGTCCAGGCTGGCGACATCGAGATCCGCGCTGGCGCCCAGGTCGAAGAGGATGGCCCTGGGCGGCGGCTGGCTGGCCGTGACAAGGCCCAGGATCTGGCCGCGCGCTACATTGGCATTCAGGAAGTAGAGCGGCGCATCGAGCCGCACGATGAGCAGACCGGGGACCTGCGCGTTCTCCGGGTGCCGGGCGACGTCGCCGTAGGTCGCCACCTGGCCCGGCACCTCGCCCAGGACGGCCAAGTGGGGCCGGCTGGCCCGGTACAGGATGATCAGCAAGGAGAGGAACACGGCGATCAGCAGACCTGTCAGCACGTCGGTGGTCAGAACCCCGAACATCGCGACCATGGCGAGCACGAAGTCGACCCGGTTTGAGCCATAGAAGCGCTTGAGCTCGGCCACGTCCATCAGCCCAATGACAGAGGCGATCACGATGGCGCCCAGAACCGCGTTGGGCAGATTGTAGAACAGGGGCGCCAGCACCAGCAGGGTGATGATGATCAGCACGGCGGTCACGATCGACGAAAGCTGCGTGCGTTCGCCTGCCTCATCGGCGGTAGCCGTGGATGAGAGGCTGGCGTCGACGGTGAAGCCCTGGAACAGGCCGGCGTTGATGTTGGCTGCCCCAAGGGCGATCAGTTCCTGGTCCGGGTTGATCTCGTAGCGGTGCTTGGCGGCAAAAGAGCGGGCGCTTCCCAGCGATTCCCCGACGGCCAGGAAGACGATGCCGAGGGCGCCCGTAATCAGGTAGGGCAGATCACCGAGCGAGACCTGGGGCAGGCCGGGAGTGGGCAGCCCGGTCGGGATGGCGCCGACGATGCTGACGCCGTACTCATCGAGATTGAAGATGGAAACGGCGAGGATGCCCAGCACCAGGGCAACCAGTCCGGAGGGCAGGCGCGGGAAGAACCGCTTGACCAGGAAAATGATGACCAGGGCGGAGACGCCGACGACCAACGTGGATGGCTTGATCTGCGACAGATTTGTGAGAAGCTGGTAGCATTGCTCGAAGAAGTCCCCCTGGCCGGAGGGCAGCCCGAGCAGCTTGGGAAGCTGGCCGATGGCAATAACCAGCGCCAGGCCGAAGACGAACCCCGTGACCACTGACTTGGAGAGGAAGTCGGAGATGAACCCAAGGCGGGCGACACCCGCGAGGAGCAAGATCACGCCGACAATGAGGGCGAGGGCCGCGGTGAGCGCCGCGTATCTGGCCGGATCCCCTGCAGCCATGCCGACAACGACTGCCGCCGACATCACGGCCATGGTGGAGCTGGTTGTCACCTTAAGATGCCGGCTGGTGCTGAAGATGGCGTAACCCAACAGCGCCGCGAAGGCAGTGTAGAGCCCTGCCTCCGGCGGAAGGCCTGCCATCTCGGCGTACGCCATGGCCACCGGGACCATCACGCCCCAGACGGTAACGCCCGAAATGATGTCGCTGCGCAGGGAATCGCGCGGGTAGGTGGGCAGCCAGGCCGTGATCGGAACATAACGATTGAGCTGCCGGCGAAGCTTTTCGCGGTTCAGTTGCATGGATTCCTCTACGACGCGCCAAATTGCGCGTGATACGCCACCGCCGCGGCGCGCATTGAAGCATAGGTGCGCTCTGCGGCAAGCCACATCGTCAGGCCCGTTGCTGTCAAGAGCTGGCGCAGCGGCGCAGTCGCGCGCAATCCGCAAGTCGATGCCGTGCCGCTCCAGTTCCGCTGTACGGGATCACCCCCGCCTTGTGGGTGCGTCTATGATGCGCCAGACGCATCCGATGCGTCTGGCGCATCCGCCGGAGCCTCTGCCGCAGGGACCTGCTCGAGCCAACGCTGCGCAGCGGCGAGCGCGGCCCGCGTGCTGGCGCCGAGATTCGTCGTGGCGACGAACACGTTCTCCGGGCCCAGGAGGTCGCTGGTGGTCTCGGTGCGATCCAGTTGCCCCTTCACCTTTTTGCTGATCCCGGCCACCATCAGCCTGCCGCCCACAGCCTTGACCTGTTGCGAATAGCGTTCCAGGACGGTGATGAAGGAACTCCCAATGCCCTCTTGCGCCCGCAGCCGCAGGATCACCACGGGCCGCGTCGCGCTGCCCGCCTTGGGCAGGTATTGTTCGAGCGTCTCTGCACCGGTGAAGGTCATGTTGCCATAGATTTGCAGCACCGTCACCGCGTTGCTGGGCAATTCAGCTGGCGCGGGGCCTTCAGTCACGGTGCCGTCCGGGTTCTGAATGATCTGCGTCAGACGCACCTCGTGCGTAGACGTAACGAAGAAATAGGCGAGGATCGACAGCAACACACCGAGAAACACCGCCTGTTGCAGCGGAATCGCCAGCGTCAGCACCAGAGTGACCAGCATCACGATACGCGGGGGCCAGCCGGTGGCCCAGATATCAGCAATGCGGTTCCATTTGATAGACTGGAAGCCAGCCACAATCAACACGGCGGCCATGGCCGGCATGGCTACCTGGCTCACTGCTGGGCTGAAAACCAGCACGGCCACCACCACAACCAGGCCCGAGAAGACGTTCGCCCAACGCGATTTAGCGCCTGAGCTGATGTTGAGGGCTGTCGCAGACACCGAGCCGCCGATCGGCATGCCCTGGAAGAACCCGGCGCCGATGTTGGCCGCGGCCTGGCCGACGAAATCGCGCGAGCTGTCCGGATACTTGCCGTCCGGGTTGGGATAGGCCTTACTGACCCCGGCGCCTTGTACTAGTGCGATGATAGCAAGGGCGATGGCGTCTGCGATGAGGGCGGGCGCGATCGTCAGGTCAGGCAGTTGGACGATGGTAATAAGTTTCAGCGTGTCCGGGATGGATGCTACGTCGCTCACCAGCTGCACCTCGATCCATCCCAGGATCACCACTACGACCGAGCCGACCAGCATGCCGAAGAGCATGGAGAAGTTGCGCAGCCTGGTCCGGTCCACCAACAGGATCACGGCCACCGTCAGCAGTCCGATAGCGGTTGTCTGAAGGTCGATCTGGTTCAGGTGCAGCAGCGTGTCGATGGCCTTGACCACCTTGTTGGAGTATTCGCTGGAATAGCCGGTGAAGTCGCCCAACTGCGACAGGATGACGTTAATGGAGACGCCGGTGAGGAAGCCGATGACCACCGAATTGGAGACGAAGCGCAGCAGCCGGCCCAGCTTGAGCAATCCGGCGATCAGCATGACCAGGCCGGTCATCAGGGCCAGGGTCGTAATCGCGCTGGCGCGTGCATCCTCGCTGTAGCCGGCCACGGCTGAGCCCGCGGTGATGGCCAGGGCGCTGGTGGCGGCGACGTTCATAAACGCCGAGCTGCCGAAGAGGGCGCCCAACGGCGTGCCGATCATGACCGCGTACAGCCCCTGGAGGGGATTGATGCCGGCCAAGATGGCCGAGGCCATGGCATCGGGAATGTTGGCGACGCCGGTGGTCAGGCCCGCAATCAGGTCGGGGACCAGATTACCGCGCGACGCGGAGCGAGCCGGGTTCGTATTCATGGACATTGCTCCTTCTTGCCGTACACGTCAGATTCAGTACGGCGCTTCCGCGGCCAGACCTTCAGGGTCTGCGAGACCCTAAAGGTCTTCAGCGTCATCGCAATGCGAAGGGCGTGCTCCGGTTCGACCCGGTGATCCACGCTCGCGGCGGCGTCGGCAATCGCGAGCTGGACCTCCTTGGCCTGGCCGTTGAACGCGCTGCCCGTGGGGCCAAAGCAATGCTCTCGAACTCACTTCTGTGGAACTTTTTCCCGCGGGGTGAACATGGCTTTGTCTTCCCCAATCTCCTCCGCAATCAGCGCATTGAG
>CAYRFV010000297.1:0-6772 GCA_964423545.1 uncultured Anaerolineales bacterium | reverse complement strand
GATCTGCACCGCGCGCAGGCCGCTGATCACCTCTCTGGCCGAACCGGGAGCCGCCCCCACCGACCCGATGAAGGCATGTCCCCAGCGGAAGTGGTCTCGCAGATCGGAGGCGACGCCGAGCGAGCGCAGTGCATCCACGGCATCCTGGCCCAGGCGCATCGACGCCTCATCCCGCACTGCACCGGCCACGATGGCGCACGGCGGCAGCCCGCGCACCCACGTCGCCAGTCGCGCCGACGCAGTGGGATCACCGTGGGTGTCAAACGGCGCCGCATCGAGCAGTCGCCCATCGATCGGACTCAGCGCCACCAGGTTATATCCCCGGCGGTTGGGCGAGCGATCGACGCCATCGAGGTAGATGCGGGCGAAGTCGCCAGCCTCCTGACCGGCGCTCCGCACCATCAGCGAGGAAAGGCCCGGGATGCTTGTCGACGCTGCGGGCTGAGCGTGCCGTGCGGCTTCGGCAATGGGAGCCAATGTAGCAAATTGCAGCCGCACATCGCTGAGCGGCGGCCTGGCCGGATCGGGGGGCAGATCGAAGCTGAGTCGGCGACGCTCTTGCGCCAGCGGCTGCGTGGCCACTGGGCGGCCGTCGACGAGCAGCGTCACGGACTGGTTGGGCGCCAACGACCCCATGTCGAACTGCAACTGCCGCGCCTGCGGGCCCAATGGCAGCAGCAGCCGCGCCTCAGGCCTTTGAGCGTAGACTTCGGCGCCCGTTTCAGGCGGGCTCCAGCCCTCAGCCAACACCATGCGGCCGGCGCCGGTCCCGACCGGGAAATGCAGGGGCGGCGTCAGATCGTCCGGCAGTCGATACAGGGCCAATGCGTCGCTCTCGCCCACCAGAGTCACGGGCAGAAGCTGGCGCAGCGCATCTTCGGTTGCCGCTGGCAATGCGTCGCGATGCACCATGACATAGCGGATGCCCCATGTAGCAGCCCAGGCGCGCGCCCGGCTCACCTCCGCGGGTGTGATGGGCTCTGCGGTCAGCGCGGCGCGTAGCGCCCCGTGTTGAGGCACGTCAGCGGCATTGGTGAGCGCAATCAGCAGCGCCAGGGTCGGATCCTCGCTGAAAAACTGGAACTTGAATTCCGGGTTGCGCGAGGTGTTGCCACCTAGCAATCGTTTGCCGTGGCTCGTTTGGTTCCATAGCTGCCGCATGATGACAGTGTCTTGTTTGCCGGCCACGCGCGCACCATTCCGCCAACCCGGCGGCAGCTCGAGCACGGCGAAGTCCCCCGCATCTGACATGATCCGCTCATACAAGGCCGGCACGCGCAGATCGGAGAGAGGCAACGGCGCGGATAGATGCTCAAACAAAAGGAGGAAGGCGAGAACGCAGCCCGTCAACGCGACAGGGAGGCGCGCCGGGTGAGACGCGCCGGGTGAGGCGCGGCAGTCGCCTGGCTGCTGCACCCTGATCCGCAACGCGCGCGCTGCAATCCGCTGACCTCCCAATGCCACCAGCGGTGCAAGGCTGACAAGCAGCATGACCGAGTAGCGACTGGGATAGCGGTTGCCCTTGAAGAACGGGAGCTGTGCGATCAGATCAAAAGGCAGGGAGATCCGGAGATCGTAGCCGGCCACGCGCAGACTGGGACCTAGCGTCAGGCAAAAGAACACAAGCACCGATAGGGCCCAGAACCATGTGGCCGATCTTCGACGGCCGCTCCACACTCCGGCCGCTGCGAACGCGAGCGCCACGTAGCCGACGTAGATCTGCTGGCCCTTGTTGACTGGAAACTGGCTGCCGTCAGACCGCAGTGCCGAATCGTTCGCCGCCCTGCGAACCAATCCGCCGAAGACGGGGTGCAGTTCCGTCGGCAACGCATAGCCTGCCAGATCGGCCGAGAAGAGATCGGCGAAGCCTCCGCCCGATGTGAAGAAGTCGCCCTCGGCTTGCAGATCGGGCCACATGGTGGCAAGGATCGGCGCAATGCCGATGGCGCCCAACGCGGCCACGAGCGCCAAGCGCGCGATCATCGAGTGAGGCAGGGAGCGCAACGTCTGGAGCTTGCCGTGTGACGCCGGAGGCATCACCCGGGATGTCTCGCCGTCGATCGAACCGCCTCGCCTGCGCCGCCAAGAGCGCATGCCGAGTTCCGCGATCCGAAACAGCAGCACCAACCCGGCAAAGATCGCCAGGAATGACGCGTAGGTGATCTCAGCGTAGGCCTGGAGCACGCTGAACAGGGCGGCGAGAGCCGCGTCGCGCAGGCGACCCTCGGATCGCGCCGTCCGCACGACGTACAGCATGGCGAACGGAATCCACTGCGAGCTGGCAATGTTGCCCTGGCCCAGCGCTGCATAGAACAGCTTGGCCGATGCGAACGCATAGAGCGCGCCGCCGACAAACGAGCCAACGGTGGACGACAGCCGAGTGACAGCGGCCATCGATCCGGCAGCCTCCGCCCTTCGATCTCCGCCCACGAAACTCAGACACAGCAGATACGCGCCGAAGCCGCTGAGGACCAATGAGGAGAGCAGGAGCAGGTTGTACGCCGGAATGACGCCGAAAACGAGCTGGAGCGGGATGCCCAGGATGCCGTTCAGCAACGTCAGCGTATAGAAAGCAAGGTTGATGCCGACCGGCCAGAATTGCCAATCCACCAGGAATGGATTCTGTGGCTGGTCAACGAGCGCGTGCTTGAGCCACCACAGGTTCCACGCCAAAGAAGGATCGTCGATGCCGTCGCCGGGCACGTGCGTGGCGAAGTGCGCTGCCAGGGGCCAGGTGAGCGCCAGGCTCAGAACGACGTAAGCCAGGAGGACCCAACAATGCTTGCGCAAACTGTGCTCCATTTAGAGCGAGATTGTACCATAGGCCTGCACAGACACCAAGCGCTTCGCAGGGAACGGCAGCGCCGTTTGTTTCCAGTCGCGCATCCGACGCAGTCGGCGAATGCCCGGCGAATGCCGGTGTCTTTGTGTTTTGACCCCCTTTGCGCTAGAATGAGCGGAAGAGGGCGCGCATGATCCATGCTGCACGGGCCCGCAGTGGTCCGCTGTCGATGGACGCGCGCAGCATATCCCAGGCAGTGCGGAGCCAAGATGGGCCGTTACCAGGACGCCCTGGACTACATCTTTAGTTACGTCAACTACGAGAAGCCGGTTCGGTATGGTTACAACGCTGAGACTCTTAACCTGAACCGCATGCGTGAGCTGTTGGAGTGGCTGGGCCGGCCCCAGGATCGGTTCCGCAGTGTGCACATCGCCGGCACCAAGGGCAAAGGCTCCACCTCTGCCATGATCGAGTCGGTGCTGCGCGCCGCTGGCTTCCGCACCGGCTTATACACATCGCCGCACCTCCATACCTGGCGCGAACGCATCCGGCTCGACGGCAACCTGATGCCCAAAGCTGCGCTGGTCGACCAACTCGACCGCGCGCGTCCGGCCATCGAGGCCACTAAGGGACTCACTGCGTTCGAGATCATGACAGCCCTGGCATTCACCTACTTTGCCGAAGAGCATGTCGATTGGGCTGTGCTCGAAACCGGATTGGGCGGCCGACTTGACGCCACCAATGTCGTCGTGCCGGCCGTCTGCGCCATCACCTCCCTGAGTTATGACCATGTGGAGCTGCTTGGGCGCACGTTGCCGGAGATTGCCGCGGAGAAGGCCGGCATCATCAAGGCCGGCGTACCTGTCGTGAGCGCGCCCCAGGCGCCGGAGGCGCTGGCCATCATCGAGCGGACAAGCACCGAGCGCGGCGCCCCGTTGATCCGCGCTGGCGTCGACTGGACCGCTGCGCGCCAGGCGGCCGATTTGAGCGGCCAGACGCTGACGTTGCACCACGTCGCAGATGGCATGACCCTGGCCGATCTGCGTTCGCCGCTGCTCGGAGATCACCAGATCATCAACACGATGGTTGCGGTCGCGCTGCTGTCCGAGCTGCGACGCCAGGGGATTGCGATCAGCGACAGCACCCTGCGCAGCGGATTAGCGGCCACCCGCTGGCCAGGCCGCTTCGAATTGCTCAGCCGGCAGCCGGCGCTCGTAGTGGACTCGGCGCACAACACCGACTCAGCACACAGACTGCGATCCACCATCGCCGAATTCTTCCCTCAAGCGCCGGGAAGACGGCTGGCGCTGGTCTTCGGCGCGTCCGCCGACAAGGACATTCCTGGGATCCTCAAGGTGCTGCTGTCGCGCGATGTGGCCGGAAGCTACACCGCGCCAACGCGAGTGATCGTCACCCGCAGCGGCCACCCGCGCCAGACCGATCCGGCGCAGCTCGCTAAGGCGGTGCACGAGATCGCTCCGAACGAAACGGTCGACATCTGCGACACCCTTGACGCCGCGCTGGAGGCTGTCGTCGCCTGGGCCGCGCCGGACGACCTCACTTGCGTCACTGGATCGATCTTCGTCGTGGCGCAGGCGCGTCGGGCTTGGGCCATGCGGCATCCTGAGGCCTTTGCGCCCGACGACTGGGTTTTCCACGATGAGACGCCCGGACGGCAGGCGCCGGACGATGACGAAGCGAGAGGCTGAAGGCGGCAGCGGACGATGGAAAGCCGCGGCCTGGCGCGCGTCGCCAGGGCGTCGATCCTATAGATTGCCGCCCTGGCGTCCACGATCCTATACCTGACGAGTCGGGTCAGTGACTGGCAAACTGCAATCGGAGGCAACTTGACTGATCTGAAGTCGGATCTGATGTCCGAGTTCGGCAGTAATTGGGCGTTGCTCAGCCTGCTTGCTCGCAGCCGCGGCGCGCGACGGAGCGATGCGCGGCGGCCGCGCAGCCACGACATCGAGGGCCTGGAGGGCAACGAGTATCCGGTGCTTCCTTCGCCCGATACGATTGTCTTTCCCAACCTGGTCACGCCCCTCTTCTTGGGCCGCGACCGTTCCGTGCGCGCCGTAGAAGCTGCGGAGGCGATGCGGGGGCCGTTGCTCGTCGTCGCGCAACGCAACCCGGAAGTGGAAGACCCGGATATCTCGGACCTCTACACGATCGGCACGGCCGTGGAGATCGGCCGCGTCTTGCGCATGCCCGACGGCAGCACCACCGTGCTCGTCCAGGGCATCGAGCGCGTGCGCATCATTGAGATTGTGGAGACCGAGCCTTATCTGCGTGTGCGCGGGGTGCCCCTCTACGAAGACGAACGGCATGACATGGCCAGCGAGGCGCTGATGCGCGCGGTGCTGGCTCTATTCGAGAAGGCCGTCAGTCTCAACCCCAACCTGCCCGAAGATTCCTACGTCGCAGCCATGAACGAGAAAGAGCCAGGCGCCCTGGCCGATCTGTTGGGCCACGTGCTCGAACTCGACCTGGAGCAGCGCCAGGAGCTGTTGGAGACCCTCGACGCCAACGTCCGCCTGCAGCGGCTGAGCATCATGCTGGGCCAGGAGCTCGACGTCCTCGAGCTGGAAGACCGTATCCAGAACCAGGTGCAGCAGGAGCTGGACAAATCGCAGCGCGAGTACTACCTGCGTGAGCAGCTGCGCGCCATTCAGACTGAGCTGGGCGAGGAGGACGAAACTCAGCGCGACGTGCGCGAGTTGCGCGAGAAGGTGATCGCCAGCGGCATGCCGGAGGAGACCCGCAGAAAAGCCGAGAAGGAGATCGACAAGCTGGCAGCCATGCCGCCGATGTCGCCGGAAAGCACGGTCGTCCGCAACTACATCGACGTGCTGGTCGGTCTGCCGTGGAAGTCAGCGACCGAGGACAATCTCGACATCGCGCGCGCCGAGGAGATCCTCGACAAGAACCACTACGGGCTGCCGAAAGCCAAAGAACGCATCCTGGAACATATCGCCGTGCGCAAGCTGGCGCGCGAGAAGATGAAAAGCCCGATTCTGTGCTTCGTGGGCCCGCCCGGCACCGGCAAGACCAGCCTGGGCAAGTCCATTGCCGAGGCGTTGGGCCGCAAGTTCGTGCGCGTCAGCCTGGGCGGCGTACGTGATGAGGCGGAGATACGCGGGCATCGCCGCACCTATATCGGCTCGATGCCAGGGCGCATCATTCAGACGATGCACAACGCCGGGTCGGTCAACCCGCTCTTCATGCTGGATGAGATCGACAAATTGGGGATGGATTTTCGCGGCGATCCGGCTTCGGCTCTGCTCGAAGTGCTGGATCCCGAGCAGAACCACGCGTTCAGCGATCACTATCTCGAGGTGCCCTACGACCTCTCGAAGGTCATGTTCATTACCACGGCGAACATCCTCGATCCGATCCCGCCCGCGCTGCGCGACCGGATGGAGGTCATCGAGTTTCCCGGCTACGTGGATGAAGAGAAGCTGGCGATCGCACGCCAGTTTCTGATTCCGCGCCAGCTTGAGGCCCACGGACTGAAGCCGCAGCAGGTGCAGCTCTCCACGGCGGCGCTCCGCACCATCATTCGCGAGTACACCTATGAAGCCGGCGTGCGCAACTTCGAACGCGCCATCGCCAATGTGTGCCGCAAGGTGGCCCGTCGCGTGGCTGAGGGAAAGCCTGCGCCGCGGCGGATCACCCCATCCATGCTGGAAAAGCTGCTCGGACCGCCACAGTACAGCGAATGGCTGGCCAACGAATCCGACGAGGTGGGCGTAGCCAACGGTCTGGCATGGACCGAGGCCGGCGGCGACGTGATGCAGGTCGAAGTCTCTCTGATGGATGGCAAGGGCACCCTGACTCTCACCGGCCAGCTGGGTGAGGTGATGCAGGAAAGCGCTCGCGCCGCGTTCAGCTATGTCCGCTCCAAAGCCGGGCAGTACGGGGTGACCACCGCGTACTTTGAGCAGCATGATGTGCATCTGCACGTCCCGGCGGGGGCACAGCCCAAAG
>CAYRFV010000296.1:0-6806 GCA_964423545.1 uncultured Anaerolineales bacterium | reverse complement strand
CGACCGGGGGAAACAGGCTGAGCGTGTCGCCGTCGGCGAGGGGCGTGGCAAGTCCCTGCAGGTACTCGACGGAGCGGCCGTTGAGGAGCACGGTCACGAAGCCCGTCCACGCGCCCTCTGCGTCCCACAGCTTGTCGTGGAGCGGAGGATAGTCCGCCGTTAGCCGATCGAGCGCGTGCCGAACGTCCATCCCTACCGCGACCGACAGATCAGCGGCGCTTACGCCGACCAGGTCGCGCAATGTGGCATAGAAGCGTACACGCATACCCCACCGCCCCCGTTTGATTCACTTCCGATCATCATAATATTGGCGGAGAGTGCGCCAGATGTCAAACTGGCTTCACCGATCGCGCACAGCCCCTTCACAAAGCCTTCACTCCATCGCGGTATGATGCAGGCGTCGACAAGTTGATCCGGGCTGAAACCGGATCCACCATCAGACGCCAGATGACAGAGATGAAAGGAACCGACCATGAAGACTAGACTGATCCGGTGGGGCGCGGCAGCGCTCGTGCTTGCGGGAATGGTGATCGCTGCGGTGGGAGTGGCGGGAGCGACGGAGCTGGATCGCCGCGGGGGTCCCGGCAGCGGCTGGGCGCCGGGAAGCCGCAGCGGAATCCAGGCGGCCCAACCGCTTGAGCAGGCTGAGATCGAGGCGCTAAATCGCGCTATCTATGAGGAATACGGCGCACTGAACACCTATCAGGCGGCCATAACCCAGCTCGGCGCCGGTTATCCGTTCACCCAGATCGCCCGTTCCGAGCAGCAGCATGTCAACGCCTTGGGCCGCCTCTTCACGAAGTACGGTCTGGCCGTGCCGGCCAATCCCGGACTGGCCAATCCGCCGGACTTCGAGGCTGTCGCCGACGCCTGCCAGGTGGGCGTCGACGCCGAGATCGCCGACGCTGCTCTATACGATGAGCTGATGAAGGTCACCGAGAAGGCCGACCTACTGCGGGTGTTTGCGAACCTGCAAGCGGCTTCGCTCAACGCCCATCTCCCAGCATTCGAAGCCTGCAATTGATGTAGACGGATGCTCGGCCAGGAGCCCGGCGACAGCCGGGCTCCTGGCGCGCTTGGGGAGCATGAGGCTGCGCCCGCGCCATCGGTCCTCGATCCTCCTCTGCGGTTTCATAACATCTTCACAAGTCGCACATCATTCCCTCGCAGCCTGTTGCTATGCTGCGCACTGTACGCTGGAACCGATCGCAATCTCTCAGGAGGATCATCGCATGACTGCTCTGGTTCATCCCCAAAGCACGAAGGGAACCCCGAAGGGGGCAGTGAAGCCTCGCAAACGAGGCGTGTCGGCGCTCGCATCCCACCACACCTTCCGCCGGCTTACGCAGTTCGCCGTGTTTGCGTTCATTCTCGGCATCGCCGTCCGCCATACGCTGGTGGGCGAGACAGGCGCCGTCGTCACCGCCTCGTGGGAAGCCTACTGCCCGTTCGGCGGATTCGAAACGCTTTACAAGTTCGTCACCACCGGCGGCGGCACGGTGCCGCACACCCATCTCTCCAACATGGTGGTGCTGATCGCAACGCTGGTGACGGCACTGTTGGCCCGCAACGCCTTCTGTGGCTGGTTATGCCCGCTCGGATTCATTCAGGACATGGTCTCAACCTTCAGCGCCTTCGTCCAGAAGAAAGTCCCCGCCATCCGCAGAGCTGTCAAGAGCCTCAAGACCAAGGGGCAACCGCTGGCTGTGATCCTCAAGTACGTGGTGCTGGCCTGGGCAGTCCTCGGCGCGGCGTACTACGGCTTCATGGTCTTCCGGGATGTCGATCCGTGGGCCGCCTTGTGGAATCTAGCGGAGCTGAGCTTCGGGCTGGGCGCCGTGGTGCTGGCGGTCACGCTGGTGGGCTCGCTGTTCGTCGAACGCCCCTGGTGCCGCTACGCCTGCCCGCTCGGCGCCGCGACCGGGCTAGTGGCGAAGCTGAGCCCGATCTACCTCAAGCGCGAGTCGGAAGCGTGCAAGGCGTGCGCCATCTGCACCAAGGCCTGTCCGATGGGACTGCCGGTCCACACGGCCACCACAATCAAGAGCGCAGATTGCGTGGGCTGCCTGGAGTGCGTCGATGAATGCCCGCGCGAGGGAGCGTTGGAGCTGAAGCTGGGCGCGCCGGTGTTCGGAAAGTAGTTGGGAAACCGCAGTTCGAGCGGCGGGCTCGGGCGTCTGACCCTGGCTCCGCTGCCAGACAAGGAGACAAACTGATGAGAGTCAATCCATATCTCTACGGCGTGTTGGTGCTCGTGCTTTTCTTCGGGGTGATCGGTGCGGCCAAGGCCACGGGCAACTGGTCCGTGTCGGGCAAGCTGTCGGCAACCGGTGAGAAAGTGGCGCCGACAGGGGCCAACCCGGATGAGATCAAGGGCTGGATGACATTGGCCGATGTCTCGAAGGCCTACAATGTGCCGACGGCGGACATCCTGGCCGCCTTCAGCCTGACCGCAGACACTCCTGACACGAAACAACTTAAGGAGCTCGAGAGCGACCAGTTCTCGGTTACCAGCCTCAGAAGCTGGCTCAAAACCAAACTCGGACAATAGCGCATTGTACTGGACGGCATCGAGCGGGCGAGGTGGCGCATCTCGCCCGCTCGGCGCGTGTTCGTCGCTGGGCAGCAGGCCGCCGCTCGCAGCGCCGGGCCGCAACCGTCAGCGGGCCGCAACCGTCAGCGCGCCGCCCGCGGCCGGCCGGCCGCCGAAAAGCTCAGCTCCGTCCCCAGGTAGAGGAGATCCAGGCCCCCGCCGCGCGTCGGCGCCCACTGATCCTGCCGGGTCACATGGACCGCGACCTGCTCGGCGCCGGCGGCGCGCGCTTGAGCCTCCAGCATCGCTGGCACCGTCTCGTGCGCGTAGGCGACTGCTTCCTCCACCTTGGCGAAGTCGAGCGGACCGCCCGGCAGATGGGCGCGCAGCACCTCTTCATCGGGCAGAGGATTGATGAGCACGCGCTGGCGCACCACCACGCTGCCTGACACGGCGCCGACCGCGTTCGCCACCCCGGCATGCTTTGGAATGACCAGTTCGGTGTTCAGCCGCCGGGCCGTCTCCGGCATGTAGGCCGCGACCGGTGCACCGATCGCGACCAGCGGCCGCTTCAGCGTCAACGCGCACCCCAGCTCAGCGCCGGCGCCATCCATCGCCAGCCGCAGAAAAGCGCGCGTGCCCGGCTCCTGGTGCCACGGCGTGCGGCCGACCTCATCTTCCAGCGCCTTGCGGACGATCTCTGTGGCGGCCTTGTGCGCCACCCCGGCCACCACTTGCTCGCAGAGATTCTGGACGGTCAGCCCGGCCTGCGCCGCCAGCAGCTCGGCGCCCAGGCGCGCCGCCTCCCCATTCCACGCCGCATACCGCCCCAGCACGTGCAGTGCGTCGGTCGGTGTGAACGCGGAGCGGCGGACCAACCCACGCGCTTCCAGCCCCTCGATCTGTCGCCGCGCGAGCGCGCCAGCGCGGCGCTGTTCGGAGAGCGCGGCCAGCGCCAGGGGGCCTTCGGCGACACTGCGCAGCGTCTCTTCGTCTGCTTCCGCCAGGCGCGCGGCGGCCGGCCGGCCGGCCACCGCAAAGGCGCCCACGCCGGGCGGGCGCTTGGCCGGCGGGATGGCAAGCTCCCGGCGCAGCTCCGCGACCACCTCGGGCCATTCGATCGCCAGGAGCGAGAGCGGAACGACGCGCTGCGGGCCGATCAGCAGCTCTTGCGCCTCATCCAGACGCACATAGCTATCGCCGCCCAACCCGGTCGTGTGAACATCGACCGCTTCGACCATCGTCTGCCAGCCGCCGACATTGGCGCCTTCGGGATTCAGGATCGGGGCGCCATCAACCAGCCGCGCGATGTCGGTTGTCGTCCCGCCCACATCCACGGCCCACACATCGCGGCGACCGGCCAGACGCCACGCACCGACCGCGCTGGCGGCCGGGCCGGAGAGGATCGTCTCGATGGGCCGCTGCATGGCCCACTCGGCGCGCATCAGTGAACCGTCACCCTTGACCACCATCAGCGGCGCCGCGATGGCCCAGGCGTCCAGCGTCCTGCGCACCGAGGCGATCAGCTCGCGCAGTGGCAGGATCAAGTGGGCGTTGAGCGCGACCGTGGTGGCGCGGCGCACCGCATTGAGCTTGCTGGTCAGCTCATGGCCGCAGGTGACCGGCAACCCGGTCAGCTCCTCAACGAGCGCCCGCACGCGCAGCTCATGGGCGGGATTGCGAACGCTGAAGTAGCCGGAGATGGCGAACGCCTCGACGATCTCCTTGCGGGCCAGAATCGCCGCGCGTGCGGCTGCTTCATCCAGCGCCGCCGCCGGGCTGCCGCGCTCGTCGTGGCCCCCGGTCACGTAGACCACATCGTCGGTTGCCAGTTGGCGATCGAAGCCCCACTGGGCCATCAGCTCGCGCTCGTAACCGATGAGGATCAGGCAGACGGCGCTGCGGTGGCCTTCGGCCAGGGTGTTGGTCGCCAGCGTGGTGGAGAGCGCGACCAAAATGACGTCAGCCGGCTTGAGTGCTGCGGCCAGGGCCGATGGGCTCGCAAAGACGGCCTGGATGGCCGCGCTGATGCCCAGCGCGAGATTGTGGCGCGTGGTGAGCGCCTTGGCGCCCGCCAGCACCTCGCCCGTTGCGTGGTCCACGAGGACGGCATCGGTGTAGGTGCCGCCCGTATCAATGCCGAGGGATAGATTCATGTCAGACCTTGAGTTTTGTCCAGCGATCGCCGCGAAAACGCAGCCAGGCCAGCGTGCCGCGCACATTCAGATCGACGCTCATGGCGATCCACGCGCCGATCAGGCCGAAACGCGGGGCCAGCAGCAGCGCCAACGGCAGACGCACCAACCACAGCCCACCCGCGGTGATGAACAGGGTCGTCCGGGTGTCGCCTGCGCCGCGCAGCGCCCCGCCGAGCACCATCATCGTTGCCAGCATCGGCTGCGAGAATGCCACCAGTCGCAATGGCCAGATGCCCAATTGGATCACGGCCGGATCGTCGATGAAGACACCGATGATCTGTGCCGGGAACAGGAAGAAAATCACCCCCATGCACGACATGACCGCGACGGCCATCCATTGCGACAGCCTGCCGTCGGCGCGAGCGCGCGTGGGATCGCGCGCGCCGAGTCCCTGGCCGACGAGGGTCGTCGCGGCGACCGCAAAGCCGAAGCCCGGCATATAGGAGATCGACTCGGCCTGCAGTGCGATCTGATGCGCTGCGTAGGCCAGCGTGCCCAGCGACGCCACGGTGGCAGCGAACGCGGTTTGCGCACCCCGCATGAGCAGCTGTTCGGCGCCGGCAGGCAGGCCGATGTTGGCGATGCGCTTGAGCTGCTCGATATCGGGGCGCAACCGGCCCAGGCGCAGATGCAGTCCGCTACGCCCGCGCAGCAGGATCAGGGTCACGATCAGACCGCCGGCGCCGCGCGCAGTCGCCGCGCCGATGGCTGACCCGGTGACGCCTAACGCCGGAACCGGCCCCAGGCCGTAGATCGCTGCGTAGGCCACGCCGATGTTGACCCCGTTGACGGCCAACATCACGAGCATCGGCGTGCGCGTATCGCCGGAGCCGCGCAGCGACGCGTTGCCGATGAACAAGCATGCAGCCAACGGAAAGGTCAGCGAAACGATGCTCAGATAGAGGGCGCCCGGACCCACGACATCCGCTGGCGCCTGGAGCACACGCATGGTCGGCAGGCTCAACGTCAAGCCAAAGACCAGGGTCAGTGAGCCAAAGAGCGCGCCCAACAGATAGCCCTGGTGCATAATCGTGTTGGCATGCCCTCGTTCCTGTGCTCCGATATGGCGGGCGACCAGTGCGGTGACGCCCGTCGCAACGGCCGCAAAGAAAGTCGTGACGAGCATCACGGCCTGGTTCGAGAGGCCCACAGCAGCCACGGCTGCGGCGCCCAGGTGCCCAACCATGAAGGTGTCGGCCAGTCCCACCGTCATGTTGAGCATCTGCTCACCGACGGCAGGCAACGCCAGCGCCAGGACTCTATGATAGTCGCCGCCCTCGAAGCTAGCGCGCACGCGCTGGGAGAGGGTCAGGGTGGTTGACATGATGAACGGGATCCTCAGGTGTTCGGCCTCGAAAGACCAGTCATTCATTATACGCCCGCAGCGGGCGGAGCGCCAAAACGCCACGAACGTCACACGCTAAATGGCCGAAAGCGCCATCTTGGGATATAATGCAGCGGTAATGTCTGCGTGAGGAACCTGCATGAACAACGAAATCGAACTGGGGCCGACCCCGTACGGAGTTGTGCGCCCGATCAGCATCGATGAGGAAATGCGCGGGTCGTATCTCGACTACGCCATGAGCGTCATCGTGGCTCGTGCGCTGCCCGACGCACGCGATGGCCTGAAGCCGGTGCAGCGTCGCATCCTCTATGCCATGCACGATATGGGGTTGCGGCCCGGCACCGCCTACAAGAAGTCCGCGCGCATCGTCGGCGAGGTGCTCGGCAAGTATCATCCCCACGGCGACTCCGCGGTCTACGACGCGATGGCGCGCATGGCGCAGGAGTTTAGCCTGCGCTATCCGCTGGTTGACGGCCAGGGCAACTTCGGCTCGGTGGACGGCGATGCACCCGCGGCGATGCGGTACACCGAAGCGCGGCTGGCGCGCGTCGCCGAGGCGATGCTGGCCGACATCGAAAAAGAGACGGTCGACTGGACCGACAACTTCGACGGCAGCCTCCAGGAGCCGGCCGTGCTTCCCGGCCTCCTGCCCAACCTGCTCCTCAACGGCAACAGCGGCATTGCGGTCGGCATGGCGACGAACATCCCGCCGCACAACCTGGGCGAAGTG
>CAYRFV010000295.1:0-6823 GCA_964423545.1 uncultured Anaerolineales bacterium | reverse complement strand
CACCAGCACGTCACTGGAATACTGCTTGTGCTCCGTGCTGTAGTAAACCAGGTAGTCACCCACGGCGAACAGTGCAAGTGCGATGAAACGGGAAGGCCCCGGGATGCAATAACTCGCCAAGCTGAACATGAGATAGAGTGCGAGGCATCCCGCAAGCAGCGGCAATAGTCGCAGAACGGCCTCCTGATTGCCCAGAACGGCGGTCAGCAGCTTCTGAAGATACAGAAAACCCAGCGGCGCACCCTGATCGTAGTCGAGAGGCTGCGCCAACTGCCCCCACGGTCGTTCGATGATGTTGCGCGCCAGCATCGCTTCATCCAGCCAGAGGGAGCGTTGGGCCGCATATTGCCTGAGTCTGAGGACAAGACCGGCCAGAACCACGAAAAACAGCGCGTAGGTGGTGCGCGACCACGAGAAGCGCCTCCGAGATTCGGAGGTTACGATCGCTAGACCCTGGAGTGACCGCATAGTGACTGCATCATACCATCGGGCAATCTGGAACTCAAAGGGCATCCTCCGGCGATGCTTGCCCGTTCCCGATGTTGTTTGCCCAGGCGTCCCCCGGATGCTATAATCCAGTCCTCAATCGAGCGCAGCATCCGACTATCTGCCCGAAACTTCGGCCGGCCGTGAAACTAATCATTCAGATCCCTTGCTATAACGAGGAAGGCACCCTGCCCCTGACCTTTGCTGACCTGCCGCGGTCGCTGCCCGGGGTGGACCAGATCGAGTGCCTGATCGTGGACGACGGGAGCAGTGATCGCACGACGGAAGTGGCGCACGCCTTGGGCATTCATCACATCGTTCGTCACCGTCGCAACCGGGGTCTGGCAGCGGCCTTCACTACGGGACTGGAAGCCGCGTTGGCCGCCGGCGCGGACATTATCGTCAACACCGATGCGGACAATCAGTATTGTGGTCAGGATATTGGCCGGTTGGTGGCGCCGATCCTGAGTGGCCAGGCCGATATCGTCGTGGGAGATCGCGGGGTGGCCGGCCAGGAGCACTTCACGCCGGTCAAGCGCGCGCTGCAGCGCCTCGGCAGCGCGGTGGTGCAGCGGGCCGCCGGCATCCCGATCCCCGACGCGACAAGTGGTTTCCGTGCCTTCACGCGTGAGGCAGCCTTGCGCCTCACGGTGCTGAGCGACTACACTTACACATTGGAGACCCTTATCCAGGCGGGCGCGCGGCGGATGGCTGTCGTCTTCGTCCCCATCCACACCAACCCCAATACGCGCAGGTCGCGGCTGATCCGCAGCATCCCGTCCTTCATCTCACTCTCGGCGGTGACCATCCAGCGGTTCTATGTGATGTATCGGCCGCTGCGCGTCTTTCTGACGGCCGGCGGCGTGCTGCTGCTCTTGGCGCTGCTGCCGGGGCTGCGCTTCCTCTACCTGTTCTGGCGCAGCGGCGGTGTGGCCGGGAACGTCCAGTCACTCATCCTGGCGGCCATCCTGGCGATCGTGGGATTCCAGGTGTGCTTGATCGGTCTGGTGGCTGACCTGGTGCGCATGAACCGCAAGATGCTGGAGGAAATGGTATACCGGGCGCGCCGAGCTGAGTCGGAGCGAGACAGGCGCGACGCAGGTCACTTCTGATCAGCAGCTGCGAGGCGCAGCAGTCGCCGCAGGTTCTTTGCCGGATCGTCTGGGTCGAGGTCGATGGATGCGCGTCTGCTACTTCGGCACATACCGGGCCAACTACGCACGCAACCGCATCATGATCGAGGGGCTGCGGCGCAATGGCGTGGAGGTAATCGAATGCCACGCAGAGTTGTGGACCGGTATCCAGGATCGAGTAGAGACTGCCAGCGGGGGCTGGATCCGCCCGGCTTTCTGGGCGCGCGTGATGCGCGCCTACGCCCATCTGTTGGCGCACTATCGCCGGATGGCTCCCTATGACATCATGATGGTGGGCTATCCCGGCCAACTGGACATATTCCTGGCGCGCTTGCTCTGCTGGCTGAATCGGAAGCCGCTGGTATGGGACGTCTTTATGTCGGTCTATCTGATCGCCAAGGAGCGACGGCTCGACAAGCGCAGTGGGATCACGGTGTCGCTCCTGCGCAGCCTGGAATGGCTCGCCATCCGTCTGCCGGATCAGCTGGTCATCGATACGCAGGATTACGCGGCCTGGTTGGGCGCAACACATCACGTCGATCCCAGGAGGTTTCGCCTGGTGCCAACCGGCGCCGACAGCCGGCTCTTTCATCCGCTCAGCGGCGCCCAGCGCGCTGCGGAGAGCCTCAAGGTCGTGTACTACGGAAGCTATATACCGAATCACAGTGTTTGCACCATCGTTGAGGCAGCCGGTTTGCTCGCCTGGGATCCGACCATCCACTTTGAGTTGATCGGAGATGGGCCCGACAAGGACAGAGCGATGGCGCTCGCGGCATCCCGTAGCCTGAACAACATCTCGTTCCTCGATTGGATGGACGCCCCGGCCCTGGCGATGCATATCGCTGATGCCGACATCTGCCTGGGCGCCTTCGGAACAACGCCGCAGTCGCTCATGACGGTGCACAACAAGATCTACGAGAGCCTGGCCATGGCGAAACCGACCCTTACAGGAGACTCACCGGCAGTCAGAGCGGTGCTGACGCACGGGGAGCATGTTTTCCTCTGCTCTCGCGAGAATCCTGCGGCTCTGGCCGAAGCGATTCAGATTCTGCAGCATGACCCGACTTTGCGAGAGCGTTTGTCCGCGAACGGCCGGCGCATCTTCCTGGAGCAGTTTGATCTGGAGCCTCTCGGCCGGTGTTGCCTCATGCATCTCCAGGCGCTCTCGGGATCGGTCACCACTGCCTGAAACGAGCGCCATGAAGATCACCTTCTTGCTTACGCAGAGTCTGGAGAGCCCGTCAGGACTCGGGCGCTATTGGCCCATCTGCAAAGAACTGGCGCGCCTGGGACACCGCGTCACGATCGTGGCATTGCACCCGGATTTCGCCTCACTTGAAGAACGTCGCTTCATCAGAGACGGCGTAGAAGTGCGGTATGTCGCTCAAATGCATGTGTTCAAGAGCGGCAATACCAAAACCTACTTCGGTCCCGTCCATCTCCTGTGGATTGCGAGTGTGGCGACCTGGAAACTGGCGCAGGCGGCGCTTCAGGCGCCGACCGACGTTTTTCATCTGGGGAAACCTCATCCCATGAATGGCGTCGCAGCATTGATTGCGCGCCGGGTGCGGGGCTGCCGTTTGTTCCTCGACTGTGACGACTCCGAGGCGACCTCGAACCGGTTCACCGGAGAATGGCAGCGCCGAGGGGTGCGCTTCTTCGAGAGCTATCTGCCGCGGGCGTGCGGCGCGGTCACGGTGAACACCCGATCGACGTTCGAGCGCATCAAACAGCTTGGCCTTGCTACCCACCGTGTGGTTTATGTGCCGAATGGGGTGGATCGCGATCGCTTTGCGCCTGTCAGCGAACAGACGATCGAGCAGTTGCGGGCGCACTTGGGGCTGAGCCAGCACCGGATCGTTCTCTATCTCGGCAGCTTGAGCTTGACCAGTCATGCCGTCGATCTCTTGATCGATGCGTTCGCGCTGGTGCGCAAGGCCGCGCCTGATGCGATCCTCCTCCTGGTGGGCTCGGGTGAGGACTACGACGGACTTCGAGCACAGACTGAAGCACTCGACCTTGGCGCTGCCGTGCGCTTCGCCGGCCGGGTGCCGCCGGCTGAGGCGCCGAAATACTATGCTCTTGCGGATGTATCGGTTGATCCAGTCAAAGACGACGAGGCGTCGAGAGGCCGCTGTCCCCTTAAGATCATCGAAAGCCTGGCGATGGGCACGCCGGTAGTTACTGGGGCCGTCGGTGACCGCGCTGAGCTGTTAGCACAAGGCGGCGGGATTGTCGTTCCTGCCGGCGATGCGCGTCACCTGGCCGAAGGCTTGTTGTCAGTGCTCCTCGATCCCGCCAAAGCGCGGCAGCTCAAGGTGGAAGCACTTGCGAGTCGCGATCGCTACTACTGGGATCAACTCATCCAGGACTTCGCTCGCGTCTACGACCTTTGACCCGGCGGCGCCTCGCCGCAGCGGTCAGCCACCGCTTCCTGGATGCCGCAGCCGAACCGTCCGCGCTGTCGCTCGGAACCCCCTCATCCCGGAAGGTGCAGAAGCCTATCGAGGCCTACTCCGGGTCTCCAGTCTGCCGAGATCGAGTTTCTTTCCGGCCTGTAAGGTAATGACCCTGGCTCTGCCGTCCGGCTCCAAGAGAATCGAGTTTTCAGTCTCAGGATCCCCGATCACAATGACATAGTCCGCCGGAGCCACATCGGCCAGAACAAAGCCACCGTCATCCTTTGCGATGGTGCTGGGGCTGGTCGCGCCCTCGAGCACAAAAGCGCCGTCCGACTTATCTGCATTCCAGTACACCCTGGCCAGGCGGACCGCAATGCCGGCAAGCGGCTTCGATCCGGTCTCCCTGCTGGACAACACCTGTCCGACAAGGACCGCCTTATCTGGATTCGGCTGGAGTGCAGCGGTTGCAGACGGAACGCCCTGACTCAGCGGCTGGACGGTTCCTTTCTCCGCGTTCGCAGCCGAAGGTGAAGCGGTGAGTGGAGATATCTGAGGTTCTGGCGCCGCCACACAGGCTGCCAGCAGCAACACCCCAAGAAGCGGTGCCCAGTGTATCACGCGCATTCGATCCATCCTCTGCAGGGTCATCGGAATCGCTACGATGAGAGTCAAACCGCTGTCGACGGAGCTTTTCCGATCAAGAAGGATTATAGCCTCACCCGCGGCCACGCGCAACTGCGCTGTGTTGATGCGCGCGATCGACTACGTGACGGGCGCCGCGCCGGAGAGATGAGTCGCCGTGGCGGCCGGGCTCTATGCCCCGGCGTCGAGAGACGCAGCGGCTGTCCGTTGCCCCGGGTGTGGCTCGTCAAGACGATAATACCTCAAAAGCATTATTGCCTGAAGCGCCGGAGTCATGTAGAATATCGTTACAAGGTTGTCGACATCGTGTTGCTGTTCGTGACGCGAGGTCGTTTCCCGCTTGACGTCCAATCCCAAACTGACCGGAGGAGGTACTCTGATGTCTCGCACCAAGGTGATCTCGGTGGCGGTGGTGCTGGCGCTTTGCGCCGGCCTCTTCGGATTTGCCGTTCCTGCATTCGCATCAGCTCGAACCGCATCGTGGGTGGTCTCTGTCACTTACCAGAATGTGGGCGCCAACCCTGCTTCGGTGACGGTGGACTTCTATCCGGAGGGCAGTGGCACGCCCATCAACTTCAATCCTCTGGGCGCCGGCACCTTGGGGCCGGGCGCCGGGGCCTCCCTCTATATCGGTAGCGTCACCGGCCTGCCGACCCCGTTCCGCGGTTCAGCGGTGATGTCATCTTCGGAGCCGCTGGTGGCCACCGTGGTTCAGTTCTCGCAGGACGCCGGCTTCAAGATGCGCATGCTGTCGAACGGTTTCTCGGCGACTGATGCGTCGAACCAGTATCTGATTGCCACCACACTGCTGCAGAAGTTCAGCCGAACGACCGTCTTCTCGATCCAGAACTCGGATACCGCCGACGTCAAGGCCACAGTGAAGTTCTATGATGCGGACAATGCCGGCGCCCTGGCGGGCCAGGCGACGCACGTGATTCCTGTGGGCTCCTCCAAGTATATCGAGATGGACAATGCCGCGACGACCGGTTTGCCAGGGACAACCACTGTGTTCAATGGTTCAGCGATCGTGACCGCTGTGCGCAACAGCGATAACACGACTCCCGCCAAGGTCGTAGCGGCCGCAAGCGAGCTCTACACCAACAAGAACGTCGGCGGCAACTTCGAAGGGGTGCCTCTGAGCCGCGCCAGCAACACGATTTACCTCGCCACCGCCTTGTGCCAGAGGTTCGGCCTGGACACCTTCTATGCCGTTCAGAATGCCAGCCTGACTGACGCAGCCACTGTCACCGTCACGTATTACGACACCAGCGGCGTGCTGAAGACGACCGATGGTCCGTATCCGATTGGCCCTGGCCAGAAGAAGAGCATCTCCACCTGCGCGCCGAGCAGCGGCGTGTCGATGGCGAGCTTCACCGGCTCAGCCAAGATCACGAGCACCGGCGCCCCGATTGTGGCGCTCGGTAAGGCGCAGGCGCAGGTCGGCGCCGGCGCCGCAACCGCAGACGTGTTTACCATCTTCATGGGTGAGCCGCAAGGGGCCTCGAAGCTGGCCCTGCCGTTCGTGCGTTGGGCCAACGACACCAACTTCAATGCACCCACCAACATGGGCGGCAAGCAGCGAGCCTTCCTGGCGATCCAGAATCTCGAAACGACCACGATCAAAGTCAACGTGAAGTACTTCGGCAAGGCCGGCGGCGCCCCGATCGCGACCGAACAGCTCACGATTCCTGGCCTCTCGAAGGGAAGCTCCAATGCATCCACTGCGGGGGCCCTCGGGGCAGCTGGGATGAATGCCGGTGAGTTCGGATACTACACCGATGGCAGCTTTGGCGGCGCAGTGACGATCGAGGCGGACGCCACGAACCCGACGGCTAAGTTCATCGCAATCGCCCGTGTCCAGCATCCGGGCGCTGGTGAAGACTACAATGCCGTGCCCGTCCCCTGATTGACGTTCGATAGCGTTCCTTAGTTGTCCAGTGTCGGGCGAACACCTTCCGTGTTCGCCCGACGTTTGTTTTGTGCTTTGCTCAGGGAGCGCGCCGGGTCCTGCTCAGCCTGGATGCTGCCACCCCTCTGTACACCTGGGCGTAGCATAACGCGGCATTCTGGATGGTGAAGCGTTCAGCAGATGCGCGCGCCATCTCAGCCATCTGCCTGGCCGCGTCCAGGGGCGCAGCAACCTCCTGGCCTACAACCAGA
>CAYRFV010000294.1:5831-6833 GCA_964423545.1 uncultured Anaerolineales bacterium | reverse complement strand
GAGGCTCTGCGCAAAGATGAGATCGTCGGTGTCTGCGCTCATCGAACCAAACCGGCTGCACGACTGGCGTGTCAGCAACGATGCAATGTCGGCCATGGTCACGCCGGGCAGATGACAGTCGAGCAGCAGTGTGTCGGGATGCCGCGCGGCCAGCTGATGTTCCAGCGAGGCGCGATCCCACGCTTCGGCGGCCTGGATTTGTCCCAGCCTGCGTTCCAGCCGTAGGGCGACTGCCTGGCGAGTCTTGGCCTGGTCAAGTAGTTAGGGTGGGAAGGGAATCAGATCATGAACCGCGCGACCACCGCGCCGGCGACTCGCGCCAGCATGACCTTGAGCCGGCCCGCGCGATGCGGCACGTAAAAGGTGCAGTCGGAGGCCAGCCAACCGCGCTCTCGCCAGTAAGCGACATCGCAGGAATCCGAAGGTTCGCGCTGCCAGGCCAATTGCTGGATCTTGAACGCCAACAGCGACACGAACGTTGGCCGCAGCGCGTCTCCGGCCGCGATCGCGCCGAACAGGCGGGCCGCGGCTTTGGTCGCCTCTGGCCGGAAGCGCGCCATGTCATCGGCCGGCGTCAGCGCGCCCATTTTGAGGCCGGTCTGGCCCACGAGGTGATAGCCCCAGGTGAGCAGCGCGCCGTTCATCGTGCGCAGGGTGTGGCGGGTCGGGCCGCCGCCCACCGTGGCGATCGTGTACGCGCATTTGCCGCCGTAGCCGGGCCGATGGCAGAGATAGGCCAGCCGATCCATCCAGGTCTTGACCAGGCCGCTCACGTCGTCCACGTAGACCGGGCTGGCGAGCAGCAGGCCGTCGGCCGCATCCATCTTCGCCTTGATTTCCAGCAGGTCGTCCCGCTCCGGGCACCTGGTCTCCCCGCGGTCGAAGCACACCCGGCAGCCGCGACAGGCGCCGATGTCCATGTCGCCCAGATAGAGCGTCTCGAAGGTCAACGGCTCACCGGCGCCCTCTGCCAACGCCTCCAGCTCCGCGCTGATCATCTGC
>CAYRFV010000294.1:0-5821 GCA_964423545.1 uncultured Anaerolineales bacterium | reverse complement strand
GGCGGTATTCCCCCTCTTGCGCTGGCTGCCCACAACGGCGAGGATGATCATGCCCGGCTCCTTTCCCAACGCCCCGAGATCAGCGGCCGAAGAAACGGCACGACCACGACGAACAAGAGCATCTGGAGGAGGACATGAACGGATAGCGTGCCACGCGGCATCGGGCGCCTCCTACTCGATGATTTGCAGTGCTTCGGGGCCGCCGCGTTGGGTGACCACAGGCCGTTTGTATTTCATGTTGATGTCTTTCAGTCAAGCGGCAACAGGGGTGCATAGACCTTCCGAGCCGTGCTCGTGACGAAATGGCTCATTTGTTTCTGGGCCATTTGCCCGGTTTCGGACCCAGGCTGCCGGGCGATCTGGCCTAATACACGCAGGAGTTCGTCTATTTCGGCTTCATTGTTCTCGATGCCCAGGCTGACCCGGACCACGCCTGGCAGGTTGAGGCGCGGGAATAGCGTCAAGAGCAGGCCCTGGAACTGCTCCAAGATCGGCGGGACGTTGACGAGACGCTTGATCAGCAGATGTGCACAATGGCAGCCGTAGCGCACGCCGATCCCGCCACGTTCGGCCAGTGCCTGGGCCACCTGGCCGGGCAGGATCCTCCCCATGTTGAAGGCGATCACGCCGCCTCTGTGCACGAATCTGGACGAGTCCGGGTCGCTGATCCCGTAGATGCTCACGCCCTGTATCTGCGCCAGACCGCGCAGCGCCCGCGCGGTCAAAGTCTGTTCTTCCGCCAGGATCACGTCCATGCCGATCCGCCGCAACAATACCAACGCCTTGCCCAACGCGGCGATGCCCCCCACATTCTCCTCGCCGGACGATCGGATCACTTCGGACTCCGCAGCGCTGAATCTGAGCAGCCCCTTTCTGACCACCAACGCGCCGGCGCCGAAGGGCGCATAGACCTTGTGGGCCGAAAAGGCGAGACAGTCGATCCCGCAGCCTGCCATGTCGACCTTGCGGTGGGCGACCAACTGGGCCGCGTCCACCAGCAAGCGCGCGCCATAACGGTGAACGATGCGGCTGATCTCCGCCAGATCGTTGAACGTGCCGAGGACGTTCGAGGCGCCGCTCACGGCCACCAGCCTAACGCGTTGTTTGCCGCGCTGTCCTTCCAGATTGTAGGCGCGCAAGAGAGCCTCCAGCTCGCGCAAATCTATGAAGCCTTCGGCGTCCACTGGCAGACGGAGCAACGCCAGGCCGGGAGTTGAGCGCCACGGCAGCTCGTTCGAGTTGTGCTCCAGGTACGTGTTGAGCACGACCGGCGCCACGTCCGGCTCGGTTTCATGGCGCAGACTCTCGGCCACCAGGTTGATGGCCTCCGTGGTATTGCAGGTGAAGAGCACGTCATAGTCGGTCTGCGGCGCAGCCAGTACGTCGGCGCAGATGGCGCGAACCTCGCGGACGATCTCCCTCTGGGTTGCCGGGTTCTGGCGCCACGTCTGCCAGACCGCATCCCAGATCGGCGTGAAGGTAGGGGTGCTGGCGGCGTTGTCGAGGTTGATGAAGGGCCTTGAGCCGGTTGTAGTCTCGACGAGCAGGCTGCGGCCGATCAGCGTCTGCCTGAGCGCGCCGAGCAGCTCCCGGCCGCCATATGGGTCCAAGTCGTCCTGGTGCACGATTCCGGCGGCCGTCCGTTGTTCGGCGGTCACTTGCCGAAAGGCGTCCTGGCCGAAGCGCCGGAGCAACCGCAGCGCCGCGGCAAAGGCGATGACGTTGACGATTGCGGGCGTGCCGGCCTCGAACCTGTCCGGCGCATGCGCCCAGATCACCCAACCGGGGGAGACCAGTCGTGCCGTCCCGCCGCCGGTCTGGTAAGGGACGCTGCTGGGCAATGCCCTGCGTTCGACCGCCAACGCCCTCACGCCGAGCGGCAGGCCGATTTCCTGGCTGGAGAGGATGCGATAGCTGTTCGGCGCGAGCGATGCCTTGAACAACTCCGCCCTCCTGGGCGAGCAGAAGACGACTGCGTGTTTGTCCTCGCTCAGTCCCAGGTGTTCCAGGATGATCTGTCTGGCCTGCTCGTAGAGATGAGTAGAGACCTGTGATGCGTGCCCGCTGCCCCGGTGCACGTTGGCATAGGTCTCGAGTGCAGCGTGGACGCTGCGAGCCAACTCTGTCCATGCGTCTGCCATGCGATTGTCCTTGGGGTGGCGCACGGCGGCCTATGCCACCGTGATGACCCCGTTGCCCCTCTTGTGTCCTTGCTCGACGTCGCGATGCGCTTCGACTACCTGCTCCAGCGGATAGGATCGATCTTCGCCTTTCGGCCAGTCAGGTCGGCCGCCGGCGCCAAAGCCCCACCCGATCATTAGCGCTCCTGCTGCGCCAGCGCTTCGATGATCTGCGCGCAGCCCCCCGCACGCAGATATGCGGCATGGTCGGCAACATCGGCGAACTTCCGGCCCACGATTTTGGCACACTCGAACTCGATCTCAGTGCGCTCCACAAAGGCATCGATTGCGGCCTCCGCCTCGGGCCGATTCATCACGAGCTTTCGGCCTTCTTCCTGGACCTTGCTCAGCTCGATGAGCCAAATCGCGGCGCCCAACGCCCCACAAGCTCCCCCGCTGAGGCCGATGCCGCCGGCGAATCCCGCCAACATGGCACGATGCAGGCCCGAGGCTCCTCGCTTCTCTGCCAGCAGCGACGCGCAACTGATCGGAGGTTCGGGCGCCACGACCTGGCTGTCGGCGAAGTTGGCCTCAATGTCGGCCCGCGCGGCTCGCGCATAGCTTGCGGTCATGGCGAAGCACTTCACCACGCCACCCCTGAGGATGTAGCCCAAGAGCTGGGCGGTCTTCGTGTTCCGCCAGTCCAGTTGGGTGACGTCGCTGCAGTTGATGCTCTTGTAGGCACCCGCGAAGGTGGTCGCGAGCCGCTGTGCGGCTGCTACCGCGGCCGCTTCCGCCTGCGGTCCCGGCCCATACAGCTGATGGGCCTGTGCGCCGGCCGCCAATGCCGCGCCCCACACCTGACCGCACTGGAAGCCCATCTGCTGAATGCCGCCCGCCAGGGGCGCGGCCGCGCGCTCTTCCAGCACCAAGGGGTGATCGAATGAGGCGTTCACGACGCCCATCACAGTCTCCGATCAGGTCCCTACTTTAAGGAATCTCCGAATCGTTCCGAACGACGACAACTCTCGCCCTGTCTGGTCCACGATGTCTCTCCCTTCGCGGCGATCTATCCGGCCGCGAGCGTTCACACAGCCTGCTCCAGGCAGCTGCTTCACGCCGTGCAATAGCATCAGGATAGGCTAAGGCCCGATGGTATAGCGGCGGTCAACACCTCGAAACCGTGTTTGCGGTAGAAGGCGACGTTGCGTTCTGTCTCGGTCTCCCGGAAAAGCGTTGCCGAGTAGAACGGGTCGCGTTCGCCCGCAACGAGCAAGGTCGGCGCGGTGATTTCCGCCAGCCGCTCCCTGAAGTTGAATCGGTCCTCCTCCGTGATGGTGATAAGCAGGTCAGAAGGATCATCGGGCGGGTCCAATGACAGGATGAGCGCCGCGAGCCAGGCTTGCGGGCGGGCGAGCGGCCCGGACGCCAGTGAGAATGCAAGCAGGGTTGACCAGGCTTCCCTCCATTTTCGTTGGCCCGCCAGCCGGCCCACCTCTATCTGTGCGGCTCTTGCTGCTGGACTCAGGGCATAGGCTGCGGAATGGATGACGAGCCGGCGCACCAGGTCGGGATGATCGGCCGCGAACAGCTGGACCAGGGAGCCTCCGGTCGAGATGCCGATCACATCCACCGGCCCACCGAACTCTTCGCGGATCATCGTTGCATAATCGTCAGCCATGTCGCGGAACGTGGCGCCGTGCGGCATTCCGGGCTTCCGGAGCACGCTGTACCCCGTGTAGTCCTGCCCGAGGAAGTGATACATCTGCGTGACCAGCCGTGAGTGCGGCTTATTCTCGAACATCAGCCCTTGGAAGATGACCAGCGGCCGCGGCCCGCGGCCGAAGCGCGTGTAGGGCAGGCCACTGCGAAAGTAGCCGGCGTCGGCTTGTGTCATCTCGAGCGCTACCTTTCGGCTGTCCTGAACGCCACGCCATCCTCTTTGCACAGGGATCGCACCAGTCGCCGGCCGCTCATGACGCCGCTCGGCAGGCCGCCGCCAGGCGCCACCCATTGGCCGCACATGTAGAAGTTCTGCAGGCCAGGCAGGGTCGTGCGCATCGGCCGCATCATGGTGTGGGCGTTCTGCGGTGTGAGCAGCCACCCTTCGTAGCTGCCCCGCCAGTTGCCCGTGTATCGCTCCCAGGTCAGCGGGGTTGCCACATCCACCACTTCCACCTGCCCGGAGATGCCTGGAAAGCGCTGGTCGAGCAGCGCTACCACCGTGCGCGCCACCTGATCCTTCTTTTCGTCGTAGGCGGCGCGGTCGCCGGCCAGAGCCTGCCAGTAATCGTAGCGGCTGGGCAACATCACCACCAGGCTGGTCTTGCCGGGCGGGGCCAGGGTGGGATCCTGGTTGTACAGATGCACCGGCAGCCGCTCAACCACCGCATCCGCGATTTCGGCAGGCTTGCGCAGGGCAAAACTGAAGCCGGAGACCGTCCGTGGCTCATCGGCGAAGGAGCGGTTGACGCCCAGCCCCACGAAGAGGAGCGCCGGGAAGGTGGGCCACTTCTCGTAGGGCGCCCGCGTCTCGGCGTCGGCGTAGCGCCCGTCGAGCAGCTTGAAGATCGTGCTGTGGCCGTCCGCCGCGGAGATCACCCGGTCGGCGCGCTGCTCGCTCCCGTCCGCCAGCCGGACACCGACCGCCTTGTCCCCTTCCACCAGCACCTGCTCGACCCGGCTGTGGTAGTGGATTTCGCCGCCCAGGTCAAGGTAACGCTGCTCCAATGCGCGAGACATAGGCAGCGAGCCGCCGATGGGGTAGCCGGCGTTCCTGGCAAGCAGCCAGGCGAAGGTGTACAGCATGCAGACCATGGAGAGATCCGGATACCACATCTGAGCCAGGGCATCCCGGATCACGGGGTCGTGGAAGCGGCCGGCAAACTCCCCCATCGTCGTCTGCACCCAGTGCTGCATCTCCCGCCCGCCCGTCGCCATCAGCAGGCCGAGCTTGAGCGTCTTGCCCAGGCGCACGAGCGGCGGGTCGAACTCGCTTGGTTCGTCGAACGCCAGGCACAGCCGGATGCCTCGGATGAGCTGACGGGTCGCCTCGGCGTCGGCCGGCGAGAACGCCAGCATGTGCTGCTCAAGTCTGTTCACATCGGAATAGAGGATGAAGGTGCGGCCGTCAGCCCCTTCGTAGCGCGCCAACTCGTCCAGATCGACGAACTCCCGCCCCTGCACGATCCCTACTTCCTCCCAATAGCGGTGGAAGCTGTTCCCGGGCGCCGAGCCGACCAGCCAGTGGATGCAGGCATCGATGGTGTAGCCCTGGCGTTTCCAGGCTGTGCAGAGGCCGCCGGGCAGGGTGTGCATCTCGAAGATGCGCGTGCGGTAGCCGTTCATCTGCGCGTAGATGCCGGCAGACAAGCCGGCGAACCCGGCCCCGATGATGATGATGCTTCTATCACTCACGGGATGCCTCCTGGGTGAGGTATTCATCTGCATTCAGTCCGACGTGCCAGCAGTTTGTCGCGATCTGCCCCACGGCCGCCGCCAGCGCGCCTCGAACATCCACGCTGCTGAACCATCGGGCTTTCATACCAGACTCCTCTGTTCATTGGAACGACTGGAGCTCATCGTTCTGCCAGGCTGTCATATGCGGATCCGGCCTGCATCAGGCCGTGCGTGCGCGCGTAGGCAGCCAGCTCTGTGGCCGCCGCGCCGCCGGACAGCGGGCGGCCGTGACCGGGCGCCAT
>CAYRFV010000293.1:0-6837 GCA_964423545.1 uncultured Anaerolineales bacterium | reverse complement strand
CTGGTGCGCAGGAAACTGTCATAGGAGGCGCCGAGCAGGTCGGCGAGGGCTCGGAATGCACCCGCGTTGCGGTCCACCAACTGCTGAACAGAGATGCCTTCGCGTTCAGCCGCCTGAACGTTCTTCAGGCTGTTCTCATCCGCGCCGGTCGCGAACCAGACATCGTCACCGAACAGCCGATGGCTGCGCGCCAGCGCGTCGGTCAGCACATACTCCATGCCATGGCCGATATGCGGCCGGCCGTTGACGTAGGGAATCGACGTGGATACGAAGTAAGGATCGGGTTTTGCGTTCATGGCTGGCTCCTCCAGGGTGACCACGAACCCAAGATCTGGGATGGTTCGCCAATGACAAGGGCCGCCCACACCGGGCGGCCCTTGTGCAACACAAGAGATCATTGACTCAGCCGACGGGTGGCGAGCAGATGCGAGCGCGCAGGGTGCGGAGCATCCTGCGCATGCGCATTGTCATGCCCATCGTGGTTCCTCGCTCGAAGCCGTCTGCGTTCATATCACCCATTATATCGGAACGCGTTGACCAGTCAAATGCGCTGCCGGGGATCAACCTTTCACATACTTGGCGAACCAATCCAGCGTGCGCTTCCACGCATCCTGGGCCGCCTCCGGATTGTAGGCGCGACCGGTGTCGTTGTGGAAGGCGTGGCCTGAGCCCGGATAGATCATCTTCTCGAAGACCTTGTTGTTCTTCTTCATGGCGTCTTCGATGGCCGGGATGCCCGCGTTGATGCGCTGATCGGTCTCGCCGTACATGGCCAGCACGGCGGCCTTGATGTTGGGCACGGCCTCCAGCGGTGGATTGGGCCCGTAGAACGGTACGGCTGCCTTCAGGTCAGGCGACTTGGTCGCCGCGAGCCATGTCATGCCGCCGCCGAAGCAGAAGCCCACCATCCCCAGCCGATCGCGCTGGACGATAGGCAATCCCTGCAGATACTTGATGCCGCTCAGGTAATAGCCTGCCAGCTCATCAGGCGACGCTGAGCTCAACGCAGCCGGAATCTGCGCCGGGTCGGTGACCTTAGCGGTGCCGCCCTGCTTCGAGAGCTGATCGACCGCCAACGCCACATAGCCGGCCTTCGCGAGACGCCGGGTGACATCCATGATGTGATCGGTCAGTCCACGATTCTCGTGCGCCACGATGATCGCGGGGAAGGGACCGTTGCCTTTCGGCTTGGCCTGGTAGCCCATGAGGGTCAGCCCATCGCCCGGGAAGCTCACCATGGCCGCCTCGATCGCCGGATCGTCGGCGGGCACGCGCACACCGGCCGGCACCGGGATGGGGGTCGGCGTTGGGGCCGTGGCTGTCGTCGTAAGCACAGCCTGCGTCGCCGTGGCCGCAATCTGAGCGGGCGTCGGCGTTGCTGCCACAGTGGGCGCCGCAGTGGCGGCCGCCGCCTTGGTGGCAGCCGCAGTGGGCGCCGCAGTGGGGGGAACGGCCGTCGGCGCCGCCGTGGGTGGAACCGGCGCCGTCGTAGGCGGTGGGCTTGTCGGCGGAACAGGGCTGGGCGGAACGGCCGTGGCGGCCGGCGCCGCTGCTGGGACCGGCGCACAAGCGGCCAGGAACGTACTGGCGGCCGCCACACTGCCCATCACGGCCGCGATATACTTGATCGCCTGCCGGCGGGTCATGGCGCCTTCCTGGTAGTCCTCGGCATACTCCTCCACGAGGTAGCGCTGCAGGTAGTTCAGCTTCTTCAACGGCTCATTCCTGGGCATTCCAGATTCTCCTTTGGGTCAATCAATGCGAAAGCGCACTTCGGCGCCACGTTCGGGTGTCCAGAGGATGGCACCCCCTTGGAACTCGCTGATACGGCCTCGACCGTCAGAGGTAGGCTTCTCGTCGCTGATCGAATAGCGCAATCGACTGCGCTCCCAGCCGATGCTGGCCCATTTCTCGCGGATCATGCCGTGGACTTCGTGTGCGCCCGTGTCTGGCGTCCAATAGATCGAACCGCCCTCGAAGTGGTTGAACCGACCGCGGCCATCGGGCGTGCCCAGCTCGTCGGTGGTGGGAAAACGGAGGAAACTGCGGACGCCGCCGAGCCGCGCCCACTTGGTGCGAATATCGCCGTGCACTTCATGCGCGCCGGTCTGAGGCGACCAATAGATGGAGCCATGCTCGTAGTCGCGGCAGCGACCGCGGTTGTCCGCCGTGTTCATCTCCTGATTGCCTGCCCCTGTGTCGATGGGCCTGCCCAGCCAGCCGCCCGGCCCGCCAAGTG
This sequence comes from uncultured Anaerolineales bacterium, assembly GCA_964423545.1. Taxonomy (GTDB): domain Bacteria; phylum Chloroflexota; class Anaerolineae; order CG2-30-64-16; family CG2-30-64-16; genus JALOOE01. The sequence continues at coordinate 4,598 of CAYRFV010000293.1, read as the reverse complement.
CAAGGTGCTTATCGTCAATTGCGCTCATTCTACCTCCGCGGTTGTCGCCTCAGCCAATGCGCTGAACTTGCACCATATACGCGTACAGATTACTCTGGACAGGGCGCGCAGACTGTAGTCGGGCGTCCAGTTCGGGGGATGGGAACGAGCCAACGTGGGAGACGCACCGAGAGGGTCGGCAGGCGCCTGACGCGCCTGGGGCGAGGCGGGACCCTCGTCTGCGTTTCGGCAGCGATGGGCTGAAGGGCTACCGGCGGCTTGCCGCTACCCGTTGCGGTATGCTGCGTCCAGCAACTCAATCGTGTGATGGATCGCCAGCGGTCTGCCCGCAAGCCGCAAGTGCGTGCGGATCTGGACCAGGCAGCCGATGTTGCCGGCGGCCACTGCATCCGCACCGGTCTTGAGGATGCTCGCCGCCTTGCGCTGGCCGAGCTCGCGAGCGATCTCCGGCTGCTCGATGTTGTACGTCCCTGCTGAGCCGCAGCAGATCTCGCCGTCGGGGATCTCCAGGAGAGTCACGTTGGGGATGCGGCGCAGCAGCGTGCGCGGCGGATCGGTCACCTTCTGGGCATGGGCCAGATGGCACGCGTCGTGATACGCCACTTTCAGCGGCTGCGGCAGCGGGGGGAGATCGACGACGCCCAGCCTATCGAGAAAGACCGTTACGTCCATCGCCTTGTGCGCCAACGCCTCGGCCTGTGCGGCTTCCGCCTGGCCGGCGAAGAGCAGCGGATACTCGTGCAGCCCCGAACCGCAGCCCGCCGCATTGGTGACGATGGCATCCACATCCAACGGGAAGACGTGCAGATTGGCGCGCGCGTGCTTTCGCGCCTCTGCCGATTCCCCCTGGTGCATGCCGAGCGCGCCGCAGCACTCCTGTCCCGTTGGGATGACAACCTCGACCCCGTTGCGCGCCAGCACCCGCAGGGTCGCCCAATTGAACTCGGGCGCCAGCGCTTGCTGGACGCAGCCTGCCAGGAGCGCCACGCGCGCGCGGGGCGCTCCTTTGGCGGGATGGAACGCGGGCAATGGCCGCGCCGGTGGCATCTGCTCGGGGAGCAACGCCAGCATGCTCCTGAGCTCCGCCGGCACCAAAGCCTCCGCCGCCTTGCCGACCTTTCCGGCGACCGCTGCGGCTCGGAAGCGGCCCGGATAAGGGATCGTCTCGCGCACCAAGGTGCGCCGTGCGCGCACCAGCAGCGGACGCTTCCGCGTGCTCTCCGCGTGCGCCCGGTAGGCGGTGATCAGGTCGCCATACTGCACGCCCGACGGACATGCCGTCACGCAGCCCTGGCACCCCAGGCACCGGTCGATGAAGGGCAGCGTCTCCTCGACCGTGAGGCTGCCCTCCAGTGCCGACTTCATCAGCACGATGCGGCCGCGCGGCGAATCCATCTCTTCCCCAAGCACCTGGTAGGTTGGGCACACCGGGAGACAGAAACCGCAGTGGACGCACGATTCGATGGCGCGGCCCATGGCGGGGCCTTGTGGGCCGAGAGTGGCGACGTTGATGGCATGTTGCATGGCGAATTCTGATCTCCGCTATCGCACGATGAACCGGGCCTGGGGATCGAGCGCCTGTTTGACGCGACGCTCGAACGGCTCGCCGGCGCGCACGCCGAAGCGTGTCTGTCCCGGCGGGCCAAGCAGGGCCAGGCCGCTGAGCCCGTTGGCCGACAGGATCGCATCCAGTCGGGCCGGCTCCGGCGTGGCAATCCATGCGACCTGTCCGGCGACGCTGTAGCGCCGCTGCGTGGTCAGCCCGGCGAGACCCTTCTCCAGTCCCGCAAGCTTTTTCGGAGTCAGGGGCGCTTTGACGAGTGTCCAGTCCGTCGGGACCCATGCCAGCTCCCGCACGTCGCGCCATAGCGCGGCCTCAAGATTCCCGACCACCGGATCGCCGCCGCCGAGGAGGCCGCGCACGCGCTCGATGCGCGCCGGCAACGCATCGGCCAGGCCGGCCAGCCGCACCCATAGCGCAGCGCCCGCCGCGGCGCCCGCCGCCGTCGCCAGGTCGAGCGCGTCGAGATCGAGGGGTTGACCCGTCAGCCGGACGACGGTCGACACACCGTCCGCAAGGGAAGGACAATCGAGGCGAAGGGTGGCATAGGCTTCCGGCTTCGGGAAGACTTTGAACGTCATCTCGATGAGCACGCCGAACTGGCCCAGGCTGCCGACCATCAGTTTTGGAAGGTCGAAGCCCGCGGCGTTCTTGACGACCTTCCCACCGGCATAGACGAGTTGTCCGTCGCCGTCAACATAACGCACACCCAGGATGAAGTCGCGCAGGCCGCCATAGCGATAGCGGCCCGGTCCGTTCGCTGCCGCCGCCACCGTGCCGCCGAGGGTCGCGCCGGCCTCGGCCAGGAGCGGATCGAACGGCAAATACTGGCCGTGTTCGGCCAGCGCGGCGGAGATCTCGGTCACCCGCGTACCAGCCAGCGCGGTAAAGGTGAACTCGCCCGGCGCGTACTCGATGATGCCCGACAACTTTGTCAGGTTGAGTGAGATGGAGCCGGCTGGTGCGGCCGAAAGCGCGGTCTTGGTGCCATTCCCGCGCGACAGGACGCGCTCATGCTCGCGCGCCACAGCCTGGACATCAGCGACAGAAGTTGGGGTAAGGAGGGCATCTGGCATAGGTCTCATCTTCATATTCTGCTGGTTGTTCGCGCGCGTGGCCCTCTCACTCCCTGGAGATCACCCCGGCTGCCTCCAGCGGGTGCATGCCCACCTGGCGCAGCGCAGGGGCCTCCGCGCTGGGGAACATCTTGCCGCGATTCGCAATCTCTTTCGGGTCGCAGGCGCGGCGCAGACGGTGCATCGTCTCGATATCGGCCTCGCCATACATCTCCGGCAGATAGCTGCGTTTTTCGATGCCGATGCCGTGTTCGCCGGTGATCGAGCCGCCGTAGGCGATGCACAGGCGTAGGATCTCGCCGGCCAGGCGTTCAGCCTTCTCGTAGGCTCCGGCTTCCCGGCCATTGTAGAGAATCAGGGGGTGCAGGTTGCCGTCACCGGCGTGAAACACATTGGCGACGCGCATCTCATACGCCAGGCTCAGCCGCTCGATCTCGGCCAACGCCTCGCCCAGCCGGCTGCGCGGTACGACGCCGTCGTTCACGAGGTATTCCGGACTGAGGCGGCCGACCGCGGAGAATGCACTTTTGCGTCCTTTCCAGATGCGCAGACGATCGGCCTCGTCTTGCGCCACGCGTATTTCATATGCGCCGGACGCCTCAATGATCGGTTTGAGCCGCCGGAATTCCTCCTCAACCTGCTGCGACTCGCCATCCAGTTCGACTATCAGCAGCGCGGCCGCATCGGCCGGGTAGTTGGCATGCACCGCAGCCTCGGCGGCCTGGATCGCCAGCCGATCCATGATCTCGAGTGCGCCCGGTAGCAGTCCCGAAGCCACGACTGCGGCCACCGCGTCGCCCGCCCTCGCCAGGCTGTCGTAGGCTGCGAGGATTGTGCGGTACCGTTCGGGCTTGGGCAGAAGGCGCAGAGTGATCTCCAGCGCGATGCCGAACAACCCTTCAGAGCCGACGAACAGGCCCACCAGGTCGGGGCCGGCGCTTTCCAGGCTGTCACCGCCGAGCGTCACAACCTCGCCGTCCGCCAGCACCGCTTTGAGGCCGAGCACATGGTTGCTCGTCATGCCGTACTTAAGGCAATGAGCGCCGCCGGAGTTGAACGCGAGGTTGCCGCCGATGGTGCACACCGACTGGCTGGAAGGGTCCGGCGCGAAATACATGCGATACGGGGTGGCCGCCTTCGTTACGTTGAGATTGATCGCACCGGGCTCCACCACGGCAATGCGTTCGTCAGGATCCAGTCGGATGATGCGGTTCAGCCGGTTAAGGGTGATCAGCAGGCCATCTTTGATGGGCAGCGATGCGCCGGAGAGGCTGGTGCCGCTACCGCGCGCCACGAACGGGATGTCGAACTTGTGGCAGATGCGCACGGCGTCGACCACTTCGTCCTGCATCTCAGGGATGACAACCGCTGCAGGCCGCGCCCGATACGCAGTCAGCGCATCCGATTCATAGGGCGCAAGCTGTGCAGCCTGTACGAGCAGGCGGTCGTGCGGATAGATGCGGGCCAGTTCTGCGAGCCAGGCAGTGGACATCGAAACCTCCGTGTTCCGGCAGTGCAAGATCGCTGGGCTGATTCCGCTTTGCGAGCTCGACGATCGCGCCCACGGACGCGTTGCAGCAATCTTGGGTTCGGTCATTCCGGCGTCGCGGCCGGGGGATCGGAGAGCAGATCGCGCGCGTCGTTGACGTATCGCCGGGCAGTCTCGACATCACCCGCAAGCAGGTAGCTTGCAGCCAGCCGAGCAATGCCTCTGACGCGATCCGGGCCTGCCGATCCGCTCAACACGGCGATCTCAGCCCGCAGCGACTCCTTCTCGGCCCGCGTTCGGCGTCCATCGTCACTGTCGATGAGTATGCCGTCATCCGTGACGTTGTCGGGCATGCCGCTCAGCTTGTGCCACATGGCGACTTCGCTCGGCTTAGCAGGCAGCTCAGCTACGTGGCTCATCTTGGCTTCTCTTCGAAGAAGATGACGAACCCGAATCGTTCGCGCCATTGGCG
>CAYRFV010000292.1:6212-6868 GCA_964423545.1 uncultured Anaerolineales bacterium | reverse complement strand
GTACGTGCAACAGGCTCGCTGGCCGGCCTCGACGTTGTTGATGCTCTTCCGGACGTTTTTCACGATGGTGTTGTTGCAACAGGTTTTCGCCGTCGTTCGTCGCGGCAATTTGTTGTGGCAATGCGTGAGCGATTATTGGAATCCGTCCGAACCGATTCACGAACGCGCCGCACTGGCGTTGCGTCAACTGGGCAGCGAGATCGTGCGGCCGATGTTGCGCTCGCTACGAACCCCTGCGTATCTCACGCCCGAACAGCGCGACAAACTCGCCGGCCGTAAACTCTGCATGGGCGTCATCCAGGACGACGCGTCGCCGGTCCCCCTCCTGGTAGGCCTTGGACAGACCGACGAGACGGATGAAGGCCGGGCTGGCAGCCATGTCCGGCCGGCTGCTCGGCTTTGCTGCGGCCGCAGCGGCGGCAACTGGATTGAATAACGTCGCTAAGCTCACGACTTTGCCCCTTAGCTGTTTTCGTGGACGAAGCCATCTCCACACACGCAAGAGAGCATCGCGCTGCTGCGTGCGGAACGCAGTAAGCAGAGGCCCAAAGTTAAACAAACCTTATACATCCCGGAACCGCTGTGCGCCGGAGTGCGCAGATCTGCGGAGACCCGGTCCGAAGGCATGAACGCCGTTTGCCCCGGATCAAGTGTGT
>CAYRFV010000292.1:0-6202 GCA_964423545.1 uncultured Anaerolineales bacterium | reverse complement strand
GATCGCGTTGGCTGGACCTGCACACGGACGGGGTGACTCTCCTCGTTCACGCTCGACATGAGCATGCCAGATGCGATCAGGAGCTTATCGTGGCAGCGCATTTTCCATCCGAACTGACACTCGAGGCGGACGACCGGATCCTGATCCTTGCGCCTCATCCGGATGATGAGAGCATCGCCACCGGCGGTCTCATCCAGAAGGCGGTGGCCCTCGGGTTGCCCGTTCATGTGGTTTTTCTCACCTACGGCGACAACAACGAAACATCATTCATCGTCTATCGCAGGCGACCGACACTGCGGGCGAAGGAGGTGCAGGGGATGGGGCTGGTGCGGCACGATGAAGCAGTCGCCGCGACAGGGGTGCTCGGTCTGCGGCCCGACCAGCTCACTTTTCTGGGCTATCCAGATTTTCGCACCCTGGTGATTTGGACGGAGCATTGGGGCGATGTCGAGCCGTGCGAGAGCATGTTCACTCGCACCCATGTGGTTCCCTATCCCAACGCCTTGCGGCCCGGCGCCCCGTATCGCAGCGAGGAGATCCTTGCGGACGTCAAGACGGTCTTGTGCCGCTTCAGACCCACGAAGGTCTTCGTCTCACACCCCGGCGATCACAATCCCGATCATCAGTCTCTCTATCTGTACACGCGCGTGGCGCTGTGGGACCTGGCAGGCGAGATGCAGCCGGCGCTCCATCCGTTCCTGGTGCACCATCCCGAATGGCCGGCTCCGAGTGGCTATCACCCCGGGCTGCCGTTTCAACCGCCCGATCGGTTCGCCGGGGAAGGCGCCTGGCTCACCAGTCCGCTGAGTGAAGACCAGGTCCGGCGCAAGCATCGGGCCGCGCAAGAGCACAAGACTCAATGGAAGCTCGGCCACGGACTGCTGGAGTCTTTTATGCGCACGAATGAGCTCTTCGGAGACCTTCCACCAGCCGTGTTCGGTGGGGCTGGCGCCGCCTCGGGCGTGCAGGAACGCCGGCCGCAGGCGGTTCCCGCGCAGCTCATGCATACCGAACGTGCCAAATACGTCGGGGTTGAGCGGCGCAGCGTCGAGCTCGACGGGCAGGGCAACCTGGTGGCGGCGGTGGAGTTCTCGCGGCCGTTGTCCAGCGCCGTGGCCGCGTCGGTGTACTTGTTCGGCTATCGGTCCGATGTGCCTTTCGCACAAATGCCCAAGCTGCACCTGACGACTGCCGAAGTGGATGCCGCAGTGTTCGACGGCAAACGTAGGATGCCAGGGACGCCTGCGCTCATCCAGCGCACCTCCCGGAGCTTCAGGATGACCGTGCCGCTCTCACTGATGGGCAACCCGACCCGAGTTCTCGCCAGTGCGCGCACTTCGCTGGCGGCCGTGCCGTTCGACTGGGTGGCATGGCGCGTGCTCGACCTGGAGCCTTAGCCGGATGCAGCGGACGCATCTCAGGTGCTCGACCGGGGCGCCGGATCCTGTCTGGCTACCAACCGTTTCCCATACACGAGGTTGATGACCTCGGTTCCGGGTAGCCAGGACTCCCAGAGTCGGGTGCGTCGTTGGGCCAACATCACGAAGCCCATCTTCTCGTACATCCTGACCGCAGCGGTGTTGAGGCTGGTAGTCTTCAGGTGGATGCCTGGGACGCCGAGGCGCGTCATTTGATCGAGACAGGCGTTCATCAGGCGTTTTCCCAGTCCCAGGCCGCGTGCCGCCTCCGCAAGGTTGATGTGGAGGTGCGCCGGGTAGTCGCTCAAGTCGGGATGCGGATACTCCCCGCGCAAGACCGCACCGGCAAGGCATCTGAAATAGCGGCGGGTGACCGGGCCGATCCTGCACCGCAGCGCCAGCAACTTGAGCACGGCGACGGCGCTCACGCGCGCCTGGGCCAGTGTCGCGGAACGGTCGCCGACGCTGCCGCAGACATAGCCGACCACTGCACCGTCTTGGTCGGCCACCCACAAGTGCTCCGGCTCGCGATCGACGTAATACACGACGAAGATCTCCTGCATCAGCTGGCGATCATCGAGAAACGCCTCGACCGGAGCCCCGAAGAACCCGGTGTCAGCGGCGATCTGGAGCACGGCTGCCCGATCCCCTGGCCGATAGCGCCGGACGATCGGGGTCACGATGACTCCGGCGCGACTCCCGGCTGTGCCTCTGCTCGTTGGCGCTCCAGGAGCGAAATCTCCTCGCTGAGCTGTTCGATCTGCTGCTGCAGCGATCGCAGGTCGGAGCGGGTCGCCACACTGGGCCAGCGACGCTTCGCGGGAGGCTGGGACCCGACAGGCGGCTCCTGTGGGTGAGCGAGCGCTGCTTCCTGCGCTTCCGCTTCAGCCATCTCGCCCCGCTCGATGGCCCTCCCCACAAAGCGGCGCGTGCAGTCCAGCGCGCCTGCAGCCGCGCCGATGCCGGCGAGAATCGCCCTGGGCAAGAAACCGGTCTCCTTCTGGGTGGTGCTCATGCTACACTCCTGATTTCAGGCACGAGGCAGCTCATGGAGCGCTGCCGTGACGCGGACGTTGCAACGGCCTCGTTGATCCGATCCGGCCCTGTCACGGTGTCAGGCCGAACTGCTGCGCCAGCGTGGTCAGCGTCATCTGCGCACCGGTGAGCAGCACGGCCAGCACGAACAGGCTGATCGTGAAGACGGCGACGTATGCGACGGGAAGGATCAGGCTCCGCCAGCCGTGCAGTCCTTGGGCCTCGGAGGCCGCAATCCAGGCGCCGAGAAACGTCGTAACCACGACAATGAACGGGACAATGGACGCGATCGGAGGAATGACCGCCAACAGGCTCAGCAGGTATAGAGCTGCCGCGAACCCCAGCGCGCGGAACATTGCGTGGTATTCCGCCTTGCCGCCCAGCAGCCGCGCTGCGCCGTAGAGGGCCATCGATGCCAGCAGCCAGCTTCCGATCCGGGCGGGGAACGCCAGCCATCCCATCCTCTCGACGCCGAGGGTTCCCGCCACCAACAGGCTGACAATCACGACCACCAGCGCCGGACCGGTCATAGTCGGGTCGGAGGCCGCCTCCTGATAGGCGCGGCGATCGAACACCAGGCTGCGGAGGGCGCGGCCGACCCACCGGCTGGGCTGACGGGTGATCCCGTGAACCAGGTTCGCCCACGACCATGGCTCCACCGCAGGCGGAGCGGCGGGGTTGGCGATGGGCGTCGCCAACGGCTGACCGCGACGCGCGTTGAGGATATGGAACACGTCGGTGGCGTTGCGCGTTTCGCCCACCGGCATATCGCGCGGGTGAAAGATGAACGCGTCGGTCTGCTCGCCGCCCATCCCGCCGTGACTGCCAATCAGCTCTTCCAGCGCCGCCACGGTGCCATCGGGATAGACCGTGCTGATCACCATCAAGTCGCCCGCATGCGGAAACTCCATTACCCGTCGCACCTGCCAGCTGCGAAGCTCTACATCACCGTAGGGCTTCAGCGGATCCTCGCCGGTCACCTCCGAGGTGACCAGATTGCGCCTGCCGGTCTTGCTCAGAACGATGGGTGAGCCGTCGTCAGCGTAGCCGCACACGATGCCGACTGCCTCATGTTGCACCAATGCGTCGACCATGCCGGGATACGCCGCTTGGAGTTCGCTCAGCAAGATGCGGCGCGGATGGAGGTCGAAGTAGACCTGGGCCAGGTTCCCGCTGCCATAGGCCACCACCTGGGCCGCCCCCGCCGCAGCCTCGCGCTCGTCGACCGCCCGCTGCGCCGCCTTCTGCCCCTGTTTCACGACCGCGCCGCCCACCCGGCCCGACACCCCTTGCGCCTGCACATTGTCCAGCTCACCGGACACCGCTTGCAGTGAAATGATCCCCGTGTCCCCCCCGAAGTTCTGCGAGACCGTCATTCCCTTGGGCAGGTGCTGTTCGATGAACTCCTTGAGCGACAGGCCGTAGCGCTGCTTGAAGGTCGCCCCGAACGATTGGCCGTGATCGGAAAGCAAGATCAGGTCGTACGGCCTCGGGGCCTTGCGTTTGATCAAGTCGCGCATACGCTGGACCACGCGGTCATATCGTCTGAGCACGCCGAACGCATCGCTGGACCACGGCCCCGAATGGTGGGCGACTTCGTCGTAACCCGGCCACGTGACATAGATCGAGGGCGCCCCGCGAATAATATCAAGCGACATTAAGTACGCCGCCACATCGCGCATGAAGACGGTGGTTGCAGCTCGAATCATCGGATAGAAATGGTGGAGCCGGTCCAGCCTCGGCTCCACACCCCGGGAACGTGCACGCAGATACTGGAAAATCTCCAGCAGCGCATCGCCAAACATCAACACCACCGTGCGCATCAGGAAGTACGGGTTGGCTGCCAGGAGGTAGATATCCCGCGCGCGCCGGCTCTTTTCGTCCGGGGTGCCGGTGCGCAAGTCTGCCAGTGTCAGGAGCGATTTCTCGGCATCACCGTCCAGCATGTTGTTGATGCTCGATCCACCTCGCATCAGGCCGTTGCCATGGGCATACCGAGCGTTAATCTCCGCGGCATCAGAGCCCGACACCATCAGCTTCTGTCGATCTTTTTCGTACCAACGAAAGGCGGGAATGTCGTAGTTGTCGCCGAACATGATGCCCGCCTGGCAGGCCGAAGTCTGCGAGGGCAGGCCGCAATCGACGCGTGACAGGACGTAACCTTCCTCATCCATCATCTGCTTGAGGGTCGGTAGCATGCCCGCATCCAGGGCGTGTTTCATGTGCCAATAGCTCAGGCCATCGATCTCCATCATCGCCAGCCCGCGGCCGGTCTCGACCGCGCCGCGAAAGGTCTGTCGCTTTGCCACCCGCTCGACCACCCCCTGGTAGAACGAATCCTCGTCGTCCACCGTCAGGACGCCCGTGATGATGGTGTTGACGGTTGCCAGCACCAAGCCGCCGAAGAAGGCCGCGATAAAGCCGCTGACCTCGAAAACGGGAAGCAGGCGAGAGGTGATGAGTAAGGCCAAGGCATTGACAATAAAGCCCACGGCAAAGGTGACGAAAAAGCCCAATGGCAGCGTCAGCAACAAGATGACGGGGCGGATCAATAGGTTGACGATGCCCAACATGAAAGCGGCAGCGGCGGCCGTCACCAAAAGCGCGCTCGTTTCACTGACATTGAGAGTGATTCCCGGCACGATGGCATCGGTGATCAGCAGCGAGATCGCGTCCACGGACCATAGAATGAGAAACCTGATGAGCCAGCGCATCACGTATGCGATCGCGTTCATGCATCAACTCCTGACGAATGTTGGGATGAAAGGGAGGACACAATGGAGACGCGGCGGAATGTTCATTCCGCCGCGCCGCGCATGCGCCTTGCCTGAGGCTCAGCCTTCAGCCAGGGCCTGAGAGTCTCCTGCCTCAGTCACCGGTATAGCCAGGGATGCGCCTGCGGTTGCCGTAGCCTCCGCCCATGTAGCTGCCGATGTCCGCGACCACGGCCAGCCCGATGAAGAGCCATTCCCATAGGCCGGTGATGCCGCCTGGCGCGAAGATGACATACAACAGCGTGGTCCAGGGCAGGAAGATCAGGCCCAAGACCGGCCAGATCCAGCTCTTGAAGGCGATGTCCCACCGCGCCGGCTGCAACAGCCACCAAAGCGCGCCGGCGAAGCGCGGACCCAAAAAGACCAAGATAGTGAAGACACAGCACATGAGCAACCTCCGGGTTCGATACCCAACTTCTCCGGCAGATGAGCCCCGATAGGCTGCTCATCTGCTGCATCGCACGAATCATGCGGACAGCGTTGGCATCCGCCTTGGGATGTCCGGCAGCGGCGCCCTGGCGCAGTTCATTCTACTCCCAACGGTTGTAGGGCTCCAATGTGTACTGGCTGGAAGCCTTGAACTGGCCGATGATGCCGACCACGGCCACGACGATCATCAGGATAGCCAACAGCGGCGAGGTACTGAGCACAACCTTTACAGGGTTCTGCAAGGCCTCTAGGGCCTTGGGAGTGAACATCAGCATGAAGGAGGCTACGATCACCCCCGCTCCCAAGATACCCGTTGCGATGATGATCACCCACTTCTGGATGTTGAACCGCAGGACGATGACTGCTAGCGCGATTGCAGCCACGATGCCGATGAGCCAGACGATGAAATTCATGTTCATGCCGATGGCCATCAGTAATCCAACTGCAGCGGAATACCCGAGCGAACCGGCGATGAGCGCAACTGCTGCGACATAGAACAGGTAGGACAGCACAGCGAAGATCACGCCCACGATAAAGCCCAGCACC
>CAYRFV010000291.1:0-6882 GCA_964423545.1 uncultured Anaerolineales bacterium | reverse complement strand
TGCGAGCGCGTTCTCGATCAGGTTTGTCGGTATCGTCAAACACAAAGACCACGGGCCGTCCGGTTGCTGCACGCACGAATCGTGCCAGGTCATTCACGCGCTCCACCACTTCCGATAACCGATCTGCCATGCGCCGCCGGATCTGTTCACGCGTCGGAGCATCCTGGCCGTACTTGGCCTCAAACTCTAGGGCTAGAGCGTTGACTTTTGCGCCAAGCTCCAGTCCTTCTCCTGGCTCACGATAGGGCAGCTTGCCGAAGACGCGGTCGCGGATAAACTCCGTCAGGCCTTGCCACACATCACTCACGCGCTGAGCGGGCGCCTTGTTGATCACATCTTCCTGCGTGGCCTGCCTGAACAGAGCCATCGCTGCAATCAATATCACGTCTACGGCCGTCAGGTCCGTAGGCTGAATGATCAGTCTCGTAGAGACCTTGACCACGAAGAATTCGCGCCCCAGTTCGCGACAGAGCTGGTTCAGTTCTGTGGACTTGCCGCACCCACTGTGCCCCGTGAACAGCAACCTGATCGGTTGGCCGCGCCTGAGATCACTCACGCGCAGCCAGGTCGCCATATCTCGACACGCGGTGCTTCCCCGGTTGACGTAGAAGCGCAGATAGCTGCCATCCAAAGGCTTGATCGGGTTGAAGAGAAAGATGACGTCTTCGAGATTGTCGGCCGGTCGTATCTCCTGTTCCGTCCCCCAGCGATCAGTCTCAGTCCAGGATCCCTGCATCATAGCGCGATCTCCTGCGTGGCACACGTCGGGGCGAGCTGGCGGATTGCGGCCAGCGCTTGTCGATAGCAATTCGTTGCCTCCACGAAATCCCCGGCGCGCGCAGCAAGATCACCCAGTTTCTCAAGGCAATTCGCTTCCAGGCGCAGGCAGACCCTCCTCGAGGAGTAATGCGAGACCTCGCGCAGCAGCCCCACCACCTGTCGCCCGTCCGCGGTGATGTAGTAGAGCTCGCCCCCTAGCTGGCCGCCGCCGAACGGTTCGGCGCGCACCAGGCCGCGCTCGCGCAGCTCGTTCAGCGGCGCGCTGATCTGCTCCGGAAAGGAAAGCTGCCGGACTGCCAACTCCAGGAGCAGACCGGGGCCGCGCTCGCTCAGATTGTCGAGCAGTTGCCGCTGTTCCGGGCTCAGGGCCCGGGCCATCTCGCGCAACACCTGGTCGCTGTAGCTATTCGAGGCCATGGTTCCTCCGCCTATCGGGCATCACGCATCCGGTGTACGGCCAATATACACCAGTCAGAGCAATTCCGCCAGCGCCGCCCACTCGCCCGGCCGGTCCGCCACCGCAGCGTCGAGGCGCACGATCCCCCCGCGCGCCAGCGCCGCCAACGCTTCCGCCGCCTCGCGCCGCGGCCAGCCGAACAGCGCCACCAGATCCCGCTCGCGCGCCGCGCCGACCGAGCGCAGATACAGCGCGGCCAGCGTCCGCCGCGCGTCCGCCTGGCGGATCGACCGCGCCTGCCCGGCAAGGTCGGGAAAGTGCCGGTGGACGCACTCGTAGATGAACGCGTACTTCCACGCTCCGGCCTCGGCGACCCCCACCGGGAGGATCTTGAGATCGGCCTGGAGGAGTTCGAGGCCGCGGTTGAACGGGGATTCGCTCGCTTTGCTCGTCATGCGAGCCGCTTTGCGCAGGCTCACCGTGTCCAGCGGGCCTGCGTTCAAGAGCGTCTCATAGATCGTCTTGGCCTCGAACGTCAGCCGGCCCTCATCGTATTGGAGCAGATAGTCTTTCTCCGGCTCGCCGTAGTTCTCGGAGAGCGCGTAGAAGTGCGGCAGGACGGCCAGCGAGATGAAGGTGGCGCGCCGGCGCAGCACCTTGCCGTAGTGCCACACGCGTGCGCCGAGGAGCTGATCCTTCCAGCCCCAGGTGACGTGGCCGGGATCATCGTGGGCATCGGCGACAGGGCGCTCGCCCGCGGCGGCCGCCCACAGGCTGGGGAGCGCCACCTCCTTGACAGGCCAGAAGTAGACGTACCCGCGCTCGTTGACGAACGCGATCGCCTCCTCGCGGCTGTCCACCCGCCGGTGCAGCCGGTAGGTCTCAGTACGGTATTCCTGGATGCGGCCCCACGTAAGATCTGGCATCTGATCTCGGCTTCCGGCGCCTTCGTCCGGTCAACGGCGCGGCGTCGCCCCTGCCGCGCGGGCTCCTGGCTGGTTCTGGCAGTATAGAGCGATTGCCGCGCCTGTCAAGTCGAAAACCGCGTCAGCCGGCCCGCCATGCGGCCAGCACGGTCAGAAGCCGAGCGGTGGAGTCCTCTCCGGGCGAGACCCACTCGATGGCGGGATCGTCTGGCCGGAACCAGGTCTGCTGCTGGTGGACGAGGCGACGCGTCCGCTGCTTGATCTGCGCCACCGCATCCGCGAGCGCCACCTCGCCGCGCAGGAATTGGCCGATCTCCCGATAGCCCAATCCGCTCATGGCGGGGAGATCCCAGCCGTAGCCCGCGGCGGCCAGGCGGCGCACCTCATCCACCAGGCCCTCCTCGATCATCCGATCGACGCGGCCATCGATCCGGCCGAGCAGCTCCGGGCGGGGCCGCGTCACGCCGATCTGCTTGAGCCGGTAGGTTGGCGCGCACTTCTGCTGCAGCTCCGAGATGGGCCGGCCGGCGACCAGGCACACCTCCAGCGCCCGGATCACGCGCCGCACGTTGCGCGGGTCGATGCGCGCGGCGGCCGGCGGGTCCAGGCGCGCCAGCCACCGGTGCAGCTCCGCCGCGCCCGCTTGCTGCGACCGCTGCTCGAGCGCCGCGCGCAGTTCGGGCGCGGGCGCCACAGCCGGGATGCGCCACCCCTCGATGACCGCGCGAATGTACTGGCCTGTCCCGCCGGCCAGGATCGGCAGCCGGCCGCGGCCGAGGATGTCGTCGATCGCGGCATAGGCCAGGCGTTGATAGTCCGCCAGGGTGAGCGTCGCGTCGGGGTCGACTACGTCGAGGAGGTGGTGCGGCGCCCGGGCGCGCTGGTCCGGCGTGGCCTTCGCGGTGCCGATATCCATGCCGCGGTAGATCTGCCGCGAGTCGGCCGAAACCACCTCGCCGCGCAGCGCTTCGGCCAGCTCGATGCTGAGCGCGGTCTTGCCGGCGGCCGTCGGTCCCACGATGACCACCAGGGGCGGATGAGCGAGGTCGTCCCGCACCGGACCCCGTTCCCCGCCATCCACTGCGTTCATCTGGCGCCTCCCACGGCGTCGCGCAGGTGATTGAGGCGAGCAACCGATCCGTCGACGTCCAGCTCCAGCGCGATCACGTCGATGCGCCAGGGGCCGGGCCACGGCGCCGCGAACAGGTAGGCATCCGCCAGTGCGACCAGCTGCCGCTGCTTGCGCGGGGTCACCGAGTCCTCCGGCCCACCGAGCACAGGCGAGGCGGCAGCGCGGCCGGCCCGACGCGCGCGCACCTCGACGAAGACCAGCCACTCATGGTCGCGCGCCACGATATCGAGTTCCCCCGCGCGCGTGCGCCAGTTGCGCACCACGACGTCGTAGCCCTGACCGGCCAGGTAGGCCGCGGCCAGCGCCTCCCCCTGCTGCCCCAGCGACCGCCGCGCGCCGGCCGATGCGCGGCCCTCAGCCATGTTCCACCGCATCTTCCCGGCATGCGCCGCGCTGCGCTGCGCCGCGCTGCGCTGCGCCGGGTCCTGGGGGCCGGCCTGCCGCCGCGACCGGGGCGAAGCTGCGCCGGTGCAGCTCGCACGGGCCCAGGCGCAGCAGCGCGTCGCTGTGCATAGCCGTGCCATATCCTTTATGTCGAGCGAATCCATAGCCAGGATGACTATCCTCCTGGGCCGCCATCCAACGATCGCGGGTCACCTTGGCAATGATCGACGCGGCGGCGATGGACAGGGAGCGCGCGTCGCCGTGCAGCACGGCGCGCTGCGGCAGATCGAGCTGCGGCAGAGAGAGAAAGTCGAGGAGCAGAAAGTGGGGCGGCACAGCCAGCGCGGCGACCGCACGCGCCAGCGCCAGCCGGTTGGCCTGGGCAATGCCCGCAGCGTCGATCTCGACAGCCGTGGCGCTGCCCAGGCCAACGGCGACCGCGCGTTCGCGGATCAGCACGAACAGCCGCTCACGGCCGCGCGGGGACACCTTCTTGGAGTCATCGACTGCGCCCAGCAGCGGCGCGAGCGCCTGAGGATCGGCAGGCAGGATGACCGCCGCAGCCACTACGGGACCCGCCCAGGCCCCCCGGCCCACCTCGTCGGCGCCGGCCACGAACTGATAGCCGGATTGCCACAGCGCCGACTCCAGCGACAGATCGGCATGGCGCGCGTTGGCCATCGGCAGGTCGCTGGCCGGCCGAATCACGCGCCGTGCAGGGGTGCGCAGCGAAGGGGCCATCGCTCCCTCGGAGAGATACGCAAACTGCCCCTGCCCATGCTTCGAGTTGCATGAACAGGGGCAGCAGGTCGCGCCCTGGATCTGCGAGCCGGTGCGCTCCGCCTGGGGACCGCACCTCCGGAACGCTACGCCTGGCGCTCGCGCATGCGCGCCGCCTTGCCGGTCCGGCCCCGCAGAAAATACAATCGGGCTCTGCGCACTTTGGCGTGGCGCAGGATCTCGAGTTTCTCGACCCGCGGCGAGGCGAAGAGGAAGGTGCGCTCGACGCCGATGCCGTGCGAGGCGATGCGCCGCACGGTGAAGCTGCTGTTGATGCCGCCTTGCCGCACGCGGATCACCACGCCCTGAAACACCTGGACGCGCTCCTTCTCGCCCTCGACGATCAACGTGTGGACGCGCACCGTGTCGCCCGGTTCCACTGTGGGCACTTCCGGCCGTGGCTCGAAGCTATGGAGAGAAAGTAACAAGTTATGCATACATCACCCTCGGAACTCCTGATGTCCTGACCGCCCCTTCGCTTGCGCCACGCACGGCACACTTCCTGGGCCACGCCAGGCGTCTGAACCAATCACGAAAGAGGAGTTTAGCACAGGTCGCGCAGTCAACCAAATCGCCAGGGGTGGACTCTGCAGACGATACATTCGCAGTGCGCCAGCCCCGGGTCACGGGCGGCCGGCCACCCGCTGTCACGTCGTTCACCGGTCCGCAGGGTGCGATTCGGCCTCACCCTGCAGCGCCGCAGCCGCGCGCTCCCGCTCCAAACGCGCCACATACGCCCGGTCGGCGTCGCTCAACGGTGCGGCGCGCAGCAGGTCGGGCCTGCGCTCCCAGGTGCGGCGCAGCGCCTGCTCCCGGCGCCAGCGCGCCACCTGCGCATGATCGCCGGAAGTCAACACGTCGGGAATGGCCCGCCCACGAAACACCGGGGGGCGAGTGTACTGCGGATACTCCAGGAGTCCCGTGGCAAAGGAGTCCTCAGAGGCGCCGAGCGCACAGCCCAGCGCGCCGGGCTGCAGGCGCGTGACTGCATCGACGATGACCGCTGCCGCCAGTTCGCCTCCTGAGATGACGAAATCGCCGATCGAGATTTCGTCGGTGACCACGCTCTCCCGGACGCGTTCGTCGACCCCCTCGTAGCGGCCGCAGATCAGTGCAATGCGAGCGCGCCGTGCCAGTTCGCGTGCGATGGTCTGGGTGAAGGTGCGGCCCTGCGGCGACAGCAGGATGACCGGCACATCGTCCGGCAGCCGCGGCGGCAGCAGAGGCTCGGGCGGTTCGTCGCCCGCCTGCACCGGCTCGAAGCGCCATCCGGCGTCGTGCGCCAGCACCGTCTCCACCGCACGCACGAGCGGCTCCGGCTTCATCACCATGCCGCCACCGCCGCCATAGGGCGTATCGTCAGTCACCCGGTGACGGCCGGAGGCGTAGTCCCGGATGTTGTGCAGCGCCACGGAGAGGATGCCCGCGGCGCGCGCGCGCTTCAGGATGCTGTCGTCGAACACGCCGGTGAAGATGCCGGGGAACAGGGTGAAGATATCGAAATGCAGCATGCCGTCACCATCCCTTGGGACGCAGCCAGCGCGCCCTGATCTCGGACAGGGTCCCGTCTTGCTCCAGGGCATCCAGCGCCTCGTTCACCTGGCGCAGCAGCTCTGGCGCATGCTTGGGCGTCACGATGGCGTACGGGTCGCTTCGCAGCGGCTCACCGGTCGCCACCAAGTTTCCTCCTTCTCCCAAAAAGAGCGCCGCACTGACGGCATCCACGATCGCGGCGTCGGCTTCGCCCGCCAGGACCGCGGCCAACGCCTCATCGGCCGAGCCCCGCAGGACGAGCTGGAGCTCACCCTGGAGCAGCGTCTGCAAGCGGCGCGCCAGCCCATCGCCTTCACTCCCCCATTCTGCGGCCACACGCTTGCCGTCCAGGAGCTGAGCCGCCGCCGCCAATGCCCGTTCGCCGTCCGGCTCCGCGCCAGCCGGCGCGGCAGGCGGGAAGCCGGCGGAGGCCGGGGCCACGAGCACCATGCCCGCCTCGATGTAGGGCCTGGAGAACTGCATCTCCTCGCTGCGGTGCGGCGTGATCGGCAGAGCCGAGATGGCGCTGTCCACGCGATTCGCGGCGACCGCGTCCATGAGTTGATCGAAACCCACGCCGACGAACTCGACGCGCACGCCCCAGCGGCCGGCAATTGTGCGGGCCAGATCCACATCGAAGCCGGCGGGCTGACCGGTGCTGGCGTCGAGGTTCTCGAACGGCGGGAAGCTGGGATCCATGCCCACCCGCCACACCCCCGTCTGCGTGATGCGCGCCCAGGTCTTGTCGCCGCCGCCGACCACGGCCTGCCGTACCAGAGAGGCAGCCGCCAACCCGATAAGAAGCATGGCCGTCAGAGCCCAAGTGCGACGGTTCACGGCGCAGCTCCGCCAGTACGCCGGCCCTCTGCATAGGCTTGCGCCTCAAGGTAGATCGGTTTCGGCTGGAAGTCGCTCCCAACCAGGGTGTAGTAGTCCTGGTAGGTGCCGCT
>CAYRFV010000290.1:0-6905 GCA_964423545.1 uncultured Anaerolineales bacterium | reverse complement strand
TGGTGCCAGCCGTTGCAGTTTTCACGCTCGATTCCAACAAAGGAGAGACGTCACATGAATCGCAATCGCACCCTCTGGTCGCTGATGGCCGCACTGGTCATCGTGTCGATGCTGCTCGCGGCCTGTGGCACGGGGGCGCCGGCCGCGCCGACCGCGGCCCCCGCCAAGGAAGCGCCCAAGGCTGAGCCGACTAAGGCTCCTGCTGTTGCCCCAACCAAAGCCCCTGAGCCCACGAAAGCCCCGGCAGCCGCGCCGACCAAGGCCGCTGAGCCGACCAAGGCTGCGGCCGCGGCTCCGGCCGCGGGCAAGGTGACGCCCGGCTCCCGCTGGAACAAGGACGAATACGAGAAGGTTGCGGGGACCAAAATCGACAAGTACAACGAGGCGCCAACGTTGGCCGAGCAGGTCAAGGCTGGCAAGCTGCCACCTGTTGACAAGCGTCTGCCGAAGAATCCTATCGTAGTTCAGCCCTGGAATGAGGTCGGTCAGTATGGCGGCAACGTCCGCTGGGATGAATACACCGTCGATTACGACCACTATTTCCGCCACATCATGAACCAGTACCTGTTGGGGCGGGACGTGGCCGAAGACGTCTACTACAACTCTGGCATCACGGGCCCGGCGAAGCCCAATATCATCGAGTCGTGGTCACAGAATGCGGATGCCACGGAGTTCACCCTGAAGCTGCGCGACGGTCTGAAGTGGTCTGACGGCAGCCCGGTGACCACCGAGGACGTTCGCTTCCGCATCGAAGACGAACTGCTCAATCCCGAGATCACGGCGAACATACCCATC
Organism: uncultured Anaerolineales bacterium; assembly: GCA_964423545.1. Taxonomy (GTDB): domain Bacteria; phylum Chloroflexota; class Anaerolineae; order CG2-30-64-16; family CG2-30-64-16; genus JALOOE01. Next base: position 6,110 of record CAYRFV010000290.1, on the reverse strand, counting down.
TGGTTGCGGTGGAACCCTGAGAAGAAGGGCGCCACGACTAAGCTCGAGATCGTCGATCCGCTGACCTTCAAGATCAAGTTCGCCATGCCCTACGGCGCCTTTGTCAACCAGCAGTTGCGCGCAGGCTCGTGGCCCAACATGCTCAGTCCCTCGGCCTACTTCAAGAAGTTCCACAAGAAGTACACTCCGGTCAAGGACTTGATGCCGCTGATGACGAAGCGCAGCTTCACGAAGGAAGAGGACTGGCCGAACTTCTACAACCAGATTCAGGTGGGCATCCTGGGTGACTCCGGCGGCTTGATCAAGCACCCGTATGCCAAAGAACTCCCGACGCTCTATCCGTGGATTGTGCAGGACATCAAGTCCGATGGCTCCTGGACGATGGTCCGCAATCCTTACTTCTGGATGATCGACTCGGCGGGCAACCAGCTCCCGTATATTGAGAACCTGAACCGGCAGTTCATCTCCTCCAGCGAGTTGATGAACCTGGACATTATTGCCGGCAAGGTGGACGCGCAAGGCCAGTTCCTGCGCATCGATGATTACCCGCTCTTCAAAGAGAACGAGGCGAAGGGCAACTACAATGCGATTCCGGTGAACGCCTGGCAGCATCACGTCCTGATCTACTGGCTTAACCCGCCCGTGAAGGATGAGAAGCTCTCCAAGGCGCTGAGCAATCCCGAGTTCCGCAAAGCGATCTCGATCGCTCTTGACCGCAACCAGATCAATGAGGCGGTCTTCAAGGGCCTGGGCGAGCCGGCCCAGTTCGCGCCGCCCAAGACTTCACCGTTGTATGACGAGAAGCTCAGCAAGACGAACGTCGAGTACAATCCGAAGGAAGCTGCGGCGATCCTCGACAAGCTCGGCTATAAGGATGTCAACAATGACAAGTTCCGCGAGAACCCGGACGGCTCTCCGTTCGTGCTGCCGCTGCTCTTCTACGAGGTGACACCTGCGGCGGTGCCGGGCGTCAAACTGTTCGTGCAGTACATGAATGACATCGGCATCAAGGTTGAGCCGAAGCAGATGGAAGGCTCCACCTTCTGGCAGTTCCAAGGCGCAAATGAGGCTCCGATGTCGGTATGGTGGGCGAATGGCCCCGACTTCGGCGATGGCGCGTTCGTCGGCATGAATGTGAACACGCCGCTATGGCGTCGCTGGTACAACACCAACGGCAAGGAAGGCGTCGAACCGCCCGACTGGGTCAAGAAGATCTGGCAGGTGCAGGACGATCGCCTGAAGGTCGCCTCGCCGGAAGAAGTGCTCAAGCTGGATAAGGAAGGCTGGAAGACGCTCGTCGACAACGCCATGATCATTGGCACCGTGGAGGGCGCCAAGAATCCGCTGATCCTCAGCAAGAGCCTGGGCAACAGCGAGTATGGCTTCAAGAAGAGCTTCGTCGGCCCAACCTATCTCGAGAACATCCTTCAGATGTATCACAAGGATGCTGCGCGTCGCAAGTAGCCAGACCACGAGGCTGACCTAACCAAGCAGTGATGAGGCGCCTGCCCGCTGCACCGGGGCGGGCGCTTCCTTTCACTCGCGCGGCGAACGGCAGTGTCGATAACTCGCATCGCCCAAGGCCCCGTGTGGCATCGATATGGAGGATGCACGGCATGTCATCCACAAAACTCTGGTACACCCGCCCCGCGACTGCGTATACGGACGGACTTCCCATCGGCACGGGTCGACTGGCAGCCATGGTGTTGGGAGATCCCGGGGCCGAGCGAGTGGCTCTCAACCACGAATGGCTCTGGCGTGGGACGCACCGCAATCGCGACACGGAGCCGCGCGCTCATCTGCTGCCCGAGGTGCGCCAATTGCTGCTCTCCGGCCAATATGCCGACGGGACGCTGAAAGCCAACCAGGCCTTCGGCGGTCTGGGCGGCGTCAGCAAGCAGCCGCACCGGGTAGATCCCTATCAGCCTGCCGGCGACCTGCGCTTCATCCTGGAACATGGCGCGGCAACCGGCTACCGCCGGGAGCTCGACCTGGAGCGTGGGATCGTCACGGTCGAGTATAAGTCCGGAGCCACTCGTTTTCGCCGCGAATACCTGGCCGACCTCGAGCATGATCTGCTCCTGGTGCATATTGCGGCCGAGCAGCCGTTCTGCGGCCGTTTCTGGCTCGATCGCACCGCCGATCCCGATTGTTTCCTGTTCCGGGAAACGTCAGTCTCCGAATGGAGCCCGGTCCCTTCGACCGATAGCGGACGCTCGCCCTACGGGGTGTTGACGCTCGAAGGCCAGTTCCACGGCGGCATCGGCTTCCGAGTGGAAGCGGGGATGCACCCTAAAGACGGCGCCCTTAGGGCGGAAGGCGACGCACTGCGCGTGTGTGATGTCACCGACCTGCTGATAGCGATCAATATCGGCGTCTCCGCCGGCACTGAGGTCCCGGCCGCCGAGTGTGCTCGTCACAAGCTGCCGTACACCGATTGGGACCGGCTGGTTGGCGCGCATGCCGCGCGCTACCACAGGCTGTATGCAGGGCTGGCGTTGCACCTCGATCTGCCGGAGCCAGCGTTGCCGACTGACGAGCGGCTGGCGGCCGCGCGCGCAGGCGCTGAGGACCCCGTCCTGCCGCTCCTCTACTTCAACTTCGGCCGCTATCTGATGGTGGCGTCAACCGCGACGGGCGACCTGCCGCCCAATCTGCAAGGCAAGTGGAACGAGCTGCTCGACCCCCCCTGGCAGGCCGACTACCATCACGATGTCAACCTGCAGATGAACTACTGGCTGGTCGAGCCGGGCAACCTGGCATTCGCGACGGAGCCTTTCTTCCGCCACTGTGAGCGTTTCGTACCCCATGGCCGCAAGGCTGCTCGTGACCTATACGGCTGTCGCGGCATCTACTTCCCGTTGCAGACCGATCCATGGGGGCGGAGCACCCCGGAATCATTCGGTTGGGCGGTGTGGATTGGCGCCGCAGCCTGGTTGGCGCAGCACTTCTGGTGGCGGTGGGAGTATGGTCGCGACCGGGAATTCCTGCGCCGGCGCGCGTATCCTTTCTTGTGCGAAGTGGCGGCTTTCTTCGAGTCATACCTGGTCGAGGATGAGGAGGGGATCCTTCAGGTCGTGCCGTCGCAGTCGCCGGAGAATCGATTCGTGGGCGGTGGCAGCCTGCCGGTGAGTCTGGGCGTATCGGCAACCATGGACGTTCTGCTAATTCACGAAACGCTGCGGCACGCCATTCATGCGGCTGAGCTTCTCGACGTAGACGCAGACCGCTGCCGGCTGTGGCGCTCGATTCTGGCGCGCTTGCCGGCCCTCAAGATCGGCCGATTCGGCCAGCTGCAGGAATGGAGCGAGGATTTCGAAGAGGTTGAGCCGGGGCATCGCCACACCTCGCACTTGATTGGTGTGTATCCAGGAGACGAGCTGGATCCTGAACGCACGCCAGAGCTATGGCGGGCTGCGCGGGTCTCGCTGGACCGCCGCCTGGCGCAGGGGGGCGGTCATACCGGCTGGAGTCGAGCCTGGACGGCGTGCCTCTTCGCACGCTTTGGCGATGGAGAGAAGGCCTGGGAGCATCTGAACCACCTGGTGCTCGACTTTGCCACCGACAGCCTTTTCGATCTTCATCCTCCGCGCATCTACCAGATCGACGGCAATTTCGGTGGAACCGCAGCCGTGCTGGAGATGCTGCTGCAGAGCTACGGCGGGGAGCTGGATCTGCTGCCGGCGCTCCCAACCACTTGGCCGGATGGGGAGGTGAGAGGGCTGTGCGCCCGGGGCGGCTACCGGGTCAATCTGACGTGGCGCAGGGGCCTGCTCACGCGGGCTGAGATCACGTCATCGGAGGCGCGCATCTGCACGCTGCTGCACGCAGCGGAGCACTTCATCGTGAGTGACTCCCGCGGTGCGCCAGTCGGCTGCATCTCGGATGGACACCGGCTGCGCTTCCCGATGGATGCGGGGCAGACGGTTTTCGTCTCGCCAGGATGATGCTTAAGCGGCGGACGTCGTTGTAAGCGTCCGGTGCGTGCTGAGGAACGCATTGTCGAGGAAACATGGCTGAGACAACACAAGCAGTACGAGAAGTCCGGTACGAACGCCTCCGCCCTGCCCAGATCGTCGCAGCGCGCACCGCCTGTCCGGTCGCCTATCTGCCGATCGGCACCATCGAATGGCACGGCGAGCACAATCCCGTCGGGCTGGACACGCTGAAGATCCACGCCCTGCTCATCCGCTGCGCTGAGGCGGCCGGTGGTTTGGTCTTCCCGCCGCTCTACTACGGCGAGACGCGCGAGCAGGCGCTCATGGAGGCCAACGCGCGAGATCGCGACCGCATCGCAGAGAAGATGGGCCTGCCAGCAGCCAACTTCGCGCCCGGTTACATGGTGGAGTCGCTGGCGCAGCAGAACCGCAACTACCATGGCCTGCTCCTTCATATCTTCCATGAGATCAGGAGCCTGGGCTTCAAGGTGTTGGTTGTCGGCGCCGGACACTACCCGCTGCTCGACCATGGCCGCAGCGCGGCCGCGGCTTTTCACCAGGAACAAGGCTGGCCGAAGATGGTCGTCTGGACGATGAGCGGCTATGAGCTGGTGCAAGGCCAGTTCCAGCCCTGTGGCGACCACGCCGGCAAGTGGGAGACCTCACTGCTGATGCACCTTGACCCTGGCATGCAGGATCTGTCGCTGCTCCCGGAACACCGAGAGATTGCGCCCATCGGCGCATCGAACAACGGTGTGCAAGACGCGAACCCGGAGTTTGGTCGGGAGGCAGTCGATGCGATCGTGGCGGCAGTCCGGGCCCGGGTGGTCGATCTCCTGGCGCGAGCGGACCAGTATCAAGGGCACGGATCCCCTATGTAGCCCAGAGCAAAGCAAAGGAAGACCCAACCGATGACGAATGAGCTCCTGACCCTGTACTACGACGCGCCCGCGACGCATTGGGTGGAGGCGCTGCCCATCGGCAACGGCCGGCTGGGCGCGATGGCGTTTGGCGGTGCGCCGGTCGAGCGGCTCCAATTGAACGAGGAGTCGCTCTGGTCGGGCCACCCCAAGGAGTGCGACAACCCGGACGCCATCAACTACCTGCCACAGGTCCGGAAGGCTGTCTTTGACGGCGATTATGCGCTGGCGAATGCGCTGTGCCGGAAGATGCAGGGCCCGTACACCCAGAGCTATCAGCCGATGGCCGACCTGCACCTCGAGCTCGAGCATGCGGATGAGATCTCCGGTTACCGCCGGTCGCTCGACCTGGATGCGGCGCTTACCGAAACCACCTATCGGGCCGGAGCAGTCAACTTCACGCGTTCGGCCTTTGCCTCCGCTCCCGACAGCGTGATCGTCTTGCGTCTGACCGCCGATGCACCGGGTGCACTGACGTTCGATGTGACATTGGAGAGCCCTCTCCGCTTCCGCGTCGCATCACCGACGGTCGATCGCCTCTGGCTCACCGGTGCAGCGCCCAGCCACGTTGATCCGAGCTACCTTAAGTCGGATGATCCGATTCGGTACGGCGATGAAGGGCGCGAGGGGATGGCGTTCGCCGTGTGTGTGGCCGTACGCACACAGGGCGGCCGGCTCAGTGCGGCCGATGGGCGGCTGCGGATCGCGGGCGCAGATGAAGCGATCCTCTACGTCGCCGCGGCGACCAGTTATGATGGCTTCGATAGGCCGCCAGCTGACAGCGGCAAAGACCCGGTTGCGCTCGCTGAAGCCGCCGTCGAGGCGGCCAGCCACAGATCGTACGCTGAGCTGCTCGCGTCCCATCTGGCCGAATACCGGTCGCTCTTCCGTCGCGTTGCGCTCGATCTCGGTTCGCGCGGCGCCCACCACGTGCCGACGGACCAGCGCATCCGGAACTACGCGGCGGATCAAGATCCTGCATTGGTGAGCCTGCTGTTCCAGTATGGCCGCTATCTGCTGATTGCCAGTTCGCGAGCGCACACTCACCCCGCGAACCTACAGGGCATTTGGAACGACCTGGTCCGGCCACCGTGGAGCTCGAACTACACCATCAATATCAACACGCAGATGAACTACTGGCCCGCCGAAGTCACCAACCTGGCGGAGTGCCACACGGCCCTCTTCGATTTCATCAGGGACCTGAGCGTCAACGGCGCGAGAACCGCAGCGACCAACTACGGCTGTCGCGGCT
>CAYRFV010000289.1:0-6958 GCA_964423545.1 uncultured Anaerolineales bacterium | reverse complement strand
ATTTGAGGCCGATTTCTACGATTCGGCCTCTGGTTGCACAAAACTTACGCTAGCGGAGAGGAGATCGAGCATGAATAACGTCGCTTTCGTGACGGGCGCCGACCGCGGGCTGGGCCTGGCGCTTACGGCCGGGCTGCTCGACAAAGGGTGGCGCGTGTTTGCCGGGCAATACCTGCCCGATTGGCCCGAGCTCAACCGGCTCGCGGGGCAGGCTGCCGGACGGCTCACCTCCATCCCACTTGATGTCACCGCGCGGCCATCGGCGCAGGCTGCAGCTCAGGCGGTCGCGGCCAGCGTCAGTCACGTCGATCTGCTGATCAACAATGCTGGCGTGATTTCGCCCGCCAGTCAACGCTCGATTCGCGAGCCGCAGGATGATGACGAACTGCATCGACTCATGGACGTCAACGCCTACGGGCCGCTGCGGGTGGTGGAGGCCTTTCTGCCGCTGCTGGACAGGGGCAAGCTCAAGAGGCTCTGCTTCATCTCCTCGGAAGCAGGCAGCATCGGGCGCGCCCGACGCACCTCCTGGTACGGCTACTGCATGTCAAAAGCTGCCCTGAACATGGGCGTCAAGATCATGTTCAACCACCTTCGCCCCGAGGGGTACACGTTCCGCCTGTATCACCCCGGCTGGATGCGCACCTACATGAGTGGAACGAAGAACCCCGCTGCCGATCTCGAACCCGAAGAGGCGGCCATCCCTGCCCTGGCCTATTTCCTGCAGGAGCTGACACCGGACGCGCGTCTGCCCGAGCCCTCGGGCGAAGATCGCCTCGTCATGCGGGACTGGCAAGGCAAGGAATGGGATTGGTGAGGGAAGGCATGAAGCCGCGCGGACGCCGACCGTGAAGCACCCGCGCCGCGCGCGGCCGCTGTGGCTCCTTGCCCTGGCGGCAACGGCCTACCTCGCCATGATGTATCTTCTGGATCTGTCGACCGGCAGCCCGCTGTTGGACGGCGGCATCGGCGTCCTGCTGGGACTCTTCATCTGCTCTCGACCCGCAGGGAACGCCGTCGACCTCATGTTCTACCAGCGCGGTGAGTTCCACCGCCTCACCTCGGAGCTTTCCGGCATCGGCTGGCTGGCGTTGAACCTGTTTGTGCTGTTCCTGGGCTGGCTGGTCATCGTGTACGGAGCGACCCGCTTCGCCGCGAGCTAACAGGCGACACCCGCCGTTCCGTGCAGGCAGTCGGGCAACACCGATCGGAAACCGATGACGAGGGACTGCTCGGCGACTTGCTCGAAGATGCGTCTGGCCCGACGGACTCCAGCGTCTCCAAGGACCTGGTTCTGTCCGATCGCCGCATTCGATCCCGGCAGTCGGTGCCTGCGGATCACGCATCCGCGCCGGGTTGTGAATCGACCTGCCCATCGAGCGCCGCCAGGAACGCCTCGCGACTGACGGGCTTCTGCAAGAAGGCATCAGCGCCGAGCGCCAGCGCCAGCGCTTCCTGCGGCAGCACCGTGCAGACAACCACGGGAGTCTCGGCCGTCTCAGGCAGCTGCCTGATATGAGCCAGCAGCTCCCAGCCGTCCACGTCCGGCATCATCACGTCCAGGACGATGATCCGAGGCTGCAATTCGAGGGCCGCCCGGAGCGCCTGCACCGGATCGCGCGTGGCGGTGAGACAGTAGCGCGTGCCCGACACATAGCGCTCGAGCAGCTGGAGCGCATCCGGGTTATCGTCCACCGCCAACACGGGCACGCGCTCCAGGATGGGCAGCACCAACTTCGCGGCAACTGACGGGGGGCCGGCGTCCGGCGCCCACTCGAGCGCACCACCCGCCGCATCGGCCAGACCCCGCGCCACGCCCAAGCTGTTCAGCTCCCCTTCGGTCAGCGGCGTGCGCGCAAAGGCGCCTTCGCTCCACAGAACGACGATCTCGATCCGGTCTGCGGACTGTCGGGTTTCGACCTCGACCGCGCCACCGGCGGCGCGGGGCATCGCGATGCCCAGCAGGCTGAGCAGAGCATGGCGCAACGCCACCTGAGGCACGGCAAGCTCAGCCAGATCCTCGGTCAGGACAGCGTCGAGGCGGACCGCCCAACGCTGCGCCAGTGGCCGCGCCAGGTCGAGCGTCGCCGGCAGCGTCTGGCGCAGCGATGCCGGCTTCTCCGGCGGCATGTCGCGCAGCCAGGCGGGCGCCTCGACCTGGGCTGGGCCGCCGGGGCCGGCGGTCGGCGCGGGAGGACGAAGGCCGGCCCCGACATTCCTCTTTGCCGCCAGGTCGTACTCCTTCCAGAGCAGCTCGGCGAGCGCCTCCAAAGCCGCGCGCTGCTCGCGACGCAGCTGACGGCCGCTGATCCCAAGCTGATCGGCCACCACCTCGCGCTCGAATCGCCGGATGTAACGATAGACCAGAGCGTCATAGATGCGCCAGGCGCGCGACTGGGGCGGCTCGTCCGGCGCAGGTTGGAGCGCCTCGACGGCATCGGTCAGGATGCGCTGCAAGGCGGCGGCCGCGTCGAAACCAGACACGCCGAACCAGGCTGCGAGAGAACTCCGGCGCAGCTGATCGGGATCGTAGAGATAGTGCAGTGCGCTGCGCAGGTCTGCAACAAACCGGTCGAATGTCGGCGCTTCCAAAGGCCACCATCCAGCGGGAATGCTCAGCCGCGCCGGGGCGACCCGCTGAGCGGCCTCATTATAGCCCAGGCCCTGGCCAAGGCCAAGCGAACCCGGCGCCGAACAGCCGCCCGCGGCCAATTCTCGGCCAGAATTCGGCCAAAAACACACCCGCGGCGAAGCCCACCCGTGATATACTGTGCGCTAATCATATGCCCGACGTCGGGCCAATTCTCGACTGCGAGAGACAGGATGCCTGCAGCAACCTCTGACGTGCCGAGCCACCTCGTCGACTACAGCGATCTTTACCGGCGCGACCCGCACGAGGCGGCGCTTGCCTGGTTTGCAGACGCACGCTACGGGCTGTTCCTGCATTTCGGGCTGTACAGCATCCTCGGCCGCGGCGAGTGGGTGATGTTCCAAGAGGCGATTCCGGTCGCCGAATACGAGAAACTGGTCGACCAGTTCCACCCCGACCGCTTCGATGCTGACTTCATCACGGACCTGGCGCGTGAGGCGGGGATGAAGTACATCACCGCGACGACCCGGCATCACGACAGCTTCTGCCTCTTCGACACCCGGGCGTCCACCTACAACTCGGTCCAATCCCCGGCTCGCCGCGATCTCATCGCCGAGCTGGCGGAGCAGTGCGCGCGCAAGCGGCTGGGCTTCTTTCTTTACTACTCGTATGCGCTGGACTGGCGCCATCCCTACTTCTATCCGCGCACCGAATTCCGGATGGCGCGGCCGGACTACACGACCCCGGAGCCGCGCTACAAATTCCAGCGCGATGCTGACTTCAGGCATTATGTCGACTTCATGCATGTTCAGCTCCGTGAGCTGCTGACGCAGTACGGCCCGGTCGCGGGGATTTGGTTCGATCCGATCATGGGCTACTACGCCCGCCCGGATCTCTTTCCGATCCACGAGACCTATGCCATGATTCGCCAGCTCCAGCCGCAGGCGCTGATCTGCTTCAAGCAGGGCGCCACCGGCACGGAGGATTTCGCGGCGCCGGAGCGCCAGGGCTACTCCCTGGCGCAGCGCTGCCGCGAGATGATCGGCGAGGCGGCCGCAGAGGTCGCCCAACGGGCCTGGGACCGCAACCAAGACAAACATAACGAGATCTGTGACACGTTGCAGCCCGGCGCGTGGGGCTATCGCCGGGATGATGACGCGCACCACCGCACACCGGATGAGGTGTTGGCTATGCTGGATGCCGCTGCGGGCCAGCGCTGCAACCTGCTGCTCAACACCGGCCCGCTGCCCGATGGCTCGATCCACGCCGACGATGTGGCGACGCTGCGAGAGGTGGGCCGGCGGCTGCGCATGCACGGACGATGGTGAGCCCGCGAGCGAACGGGCATGTCAACGATCGCCGCGTTCGCGAGACCCCTTGAGGAGCAGACATGGCCACAGCGACTAGCCTGGCGAGACCCCAGACCCAGACCAGGACCGGACTGAGCAGACGGGCTGCGCGCATCTGGAAGCAGATCCGTCACGGCTGGCAGCTGTACCTGCTGCTGGCGTTGCCCGTCGCCTGGCTGCTCATATTTGCCTACTACCCCATGTATGGCGCCCAGATCGCATTCCGGGACTTCCTGCCGGGCAAGCCGATCCTCCAGAGCGAGTGGATCGGGCTGGAGAACTTCCGGCGCTTCTTCGATTCGCCGATGTTCCTGCGGCTCATGCGGAACACGTTGGGGCTCTCCCTCTACTCCCTTGTCGTGGGGTTCCCGATCCCGATCATCCTGGCGCTCAGCCTGAACCAACTGCGCACCGGATTTTTCAAGCGCACGGTCCAGATGGTCAGCTATGCGCCGTACTTCATCTCGACAGTAGTCATGGTCGGCATGATTCTGCAGTTCCTGGACCTGAGGCGCGGACCGGTCAATCTGCTGTTGAAGGCAATCGGCCTGGATCCTGTGCTCTTCATGGGCAGCGCCGAACTCTTCCCGTCAATCTATGTCTGGACCGGCGTCTGGCAGTACACCGGCTTCAGCACCATTATTTATCTTGCAGCCTTGACCACGGTGGATCCGGCTCTGCACGAAGCTGCCGTGGTGGATGGCGCAAACCGCCTGCAGCGCATACGGCATATTGACATCCCTGGAATCCTGCCGGTCATGGTCACCCTGTTCATTCTGAACATGGGACAGGTGCTGAACGTAGGTTTCGAAAAGACCTACCTCATGCAGAATGAGCTCAACATCGCCACCTCGGAGGTCATCAGTACGTTCGTCTACAAGACCGGCCTCGCAGGCGGTGTGGCGAACTTCTCGTATGCCGCCGCCATCGGGCTGTTCAACTCGGTCATCGGTTTGATCCTGTTGGTGTCAGCGAACTGGGCTTCCCAACGCCTGACCGAGAAGAGCCTATTCTAGCGACAGAGAGGCAGGCTATGACTGCACAAGCCAAGGCGGTGTCCAAGTCAGGCAACCGGATTCGGGAAACCGGCATAGATCGTGCTTTCACGATCACCAACTATGCCATCCTGACGATGTTCCTGCTCGTGGTCCTCTATCCGCTGATCTATGTCGTGAGCGCGTCATTCAGCGACGGCGCGGCGGTCATCTCCGGCAAGGTGGTGCTCTGGCCGGTGGACTTCTCGCTTGTGGCCTACCAGAAAGTCTTCTCCTATCCGTACATCTGGACCGGCTATGGCAACTCGCTGTTCTACGCGGTGGTGGGCACGCTTGTGAACGTGACCATGACGTTGATTGCCGCCTACCCGCTCTCGCGCCGCGACCTGTGGGGCAAGAACGTCATCTTGGGGCTGTTTCTCTTCACGCTCTTCTTCAACGGCGGCCTCATTCCCACCTACCTGTTGGTGAAAGATCTCGGCCTCCGCAACACCCGCTGGGCGCTGATTATCCCGCAGGCCCTGTCGGTCTGGAACCTGTTAATTGCCATCACCTTCATGCGCACGTCGATCCCGCACGAGTTGCTGGAGGCTGCACAGCTTGACGGATGCAGCGACTTCCGCTACTTCCTGCGCATCTTGCTCCCGCTCTCAACGCCGCTGATCGCGGTGCTGGCGCTGTTCTATGCCATCGGCCACTGGAACCAGTTCTTCGCAGCCCTGCTCTACCTGACGAACAAGGATCTTTTTCCGCTACAGATCATCCTGCGAGACATCTTGATATCGAGCAACGTGGACTTGAGCATGGTTGAGGATATCAAGAGCATGGCTGCCAGGGAAGCCTTGCGCGAGCTGCTCAAGTATGCGCTGATTGTCGTGGCCTCCGTCCCCGTGTTGATCATCTACCCCTTTGCGCAGCGCTACTTCGTAAAGGGTATCATGCTGGGGTCGGTGAAGGGCTAGCCGTTGCCCTGCGAAGTGGCGCACGAGCGCCATGCGGCCGCCTGGCGCTCACACCGGGCAGTTCAGCACCTCGTCCGGTTTCGACCAACGGAGCTTCGGCGCCTGCGAGCGAGACCGGCCAGACACGAAAGGAGGTTCGCCCATCACAAGAACGTATGGCAACACAGGCACGGTCCAGTGTCAGATATCAGGAGATATCAGGAGCATCCACCCAAATCCCTTAGGAGGAAACCCGATGTCGAAGCGTCGTCTCTTCTCGATCTTGAGCATCGTTGCGATCCTAGCGATGCTCGTGACGGCCTGTGGTGCGCCAGCTGCACAGGCTCCGCAGACTGCCGCCACTTCAGCACCTGCGGCGAAGGCAGAGGCCACCAAAGCGCCTGCCGCTGCGCCCGCCGCCAAGGCCCCTGCGGGCGCAGTCGCCGTCACTCCGGCCGGCGAATTCCCGATCGTCAAAGACAAGATCAACATGAAGGTCTTCATGTGCCCCAACACGGCCGTGAGTGACTACATCAACAACGAATTCACCAAGTGGCTGGAGGCTAAGACCAACATCCACCTGGAGTTCGACCTGCCGCCAGTGGCTGATGCCCAGAACAAGCTGAACCTGATGCTCGCTAGCGATGACCTGCCGGAGGTGATCATCGGCTGTGGCATCCGCCTGGATCAGATGCAGATCCTCGCCGAGCAGGGCGTGGCACTACCGCTAAACGACTACATCGAGAAGTACGGGGTCGAAACCAAGAAGATGTTCGAGACCAACCCGGCAGTGAAGGGTCTGATCACCCTGCTGGACGGCAAGATCTACGGCATGCCCCACTACAACGACTGCTACCACTGCAGCTTGTCGCAGAAGATGTGGGTCTACAAGCCGTGGCTGGACAAGCTTGGCCTGAAGATCCCTGAAACGACCGACGAGTTCGAAGCGATGCTGAAAGCGTTCAAGGAAAAGGATCCGAACGGAAATGGCAAGGCAGATGAGATTCCACTCTCTGGCTCGAAGCTGCTCCAGGGCGGCTTCGTGCAGGTAATCCTCCTGACCGCCCTCGAGGCTGCCGGGTT
>CAYRFV010000288.1:0-6980 GCA_964423545.1 uncultured Anaerolineales bacterium | reverse complement strand
CGCTTCTCGCAGAGCCAGGCCGCCACGTATCGCTTCATGGAGCAGGAACAGCCGGAGCTGTTCGAGCGGATGCGAGCGCGCATCGCGGGCGGACAGTGGGATGTCACCGCCAGCACCTGGGTCGAAGGGGATCTCAACACGGCTTCGGGAGAGGCGCTGGCGCGCCAGTTGCTGATGGCGCGACGCTATCTCGCAGAGAAGTTCGGCGTGACCCCGCTCATCTGTTGGGAGCCCGACACCTTCGGCCACCCCGCGACCATGCCGCAGATTCTGGCCAAGAGCGGCATCCGCTACTACTACTTCTGTCGGGCCGGGAAGCGCCATCCGCTGTTCTGGTGGGAAGGGATCGACGGCACGCGCGTGCTGGGGATGCAGGATCTGCGCGGATACGGCGGCGCGGTGATGCCATCCGATGTCGTCGGCAGCGTGCTGGACTGCGCACAGCCCTATGGCATGCGCCGCGGTCTCTTCGTCTATGGCGCCGGCGACCATGGCGGCAGCGGCACCGCACGCGACATCGAAGCGGCGCGTGCCATCACCTCGGCGCCTCTGCTGCCTAAGGCCGTGCCGAGCGCCACTGTTCCCTTCTACGAGCAAGCCCTGGCCGATGTCGCAGTCAGACCCTCCCCCTTTCCCGTGGTGCAAGGGGAGCTGAACACCGTCTTCGAGGGCTGCTACACCAGCCATGCCGACAACAAGCGGCTGAACCGTGAGTGGGAGAACGGCCTGGTGACGGCCGAGGCCGTGGCAACCCTCGCCAGCCTGATGACCGGCGCATCCTATCCCCAGGCGCAATTGGCCGAGGCATGGCGCACGGGATGCTTCCACCAGTTCCACGACATCCTGTGCGGCTGTGCGATCAGCGTCACCTACCGCGAGGCGCACGAGCGATTGACCGAGGTGCTGGCTGTGGCGCAGAAGGCCACGGACGATGCGCTCGAGGCATTGGCAGGCGCCCTGGACGGTGGCTCAGGAGCGGAGCCGGCGATCGCGGTGATCAATCCGCTCGGCTGGATGCGCGACGACGTCGTCGCGGTGCCGTTGCGCCAGTTGGGCGGAACGGCGCCTGCCTGGCTTGCCGACGATGCGGGAAATCGCACGCCGGCGCAGGTGAGCGGCGATACGCTGGTGTTCGTGGCAAAGGGCGTTCCGGCCTTCGGCGTGCGGGTCTTCCACCCGGTCGAGGCGTCTGCCGAAGCCGGACCCATGGCTCGAGCCGATGCGGAGGACCGGTCGCTGGACAACGGACTGCTCAAGCTGCGCGTGCATTCGGCTTCGGGCGCACTGGATCACCTGGTCGATCTGGCGACCGGCCGCGACCTCGGCGGGCCATGGGCCGGATGGGGGCCGGAGGCCAAGACCAACGCTGGCATGCTCAACCGCCTGCAGATCCTCTGGGAGCAGCCGCACGGCATGTCAGCATGGAATATCGGAGACATCACGCGCATCGACAACCTGATCACGGGCGCCGAAGTTGTGGTGGTTGAGTCCGGGCCGGTGCGCGCCGCGATCGAAGTGAAGCGCAGATTCCTCAAGTCCTCGTTGGCGCAACGCATCGTGCTCTGGCAGGGGCTACGGCGGGTCGACTTCGAGACCGAGGTGGACTGGCACGAGCGGGGCAGCGCTCACGCCGATGCCCCGATGCTGCGTGCGACCTTCGCGCCGCACCTGGGCGAGACCGATGCGACCTTCGAGATCGCATTTGCGGGGCTCCAGCGGCCGGCGGACGGCCGCGAGGTGCCGGCGCTGCGTTGGGCTGATGTGTCAGAGCGCCAGGGCAAACAGCCGTCCGCCCCTACAATCGGGTTATCGCTGCTGAATAACTGCAAATACGGCCATCAGGCGCACGGCAACACGCTGGGCTTGACCTTGGTGCGCGCCTCGTACGAGCCGGACGTCAACCCCGACGAGGGGCTGCACCGCTTCACCTACTCGCTCTACCCGCATCCGGGCGACTGGCAGGAGGCCGCGACGCTGCATCAGGCCGCAGGGCTGAATCAACCGCTGCTCGCGGTCGTCCTTCCGGTCGGCCAGGCGGAGCGAGGCGTCGGCGCTTTCGCGCCCGGCCGGCCAGGCCTGGTCTGCGATGCGGCCAATGTGGTGGTCTCGGCAATCAAGCTGGCCGAGGACCAGCCGGCCTCCGGCAGAGCCGTCATCGTCAGGGTCTACGAGGCGCATGGCAAGCCGGCGCAGGCACGGTTGCAGCCGGCATGGCCCATCACGCGCGCCGAGGAGACCGATTTGATCGAGCAGCGCGTTGCGGATTTGCCCGTGACAAACGGCAGCGTGACGTTGCAACTTGCCCCGCATGAGATCAAGACGGTGCGGATGATGGGTGAGTGAGTGCAGGATTCGGCGAGCCCTACCACGGCTCAATGACGGGATGGGGCCGGCGCGGCCGGATGATGTGTGTGAACGCGGCGACGAATGCGCCCGATGACAGCCCGGTCCTGGTCGTCGTAGTCAACGACCCGGACGATCTGGCGCGGGCGCGCGACGCGGGCTGGTATCGCATCCCCCTCGACCGGGCGCCCCGGCGCATCGCGGCCGACTACCTGGCCTTCTACCAGACCGGCGCGTTCCCGCCGGAGGAACGCTGGTCGGTTCGATGGTTTGCGCCGGCGCAGGCGTATCGGCTCGCCAGACGCCGGGAACTGATCCCGGACGAACCGGACCATCCGCATGCCGATCACACCTATTACAGGGTGTCGCTGGGACCGCTGGCGTTGCTGCCGCGTCCAGTGCCGAGCCGCCGGCTCCGGCGCATCACCTTCATCCCGACGACCTTGAGCCGGCTGCTGGCTGCAGAAGAGATCAACGACCTGTGGATGCGGAGCAGCGCCCAGGAACGGCTGTGGGCGGCGCTGAAGCTGGCGGATATCGAGGCGGAACGCCAGTATCCGCTCGGCGACGAGCTGCCTGCCGCTGACTTTGCACTCCTGTGCCGCGACGGCCGGATCGCGGTGCTGGTCGTGGATGAACCGGCGGCGTTCGCGCCGCCGACACTCGTGCCGGCGGCAGAGGGCGAGTTGCACGAAACACTCCCGCCCGACTACCGGCTGGCTGCCGGGGACTGGGTCGTGGTTCGGCTCACGGTCGACCAGCTGGAGGCCGGCGCTTCGGAGGTAGCTGCTCAGCTCGGCGCGTGGGTCGCACGCCTCGGCGGTCGCGCCGCGGCTCCGGCCTGCTAGGCGCGGCCAGCTCGCCGCTGCCGGATCTGCTCGTTTCCCCGATCTTGGATTACAGACGGAAAGGCATACTCGATATTCGATGACCCACAACTTCGACCGCATCATCGACCGCCGTCATTCCGACAGCGCCAAGTGGACCTACTACCCCGAAGATGTGCTTCCCCTCTGGGTCGCAGACATGGACTTCGCGGCGCCGGAGCCGGTGACCCAGGCCCTGCGCACCTACGTCGAACAAGGCATGTTCGGCTATGCGCTGAGTGCGCCGCAGGAGCTGCGCGAGGTCCTGGCTGAGCGCCTGCTGCGCCTGTACGGCTGGCGCGTCGCGCCCGAGGCTTTCGTGTTCACCACCGGCGTGGTTGTCGGCTACAACCAGGCGTGCCACGCCCTCGTCGAACCGGGCGCTGGGCTGCTGATCCAGACGCCGGTTTACCCGCCCTTCCTGGATGCAGCCCGATGGCCCGGCGGGAAGCTGCAGGAGATGGAGCTCTCGCGCGAGGCGAGCGGACGGTACGCCATCGACTTCGACCGTTTCGAGCACGCCATCACCGATCAGACGCGCGCATTTCTGCTGTGCAACCCACACAATCCGGTGGGCCGCGTCTTCACGCGCTCCGAGCTTGAGACGATGGCGGAGATCTGCATCCGCCACGATCTGCCGATCATCTCCGATGAAATCCACTGCGATCTGATCTTCAGCGGCTCCCAGCACAGCCCCATCGCCTCGCTGGCGCCGGAGATCGAGGCCCGCACCATCACCGTCATGGCGCCCAGCAAGACCTACAACATCCCGGGACTCGGCTGCGCCGTCGCCATCATCCCGGACAAGGAGCTGCGCAGGCGCTATCAGGGCGCACATCGGGGCCTTGCGGGCCACGTCAACAACCTGGGCTTTATCGGCGCGCTGGCCGCGTATCGCGACGGACAGCCATGGCTGGACGACTGCCTGCGCTACCTGGAAGCCAATCGCGATTTTCTGACTGGTTACGCGGCGGACCATCTGCCCCGGATCGCCATCAGCCCCATGGAGGGCACCTACCTGGCGTGGCTGGATTGCCGGCAGGCAGGCATCCCGGCCGGTGCGCCCCCAGGCAGGTTCTTCCTGGAAGAAGGGAGGGTCGCGCTGAACGAAGGCGCCACATTCGGCAGAGGCGGGGAAGGCTTCGTGCGGCTCAACTTCGGCTGCCCGCGCGCCATCCTCGAAGAGGCCCTGAATCGGATGAAACGCGCATTGGAGAGGATCTCATGAAAGACGCCATCGGCTGGGGCATCCTCGGCGCCGGCAGGATCGCCGCCAAGTTCGCGGCCGAGACAAGGCTCGTGCCCGGGGCCCACCTCGTGGCAGTGGGCTCGCGCTCGGCGGAGAAGGCAGCGGAGTTCGCGCGCCAGAACGGCATCGAACACGCCTACGGCTCCTATGCCGAACTGGCCTCGGCCCCGGATGTCGACGCGATCTACGTCGCCACGCTGCATCCCACGCACTGCGAGCATACCTTGTTGGCGCTGGATCACGGCAAAGCTGTGCTGTGCGAAAAGCCATTTGCGGTCAATGCGGCCGAAGCGCGCCGGATGATCGAGCACGCGCGCAACCGCCGGCTCTTCCTGATGGAGGCGATGTGGGCGCGCTTCAACCCGGTCACCGTGCAGGTGCGCCGCTGGATTGCGGAGGGGCGCATCGGTGAGCCGCGCATGTTGGCAGTGGATTTCGGCTTCCGGTCCGCGTGGAACCCGGAAGGCCGGCTGCTCAACCCTGCCCTGGCAGGCGGCGCCCTGCTCGATGTCGGCGTCTACGTGCTGGCCTATGCCTCGATGATCTTCGGCCGGCCGGCGGAGATCCGTGCCACCGCTCACATCGGTGAAACGGGTGTGGACGAGCAGACCGCGATGGTGTTGAAGTATCCCGGTGGACAGCTTGCCACCCTGACGTGCGCGGTGCGGACCCCCAGCCCCCAGGCCGCGCGCATCGACGGCACCGAAGGGGCCATCGAAATCCCGGCATTCTGGCGCGCACCTGCCGCCCGGCTCATCCTGCCCAACCAGGACCCGGTCGAAGCCACCGGCGACTTCGGCTTTCGGTACGAGATCGCCGAGGCGATGTCGTGCCTGGCCGCGGGCCAAACCGAGAGCCCGAACATGCCGCTCGATGAGACCCTGGCCATCGCGGAGACGATGGATGAGGTGCGCAGGCAGATCGGACTGAAGTACCCGTTCGAGTGACGCGCGAAGAAAAACGTTGCCCTGGAGGTCAGCATGCAATACGGCGCCATCCCCGGCGTCGCCAAACCGGTCGCCCGCCTGATTCTTGGCACGATGATCATCTCAGCGCAAGATCAGGAGCGGAGCTTTGCGTTGCTGGACGCGGTGTTTGAGATGGGCGGCAACGCGCTCGATACCGCGCACGTCTACGCCGGCGGCAACAGCGAGCGCGGGATCGGCCAGTGGATGCAGGCGCGCCGCAATCGCGAGCAGGTGGTCATCATCACCAAGGGCTGCCATCACAATGCCGACCGCAGACGCGTCACCCCGTTCGACCTGGCCGCCGACTTGCACGATTCACTGGCACGCCTGCAGACACATTATGTCGATGTCTACCTGCTGCATCGGGACGATCCCAGCGTGCCGGTCGGGCCGATCGTAGAGGCGCTGAACGAGCACTGGCGCGCCGGTCGCATCCTGGCGTTCGGCGGCTCGAACTGGACTCACGACCGCATCCAGGCCGCCAACGACTACGCGGCCGGCCGCGGCCTCCAGCCCTTCACGGCCACCAGCCCGAACTATGGCCTGGCCGAGCAGGTGCTCGATCCGTGGGGGCCGGGCTGTGTGACCCTCAGCGGCCCGCAGCAGGCTGCGGCGCGGCAGTGGCACCGGGACAACCAGATGCCCGTGTTGGCCTACTCCAGCCTGGGACGCGGGTTCTTTTCCGGCCGGATCACGCCGCAGAACTTCGACGAGACCCGGAGCTCGCTCGACAAAGCCTGCTTGACCGCGTACTGTCACGACGTGAACTTCCGTCGACTGGAGCGAGCGATGGCGCTGGCCGAGGAGCGCGGCGCCACCGTGCCGCAGATCGCGCTCGCTTACATTCTCCGCTCGCCGATGAATGTCTTCCCGTTGGTCGGCGCGGCCAGCGGCGACGAGTTCGCACAAAACCTCGCCGCGCTCGACCTGCCCTTGAGCGATGCCGACAGGGCCTGGCTGGACCTCGAGGTGAACCGCTAAACCATTCGCATCCCAGGAGACGCGAGATGACCCCTATCAAACAATCCTTTGCCTGGTGGAGCTTCGGCCGGGGCGCCGCGGATCCCGCCGGCTTCCTGCGGGAGGCGCGGCGCATCGGCTACCAGGGCGTGGAGCTGCTGCCTCACGAGCTGTGGGACGCGGCACGCGACGCGGGGCTTGTCATCGTCAGCGAGGGCGCCGGGAAGATCGAGCGCGGGCTGAATCGCGGGGCGCACCATGCCGAGATCGAGGGCGAAGTCAGGGCCAAGCTGGAGCTGGCCGTGCGCTACGGAATCCCGAACATCATCGTCTTCTCCGGCAACCGCGCCGGGTTGACCGATGAGGCGGGCGCGCTGGCCACGGCCGAGGGGCTGCGGCGCCTGGCGCCGCTTGCGGAAGCCGCCGGCGTCACCCTGGTGCTGGAACTGCTCAACTCCAAGGTGGATCACATCGACTACCAGTGCGACCACACGGCGTGGGGCGTGTTGGTGATGAACCTGGTCAACTCGCCGCGCGTCAAGCTGCTCTACGACATCTACCACATGCAGATCATGGAGGGCGACATCATCCGCA
>CAYRFV010000287.1:5065-7002 GCA_964423545.1 uncultured Anaerolineales bacterium | reverse complement strand
GATCTGGGCGTTCAGGACCTGCACCTGGGCCTGAAGCGCGGCCACCTGGTCGCGCAGCGCCAGCAGCTCGGCGGGATCGGGCGGTCTGCCGCCAGCGCCGGGGACAGCCTTCACCCTGTCCAGCAGCAGCGATTTCCAGCTCTGGCCGGTCAGCCACTGCTTGCCCGGCGAGCCGGTGCCGGTCAGTTCCTGGGCGCCCTTGATCTGTTCGAGCGGCAGGCCGTGCTTTGCCAGCAGCCATGCGCAGAGCTTCGCCAGTGCATCCAGCTGCTCGACGGTCGGCGCCGAGGCGTCGAAGTTGCCCGCAACGTAGATGCTGATGCCGTCGTAGAGCCAGGCCGGGTCCTTCGCGACCACTTCCTCGATGGGGTTGGTCTGCTGGATCTGCCCGTCCCCCGTGATGAAGTAGTGGGCGACAATGCCCGGCCATTTCGCCATGTGCGCTCGCGCCACCCGGTCGGCGCCCACCTCAGGCCGGACGGCTGTGTGGTTGATCACGAGGTTCTTGATGTCGGCCAATGGGCGCTTGACGAAGCCCGCCGGGTTGCGCGGCAGCGTGCCGGTGATGTCGGTGATGGCGGGCATGGCAGGGCCGCTCCCCCCCTGCTGCAGGCGGACGATCTCCGCCTCCAGTCGCGCGACCTGCTGCTGCAGCACCGTCACCTGCTTGCGCAGCTCGGCCGCCTCAGCGCCGGCCGGCCGGAGCCGAACCTGCCCGCTCCCAGCGGGGTGTTCCTCCATCACCAGGCGCTGCCACTCCTGCGTCTTCAGTCTGCTGTCCGGGTGGATGTATTCCTCGGTGATCGGATAACCGGTGATATCGAGGCCGTGCTTGCGATAGAAGGCGGCGAAAGCGCCTTTGGCCGTCTTCCCGGTTTCGGGGAATAGGATGGGCGCGGTGTCCGGGGGCTCGGTCACGAGCTTGTCCCATGAATACTTGTGCGTCATCGCCTGCTTGAGGTCATTGATGACGCCCCACTTACCCTCGATGTACCACTTGTCGAGCCTGGGCCACCGATACAGGAGGACGGAACGGATCTTCTGCGTGCCCTGCGTCTTGTTCCAGGCGTCGATCTCGCCATAGGCGCGCTGCACCCAGCCGTTGTTAGCATCCAGCCAGGCGTCCTCCTGGTCGGTCTCGGTCAGGTAGACCGGCAGCGCGCGCAGGCTTGCCGGGATCGCTGCCATGAAGTCGCGATAAACGCGGAAGTTGTACTGCCGGTTCTGGAACGGCGGGTTCATCATGGTGTCGGTGTAGATGAGTTCCGGATTGCTGCCATGGGTGTAGGCATGGATCGAGACGCCGTCGCAGTTTGTCGGGCCCAGGATCGTCAGGATATCGGTGAGGTACTTGCACCAGTCGCCGCTCGGATTCCCTTCGTAGACGGTGCTGGGATTCCACGGCGCAACGGCTCCGACGATCACCTGGTCGTTCTCGCGCCCCGGCGCCGCCTTGATCGCGGCGCGGCACTGCCGGTAGCAGTTGGCGTACATGCTTGGGGTGATGGCTTCGCCGGGATTGACGAGCCGGTCCCCTTCCATGCGAATCCCCGGACGCTCGATCGGGTGATTCATCTCGTTGCCGATGATCCAGATGTGTGCACCGGTCGAGTTGCGCACATAGTTGCCGCATCGCTTCGCAAAGTCAGCGTAGCGGCTGGCGTGCGGAATGGTGCCGGCGGGCGCATAGCCGTTGTTGATGCGAACCATGACGCCGAAGCCCCGGTTCGACCACTGGCTGAAATCCTTGCCCCCCATATCATTGGGCTCGCTGCCAATCGCCTCTGTGAAAAGAAGCCAGCCGAGAACTCCCGCATCGGCCATGATGCTTTCGCCGCCGGGGTCGTGGAAGCCGTACAGGAAAGTCGAATCGTTCAGCGGTCGGACCATGGTCTTGCCTCACCATGTCCATCGCGCCGCCATGCGCATCGGGCCGC
>CAYRFV010000287.1:0-4965 GCA_964423545.1 uncultured Anaerolineales bacterium | reverse complement strand
GCGCATCGGGCCGCGGCGCGATGGCGGTGTGGCGTGATGGACGCTTGGGATATCCAGTACTCGACAAATTATACATGCTTATCCGCGAATTGTCCACCTTGAGACAGGCAGGCGGGAAGATGGGGTGCAAGAACGGCTTTGCGTAACCTCGCGCTTGGGAGTATAATCGGCCCGAACACCGACGGAGGCATCGCTGTGGACATCGACTGGTTGGGTCATTCCTGTTTTCGCATTCGTGAGGCGGGCGTCACGATCATCACAGACCCGTACGACAAGAGCATCGGCTACACCATGCCGCGCGTGCGGGCCGACATCATTACGGTCAGCCATGAGGCGCTGGGGCGGGCGGCGGCGGCCGCCCTCAAAAGTGATGCTCGCGTGCTCAGCCGTCCTGGCGAGTACGAAGTCAAGGGCGTGTTCATCACGGGCATCCAGACCTGGCGCGAGAGCGAACCGCATGCCGAGGCCAAGGAAGAGAACACGGTCTTCGTGTTCGAGTTCGGTGGTCTCACCGTGTGTCACTTGGGCGACCTGGCGCGTGTCTTGACGCAAGCGCAGGTCGAGGCGATGCCCGACATTGACGTGCTCCTGGCGCCGGTGGGGGGCGGCGGCGCCCTGGACGCGGACAAGGCTGCCGAGGTGATCAGCCTCCTGGAGCCTCGACTCGTCGTCCCCATGCGCTACCGGACCCCTTACGTCAGCCTGGCGCTCGATCCTCTCAGTAAGTTCCTGAAGGAGATGGGGGTGACGGAGCAGGCGCCACAGGAAAGCCTCAAGGTGTCCTCGAGCGATCTGCCTGAGGAGACGCAGGTGGTTGTGCTGGAGTGCAAGCAGGGCTAGAGGAGGTGGACGTGACGCGCAATCGATCGCAGCACGCGTGGCTGTTCGGCCTGGTCGTGATCGCCCTCGTAACGGCTGTGGTGACCGGATGTTCGTCACCTGCGCAGACCGTGATCGTCGCGACTCCCGCCCTTCCTGGTCCCGCGCGGCCGGCTGCGACGCGGCCAAGCGGCGATGCCGCCAGCCATATGGCGGCGGGGCAGGCGGCTCTCGACGCAGGGAATCTCGGAAAGGCGGAGCAGGAATACCTGGATGCGGTGGCCCTCGACCCGCAGGCGGCGCGTGCGCATTTCGGACTCGGGAACGTCTATGTCCGCCTGAATCGCCTGCCGGAGGCGGAGCAGGCATTCAAGGCTGCGATTGCGGTCGACCCCAAGATGACGGCAGCGCTGGCGAACCTGGGGGTCGTCTACTACCAATTGGGGCAGCTCGGGCAGGCCGCAGCGACCTTCCAGGAGGCCTTGCGACTTGAACCGGATGAACCGTCCACTCTCTACCTGCTGGCAGCCGTTCGCCTGCAGGAGAGCAACCTCGGTGAAGCCGAGAGACTTCTTCTGCGCGCACGCGATCTGAAGCCAGACCTGCCCGAGGTGTACTATGGCCTGGGCGTTCTGTACCGCCTGAAAGGACAGAAGGACGAGGCGATCCGATCGTTCGAGAAGTTCCTCTCGATCGGCCCAGGCCAGGATCCGATGGCTGCCGATTTCGCCCGGCAGGAGCTCAAGCAGCTCAAAGGGCAGTAGGTCAACTCCCGCGGGGGTCGCCGGACGCCTTGTTCCGGCTCAGCGCCTGCCGCAGACGATTTGTCTGTGCACCCTGCAACGCCCAACGCTTCCACAAGGACGGCTCCAGATGGCTCCATTCTCGCACCAGCGCCGCCACCGCCTCGACGGTCGGCAGCTCCCGGCCGTAGTATTTCGCTACGAACAGATTGGCGAGACGATCCACCGCAGGGCTTGCTTCGGGAACCTTTGAATTGAACGCAGCCGCGCGCTCCAGGGGAGTCTGGCTCGGCACCCAGGGGACGCGCAGCCGGCTTGCCCAGTGGCTCAGGACGTCGAAGAGGCGGACCAACAGGTCTGGGCTTTGGAAGAACAGCTGGCGGCGCCAGCGGAAGAGCAGGAGCGCGCCGGCGATGATCGCGAGCAGTCCAACTGCGAGAGCCAGCTCGGGCCAGTTGGAGCGCAGCCACCGGATGGCAGGTGGATCGAGCGTCATCGGGCCACCGGCGCGCAAGTCGTCGCGGTCCGGTAGCAGATCGTCGTCGGGGTTCGGGTTCTGATCATCCGGCCGGAAAGGCGTCGAAGGGGTCGGTGTAGCCATCTGCTCGACCGGACGCGCCAACAGCGGCTCGGATGCGGTTGGCTCGAACTGGATCCACCCGTACTCGGGGAAGTAGACCTCCGGCCAGGCGTGCGCGTTGCGCTCGAGCACGCGATAGGTGCCCACCGACACGGGCATCAGCTCCTCCGGCTGGATGTAGTCACCGGGGGTGTAGCCTACCACGAAGCGTGCAGGAACGCCGACCGCACGCAGCATGGTCACCATCGCACTGGCGTAGTAGTCGCAGTAGCCTTCTTTGGACTGCAAGAGGAAGTGCTCCACCGCGTCCTTGTCGGGGGGCGGCGCATCGATCTGCTGGTTGTATTTGTATCCCCGCAGGAAATTCTCGACAGCGATTGCCTTGTCGAGCGGCGTGTCGTGATTAGCGGTGACGCTTTCGGCCAGCCGTCGAACGCCGTTGGGGAACGCGTCGGGTAGTTGCAGGAAGCGATCCGTCACCCATGTCGGGTACGCGGCGCCAGCCTGCTGCAGCGCGGCCAGTGGGGCCGCGCTGATCGAGGACGCCACCTGGTAGTAGCTGCCGCGGTTGAACGGCACGCGACTGCGCAGCATCGAGATGCTGATCTCCCCTTGCTTCGTCACGCGGCTGGCGTCGGCGTTCGTCGGCACTGAAACCCGCAGCGGCTGCGGCGGACCGAAGATCACATCCTGTTCGGTTTCAAGCGGTCGCACGGTCGCCGTGATCTCGCCATACATTTTGATTGCAGGCTCGCCCAGGACCTGGCCGCGTTCGATGATCACCAGCTCCTCATCCGTGTTCTGCCATCCGCGGCCCGTATAGAAATCGAACGCGGCGCCGCGCCAGTAGGTGCGCCGTCCGACTTCAGCTTCGAAAATGGGCCGGTCGGTAAGGTTCACCTCTCCGCCCAGACCCATGCTCTTGCCGAACTTGGTGGTGCGGACCGCCGGCCCCTGATAGCGCAGCGACTGGTACATGCGCGCCCAGGTCTCCTCGAACTGCCGCCACTGGGGGTCGATGGGCCGCAGCAGCCGTTCCATCGTAGCGCGCCCCATGCCGCTCGGCGCCATCCAAGCCAGCACCGTAATGGCGACGGCGAAGAGCAGCCCGGCCTTGAGGAAGTCCCAGAAGATGTCGGGCGCGTAGCGGATATGGAAGATGCGCCAGCGCGTTTCGTTCCGCGCAAGCTCCACAGAGATCGCCAGTAAAACCACCGACACCAGGTACACGACCAGGTAGCCTGACAACGCCAGGGGTGAATAGTAGATGACGACCAGTAGTCCGACGCCTGCCGGGAGCACCGCCTGCAGCACATGCTGGTGCCGGTAGAGGCTCCATATGGCGAAGAAGCTGATCCACCAGCCCAGGAGGCAGAGCTGGATCACGAAGATCAGATTGTCGGCAGCGGGAGCTCGGTTGTACAGGGCGGCCAGCCAGGTAATATTGCGCTGCACGATGCCGAGGACGGCGTCATGCAGGCTGAGATCCGGAAAGAAGCCTCGGTGGAGCAGAGTGACGATGACGACGATGCTCACGAGAAAGCTGTAGATCGTCGCAAAGAGACCACTCCAACGGGTGAGCGCAAGCAGCAGGCCGACCAGCGCTCCGACGACTACGGCGGCCTGTACCAGGTCCAGTCCTTCACTCCAGCCGGCGGTGTAGAGCGCACCGGACATGCTGAGCAGCATCGTGAGCGCGAGCAGCAATGTCCACCAGCCGCCGCCTGCCTGGAAACGCTGTCGCGGCGTCCGAATCACAAGCGCCTCATCCACAGGGGAGAGGGTGGCAACCTGAGCAGTCAAAATATCCTCCGCGAGCGGGCCTCCCGCTCGTGTGATAGGAGTGAAAGCAAGCCTTCGGCAAACGTAGAACTCGTGGTTGATCTGGCAGCCTCTGCATTGTACCGGTCAATCCGTAGCTGTCAAGTGGTCGACAATCCCGAAAAGGATGAAGCAGCGCGCAGCGCGCCAGCTTGTTTGACATTCCGAAGCCTGCGGCGCTACAATCGGCAGACGCTGGCGGTCGTTCCCTTGCGGGCAAGTGGGTGTGACGCTCCAGCGCAGGAAGGAAGCGACATGGACAAGTCGGAAATCGGAAGACTGCTCAGGCGGCTCGTGGAGGTCGATGGCCCTTCCGGCGTCGAAGGACCGGTGGCTGCTGTGGTCAAGGAGCTGGCCAGTGACTTGGCGCATGAGGTGCGCGTCGACGCGCTGGGCAGCGTGATCCTGCAACGGCGCGGCGCACAGACTCCACCCGGCCGGATCATGCTGGCGGCGCACCTCGATGAGATCGGCTTGATCGTTACGAAGGTGGAGGGGGGCTATCTCCACGTGGGGCGTATTGGCGGCGTTGAAGCGCGGGCTCTGCCCGGCCAGGAAGTGACGGTCTATCCAACCGGCTCCGGCGCTGAAGAATTCCCGCACGGCCTGGCCGGCACCATCGGCGGTCGGCCGCCGCATATGCTGTCCGGTGAGGAGCGTACGAAGGCGACGCCCCTGGCTGACCTGCGGATCGATACGGGCCTGTCTTCCGCCGACATGGTGCGCGTCGGGGACCGGGCGGTGGTGCGCGGCCCCTACACCGAGTTGCTTGGGGGTCGGGTGGCGACGAAGGCGCTCGACAACCGGGCAAGTGTGGCCGCGATGCTCGGCGCACTCGGTTACCTGGCGGGCATGAAACACACGTGGGATATCTTCGCCGTGGCCACCGTCCAGGAGGAGGTCGGCCTGCGCGGCGCGATCACCAGCACGTTCGGTGTTGCGCCGGACATCGCCATCGCGATCGACGTGACGTTCGGCGCGACCCCGGGCCTCAGCGAGTCG
>CAYRFV010000286.1:0-7030 GCA_964423545.1 uncultured Anaerolineales bacterium | reverse complement strand
CGGTCACATCGAGCGCGGTGGTCGGCTCGTCGGCGATCAGGATCGACGGGTTGCACGAGAGCGCCATGGCAATCATCACCCTCTGGCGCATGCCGCCGCTCATCTGGTGGGGATACTCCTCCAGCCGCTGCTTCGGCGCGCTGATCTGCACCTTGGTCAGCATCTCCAGCGCGCGGTCGAGCGCCTCCTTGTGACCCACCTTCTGGTGCAGCTCAACCGACTCCGCGATCTGGTCGCCGATCCGCTTGAGCGGGTTCAGCGAAGTCATCGGCTCCTGAAAGACCATGGCGATCTCCGCGCCGCGGATCTTCCGCATCGTCGTGCCCTTCGGATCGAGGGCCGCAATGTCGATCCCCTCCCCCTCCTTGGTGTATAGGGTGATCCGTCCATCGACGATCTTGCCCGGCGGCGATTGGATCAGGCGCATCACCGACATGGCCGTGATGCTCTTGCCGCAGCCGCTCTCGCCGACCAGCCCTAACGTCCGCCGGCGCTGCAACGTCAGGTTCACGCCATCGACCGCCCGAACCGTGCCGGCCTCCAGATAAAAGTACGTTTTGAGATTGTTGATCTCCAGAATAGTCTCTGAGTCGGGCGAGGTTGGTACTGTCATGAAGATCGCACCCCTGACTGCGGAGTCTCTATGCGGATTGCCGCACCACCAGCTCGACATCCATCCAGATCGGCTCAAACGCGATGCCTGGCTCGGCACGCATTTGCAGCAGCCGGTTCATCGCCTGCTGGCCGAGTTCGTATTTGTGCACGCGCACCGTCGTGAGGGCCGGCGAAATGCTGTCTGCCAGCGGAATGTCGTCGAAACCGATGATCGCGCAATCGTTGGGCACGCGCCGGCCGAGCTCGTTGCAGGCCTGCAGTGCGCCGAGCGCCAGCAGATCGTTGTATGCGACGATGGCTGTGATCTCGGGATAGCGCAATAACAGCTCACGGGCCGACTCGCGGCCCCGCGCGTGGATCGGCGCGCCGGGGAGGATCCACTCTTCGCGCACCGGCACATCGTGTTCGAGCAGCGCATCTCGATAGCCCTTGGTGCGCCGCAACCGATGGGCGTCAGCCGTCGGCCCGGCAAGCATGGCGATATTCCGATGCTGGCGGGCCAGCAGGTGCTCGACGGCCATCCTGCCCCCGCGATAGCTGTGTATCATCACCGAGCTTGCCCATGGGCTGTTGAGGGGACGATTCACCGACACCAGCGGCCTGCCGGCGACTGCGACCTGGTCGAGGATCTCCTCCAGCTCGTACGTCGGGAAAATGATGATGCCGTCCACGGCATGATCGGCGAGAGAGTGCAGGCTGCGGACCTCGCGATGGTGATCCCCATCAGAGTGACAGAGAAACACACTGTAGCCTAACGGCTCGGCAACATCCAGGATGCCGCGCGCGACTTCCGGGAAAAACGGATTTGTGATATCGCCGAGAACCAGCCCGATCGTATCGGTGCGTTGGGTGACGAGCGCACGCGCCACCTTGCTCGGCCGGTAACCCAGCCTCTCGATGGCGCCGGTGACCCGCAGTCGCGTCGCTTCGGAGATCTCGCCCTGGTGGTTCACCACGCGCGAGACGGTCTTGGTTGAGACACCGGCTTCCTGAGCGACATCTCGCAGCGTCACTGCCACTGACACACCCCTCGGACAAACCGGACGGAAGCTCGAGGAAAAGCTGAGAAGGCATTATCGCAGCACTGACAACGCTGACGACAACGATACAGAATATATCATGACTGCGGCACGCTGTCAAGTGGCAAATCGGCGGATTTGTGCTATCATGCCCGTGTTGTACGCAAGGCGAGGCATGCACTCTGCGTCGCCCCACGCATCTTACTCGTCATCTTCCACAGGAGCCAACGCATGGAACCCAAAGTCCAAGTCGGCATCATCGGCTGCGGCAACATCTTCAATGCCTATGTCAAGGGCTGCCGCGCCTTCCCCATCCTCGATCTCGCGGCATGCGCCGACATCGACCCGGCGCGCGCCGATGCTAAGGCCGCCGAACATGGCCTGCAGGCTCGCTCCGTCGCGGGGTTGCTGGCCGATCCCGACATCCGCATCGTCATCAACCTGACCGTTCCGGCCGTTCACGCCGAAGTCAGCCTGGCCGCCATCGACGCCGGGAAAAACGTGCACTCGGAGAAACCGTTCGCCACCGAGCGCAGCGCAGGAAAGCAGGTGCTCGCCGCAGCCCAGGCGAAAGGGGTGCTGGTCGGCTGTGCACCCGACACCTTCATGGGCGGCGGCCTGCAAACCTGCCGCAAGCTCATCGACGACGGCTGGATCGGTCAACCGATCGCTGCGACAGCGTTCATGCTCGGTCACGGCATGGAACACTGGCATCCTAACCCGGAGTTCTTCTACAAGCCGGGCGCCGGGCCGATGTTCGATATGGGTCCCTACTACCTCACTGCGCTGGTCAGCCTGCTCGGGCCGGCGGTGCGCACGACCGGTTCCGCACGGATCTCCTTCCCCGAGCGCTTAGTCACCAGCCAGCCGCACTTCGGGCAGCGCATCAAGGTGGAGACGCCGACGCACGTCGCCGGCGTGATCGACTTCGCGTCCGGCGCCGTCGGAACGCTGATCACCAGCTTCGACGTGTGGAGCCACAATCTGCCTCGCATCGAGATCTACGGCTCGGAGGGCTCGTTGAGCGCACCCGATCCGAACACCTTCGGCGGGCCGGTGCGCGTGCGCAGAGCCGGCGCGCAGGAGTGGTCCGAGGCGCCGTTGGCCTACGGATACACCGAAAACATGCGCGGCATCGGCGTCGCCGACATGGCCTACGCGCTGGTCTACGGCCGGCCGCATCGGGCAAGCGGCGCCATGGCCTATCACGTGCTTGACCTGATGCAGTCCTTCCTGGACGCCTCGGCCCTGGGCCGTCACGTCGCGCTCGAGAGCACATGCAGCCGGCCCGCCCCGCTGCCCGTGGGACTGATGCCAGGCTCCCTGGATCGGTGATGAGAGAGCACGGCGCCTGGTCCCGCCGTGCTTCCCGACAGCGCAGACGAGCGAAAGAAGCAAAGACCATGTCGTACATACTCGCTGTGGACCTGGGAGGAACCCAGATACGCGCCGCGCTGTGCGATCCGAGCGGGCAGATCCTCAGGCGCGCCGTCCGACCCACCCAGGCCCAGGAAGGGCTTGAGGCTGTGCTGGCGCGCATCGGCCTGACCATCGAGGAAGCAGCCGAAGGGGTCGCGCAGGAGAGCATCGACGGCATCGGCATCGGCGCTCCGGGTCCGCTCGACCCGACGACAGGCTCCATCCTGGCGGCGCCCAACTTGCCCGGCTGGATCAATGTGCCGCTCCGCAACCTGATCAGCGCGCGCTTCGGCAAGCGGACCTTCCTCGGCAATGATGCCAACCTGGCCGGGCTGGCGGAGGCGACCTACGGCGCCGCGCGCGGGGTCAGCGACGTGGTTTACCTGACCATCTCCACCGGCATCGGCAGCGGCATCATCGTGGGCGGCAGGCTGCTGCTCGGGTCACGCGGCCTGGCCGCGGAGGCCGGCCACACCATCATCGATGCGAGAGGCCCGAAGTGCGGCTGCGGCAACCGGGGCTGTCTCGAATCGTTCGCGGCCGGGCCGGCGATCACGCGAGATGTCGTGAACCGGCTGAAAGCGGGCAAGCCAAGCAGACTCACGAAGCTCGTCGGTGGCGATCTGAGCAAGGTGGACGCTCGCATGATCAGCGAGGCGGCGCAAGCCGGCGACAAGCTGGCCGTTAACGCGTTCCGGCGGGCAGGGGGCTACCTCGGCCTGGGCATCGTCAACCTGCTCCACCTCTTCAACCCGCGCATGGTCGTGCTCGGCGGGAGCGTCACGAAGGCCGGCCCGCTGCTGTTCGATCCGATGTGGGAGATGATCCGGGCCAAGGCGATGCCCCCCTACCTGGAGGGCCTGGCCATCGTGCCGGCTGCGTTGTCGGATGATGTGGGACTGCTCGGCGCCCTCGCCCTGACCGCGACCGAGTTGAGAGCGGAACGCACTTAGGGAGGCCTTCGGACCCATGCAGATTGCCATCATCGGGCTGCCCAACAGCACCAAGACCACCATTTTCAATGCCCTGACGCGCGGCGATCGCGAGACCAATGCGTTCACTTCAGGCCAGTTCGAGGTCCATTCCGCCGTCGTCGATGTGCCCGATCCGCGCGTCGACCGGCTCTCAGCGATGTTCAAGCCGCGCAAGACGACCTATGCGAAGGTGACGTATGTCGACATTGCCGGTCTGGCGAAAGGGGTCAGCGAGGGCGGACTCAGCGGCCCGCTGCTGAATACGATCAGCCAAAGCGATGCGCTGCTCCACGTGGTGCGGGCCTTCGAGGACCCCGACGTGCCGCACGTCGAAGGCAGCGTCCACCCCCAACGGGATATCGAGATCGTGGACGGCGAACTGCTGCTGTCAGACATGATCATCGTCGAGCGCCGCATCGAACGGCTCGAGGCGCAGCTGAAAAAGGGGGGCGACAAGCAGGCCAGGGCGAGCAACGAGATCGAGCTGGCGCTCATGCAGCGGCTAAGGGCCCATCTCGACACCGGCGAGCCGCTGCGCGACCTTGATTTGGCGCTCGCCGAGCAGAAGATGCTCCGCAACTACGGCCTGCTGACCCTCAAACCGCTGCTGATCGTGCTGAACGTGGGGGATCAGACCGGCTGTGATGCCGTTGAGATGCTCAGCGGCTACCGGCATCGGCGGACGACGATCGCCTGTCTCCAGGGCAAGTTGGAAATGGAGCTGGCCCAGCTGCCGGCGGAAGAGGCCGCCGAATTCCTGAGCGAGTACAACATCGACGAGCTCGGGCTGAATCGCGTGATCCGCTTCAGCTACGATCTGTTGGGGCTGCACAGCTTCTTCACGGTGGGAGAAGATGAGGTGCGCGCGTGGACGATCCCTGTCGGAGCTCCTGCCGTCGAGGCCGCAGGCGCCATCCATTCGGATCTGGCACGCGGGTTCATCCGCGCCGAAGTGATCGCCTACGATGACCTGATCGGCGCAGGCAGCCTGGCAGCAGCCCGCCAGCGCGGCCTGCTGCGCCTGGAAGGCAAGGAATATACGGTGCAGAACGGCGACGTCCTCAACATCCGTTTCAACGTCTGACGCGCGATTTCTGCCGCCAGCGGGTTCTGCCACCGCCAGGTTCTGGCGCCAGAGAGGGGAAGACCTTCGAGACGCTCATGCGCGGCCACACAAGCGCCTCGAAGGTTTCACCCAGGCTCATCCCCTAACCCGCGGCAGCCTCGTAGGCCCGTTCATCGGATCAATGCGGCGCCGGCCTCACCGGGATGCACAACCTCTGACCGGCATAGATCACATTGGGATTCTTGATCCCGTTGCAGGCAACGATCGCAGACACCGTCACGCCGAAGCGCCTGGCGATCAAGCCCAAAGAATCCCCACGCTTCACGATGTACACCGTCCCACAGGCGACGCCGCCGGGTGGGGGAGGCGGGGGTGGGGGCGGAACAACCACGACGCCGCCGCCACTTGACGGGCAGCAGATGATCTGAATGGCGTCCAGATTCACATCCAGCTCGCGGTACGGGGTGCCCCACTTCTTGACGGCCTGGATCGCCAGGACGATCGAGTGGCTGGGTGCGACAAACTGAGCGGTGTACTGCTGCATCGCACCCGGCGCGGTCCGCACGTAGATGGGCTGCCAGCCGATCCCCGTCCAATTCGTGATCATGGAAGGGGTGTAGCCGGCGCCAGGAGCCGCCACGAAGCCCCACTGCACGCCATAACGACCGGGATCCTCATCGGGATGCGCCGCCTCTTCGCGCAACATACCCCACACCGAGAACTGATAGGTGGCGCCCGGCACCAATCCCTGCACGACCTGGTAGATGCCGGCTACCCGATCCGGGTCGCCCGAGGACATCCCCTTGGTGTTGATCTCGATGAGCTGGCCGTGAACGCCATCCTTGACAACCGGCGGCCACTGCTCGTCATAGAACCCGTAGTCCGCCTTGCCGCCATTGGTGTAACTCGCCCAGTAGTTGCCCACCCCGTTGGTGAAACCAGCCTCGAAGCTACCGTTGACCACCATGTTCGGGCCGCTGCAGGCGGCCGGCAGCGTCGCGATCGGCGGCACCGGAACAACAGGCGGCAGAGGCGCGATCGGGTGCACGGGCACGGCCGGCGGAGGCGTCGCAATCGGCTGTGTAACCGCCGGCGGCTTGACGCCGACAGGCGGCGGCCCGCCGGCAGGCGGCGGCTGCCCGCCGGCAGGAGCAGGCAACACCACCACACCGCTCGGATGGTACGGCACTGCGACCGCGGGACCCCACAGGCTGATCGCGTCGAGGTTGAAGTCGATCTCGCGGTAGACCGTGCCCCACTTCTTCCAGAGGCGGATGAAGATGGTGACGCGATCGCTCGGCGCGACAAAGGAGGTCGCGTAGCTTTCCAGCGACGTGGGGGCCGTGCGGCTGTCGATCTTGTTCCAGGGGAGCTCGACCCAGTTGGTCACCTGGGTCCAGTCGGTGGAGCCGTTCGGCGTGTAGCCCCACTGGACTCGATAGCGGAAGGGGTCATCGCTCGGATCGGGCTTATTGCCATCCTTCAGCGCCTCGCGCATCAACCCGCTCAGCTTGAACTGATAGCTGTTGCCCCTGACCAGATTGACCGTCTGGTAGATGCCTGCGTAGCGATTGGCTTCCGAGGCGGCGGTCTGCATGGTGTTCATCTCGATCAACTGGCTGTGCGCGCCATCGGCGCGCACGGGCGCCCATTGATCGTCATAATAACCGTATGCGACTGACCCGCCATTGGTGAAGCAGCCCCACCCATTGCCGACCATGCCGCAGCCGGCGACGTGGGAGAAGCCCGCCTCAAAACTCCCGTTGTAGAACACATCTTGCTGCGTAACTGCCAGACCCGCGGCGCTCCCCAGCATGAGGCTTGCAAACAGCGCTAGCACCACAGCCAACACCAGCACGCGCTGCATGCGTCCTGTCATCTTCATAGGGGTCCTCCTCATGGATGAGCCCGGGCACGAAACCTTGAATCGCCCGGTA
>CAYRFV010000285.1:0-7056 GCA_964423545.1 uncultured Anaerolineales bacterium | reverse complement strand
CGACCGGCTGCCCTGTCAGGTGCACGGCTGGATGGCTTACTACCTGAACCACTATCTGGGCGGCATGGACTGGTGGCAGGCGTATGAAAAGTTCGATATGGACTTCGCCATCTATGTCTCCCCGCGCTACATCTACAGCGACCGCGACCTGGCCCAGTGGCGGAAGGAGCGCGTGGAGTTGGGTGTGGATGCTGACGGCAATCACCGCTGGGAGGAGACCATTCATACGCCCGAGGGCGTCCTGCACCATGCGGGCGCCTGGAACGAGATCACCGCTTGGGAGGTCGAGGATCTGATCAAGACGCCGGACGACTTCCGGCTCTGGGAGCGGTACTGCCCGACGCCGATCGCAGCTGATTTCGCACCGATCCAGGAAGTCAAGGATCGGTTGGGGGATCGAGGCATCATCCGCTCTCATCCGTACAGCCCCGGACAAGGCAGCCCGTGGCAGAGTTTCTGCACCCTGGTCGGTACGCAGCAGGCGATCATGATGGCGATGGATGCGCCCGATTTCCTGCACGATGCGTTGAACGCCATCCTGCAGCGGACCCTGAAGGTGACCGAGATGTGGCGGGGCACGCCGGCGGACATGGTGGAGACAGGTGGCGGCGCAGGGTCGAACACGGTGATCAGCCCGAAGCTCTTCCGTGAGTTCTGCATCCCCTATGACCGCCAGCAGCACGCTGCGCTGCACGACGCCGGCGTGAAGATCGTCTATCATCTGTGCGGTGGTCTGATGCACATGATGGAGCTGGTGCCCGAAAATGGCGCGGATGGCCTGGAGACGATGACGCCTCCCTCGATGGGCGGTGACTGCGATCTGCGCGAGGCGTCGCGGCGGGTGGGCGACAGGCTCTTCTTCATCGGCGGCTTCGATCAGAATGCCGGCTTCGAGCAGGGGACGCCCGAGGTTGCCAGGCGGTTGGTGATCGAGTGTTTCGAGGCGACCAAAGATCACGCCGGCTACATTTGCGCGCCGTCCGATCACTTCTTCCATGGCGATCCCGCTAACCTGCAGGCCTTTGCCGATGCCGCGAAGGAATGCCGATATTGATGGTCGATTAGGACGAGTGCCGGGGCTTTGGCCGCGCGACCCTGGCGGGAGGAGCAACAGAACCATGCGACTGAGCGGCACTTTCCTCGATGAGATTTCTCACGATATCCCGCATCAGAATTGGGGCCGGAACGAATGGAGCGCCGATTTCGCAGCCATGCAGGCGATCGGCATCGACACGGTGATCTTGATACGCTGCGGCCACAAGCGCTGGCTGACCTTCCCTTCGGAGACACTGATCGAGCGCGAGGGGTGCCACCGGCCCCCCGTGGACCTGGTGGAAATGTTCCTCGACCTGGCCGAGGAATACGGGATGGCTTTCTACTTCGGCACC
This sequence comes from uncultured Anaerolineales bacterium, assembly GCA_964423545.1. Taxonomy (GTDB): domain Bacteria; phylum Chloroflexota; class Anaerolineae; order CG2-30-64-16; family CG2-30-64-16; genus JALOOE01. The sequence continues at coordinate 5,668 of CAYRFV010000285.1, read as the reverse complement.
TACGATTCGGGCAGTTACTGGCTGCGGGGTGAGTTCGCACGCGAGATCGATCTGAACCGGGCCGTGGCGGAGGAGGCCTGGGTGAAGTACGGCGGTCGTGCGGCATTCAAGGGCTGGTATCTGACGCAGGAGGTCAGCCGCCGCACGTGGTCGATCATCGATCTCTACGCCACGATGGGACGCCACTGCAAGGCGATCTCCGGCGGCCTGCCGGTCTTGATCTCGCCGTGGATGGAGGGGATCAAGGCGACGAACGCCTTCAGCGCCCAGGTCCACAAGGAAGGCGGCATCACCCTGGCGCAGCACGAGCAAGAGTGGGACGAAGTGATGGCCGGTATTACAGGCGCCGTGGACATCGTGGCGTTCCAGGACGGGCATGTCGCGTTTGGCGAGCTGCCGGATTTCCTGGCGGTGAACAAGAAGCTGGCCGACCGTCATGGTCTGCGCTGTTGGACCAACAGCGAGACGTTCGACCGTGACATGCCGATCAAGTTCCTGCCGATCAAGTGGGAGAAGCTGCTCCTCAAGCTGAACGCGGCCGCGCAGGCCGGCGTGGAGAAGGCGATCACCTTCGAGTTTTCGCACTTCATGAGCCCGAACTCGGCCTATCTTCAGGCGGGCCATCTCTATCGCCGATACTGCGAGCACTACGGGCTCGACGGCGGCCAATAGAACATCCGGGACGCCAGAGACCCGCCAGTCGGCGAGTATCCAGGTGTCGGTGTCCGATCTCGTGCGCCTGACGCCCTGCAATATGCTGCAAACCTTACAACACACTATCCGCCAGATTGCAGCCGACCTTCACGAGGTCGGGGTTCGTCCCGGTGCGGTTTTGCTCGTACATGCCGCTCTGCGATCGCTTGGCTTCGTGCCCGGCGGCGCCGAAACGGTGGTGCAGGGCTTGCTCGAAGCATTGGGACCAGACGGGACGCTGCTGATGCCAGCGCTCAGCTACGAACGCGTGACGCCCAGCAGCCCCGTGTTCGACGTGCGTCGCACCCCCTCCAACGTCGGCGCGCTCCCGGAGCACTTCCGCACGCGTCCGGGTGTGCTGCGCAGCATCCACCCCACGCACTCGGTGTGCGGTCTCGGTCGCGCCGCGACCCAGATGTTGGATAGTCACAGGGAAGATCGCACTCCGTGTGGCCCCCGCTCTCCCTTCCGTCTGCTGCCCGACTATCAAGGACAACTCCTGATGTTAGGCTGCGGTCTCCGCCCCAACACCTCGCTGCATGCCGTGGAGGAGACGATCGAACCGCCCTATCTCTTCGGCGGCTTGTTGGGCTACCGGTTGATCGGGTGGGATGGCGGCGCCACCGAGGCGCTCTATCGTGTGCACGGCTTCCACGGGTGGCGGCAGCGCTACGATCGCGTGGCCGAAGTGATGGCGGCGCCGGGACTGCGTCGCGGGCGTGTGCTGGCAGCCCAAGTCGAGTTGCTTGAAGCGTCGGCGCTGTGGGATGCAGCCCTGGCCGCGCTGCGCCGCGATCCTCTCTATTTCGTGGATCGGCGCGATTGAAGACCGGACCCGTGCGGTCCCCTGCGGATGGTTCACGGTTCATTGACGTGACCATGCCGCGGTGCTACACTGCTCCCTCAGGGCGCATCGCTCCGTGTTGAGGAGGTGAACGGTGGCTCGACTCATGCGTTGTCAATACTGCGGCGTGCTGCAGGATGAACCGCAGGGCGCCAAGACGTGCATCCGGTGCGGCGGGGAGCTTGCTCCGGAGTCCGCGCTGCAGCCGGTCGGACGCGGCTCTTACCTCCAGGTGCAGATGGAGCTTGACCAGGTGATGGCGCCTGCCGGCCGGGGGGTCGAGCGCTATCTGCTGATCACACTGCGCACTCCCGCTCAGCTTCCCCCGGCTGAGGCCGCGCGCAGTGAGAGCGGCCGGCCGCCGCTGAGCTTGACGGCCGTGCTGGATGTTTCCGGCTCGATGGCCGGCGAGAAACTGGCCCAGGCCAAGGATGCGGTGCGCCAGGCGCTGGCGCGGCTGCGCGAAGAAGACTCGCTGTCGTTGGTCACCTTTGGCTCGGAAGTGCGCAGCGTGCTGGAGCCGACCGCGGTGAGCGATCAGGCGCGCCGTGTCATCACCAGCGCCCTGCAGGAAATCTCGGCGGGGGGAATGACCGCGCTCTGCGGCGGTCTGGAGCTTGGGATCGCAAAGGCGTTGGGCGCCAGGCGCGACACGAGCCTGGTGCTGCTCTTGAGCGATGGCCAGGCCAACATCGGCGAGACGGATCTCGAGCAGATGGGTCATCGGGCGTTCAGCGCGCGGCGGAATGGACTGATCGTCTCGACCCTGGGGGTCGGAAGCGACTACAACGAGGCGCTCATGGTCGAGATTGCCATGCAGGGGGGCGGCCGGTTCTATCATATCCAGCGCGCAAACCAGATCGGCGCTTACCTGACCGGCGAGTTGGGCGAAGCTGCGACTGTCGCCGCGCGCGACGTGCGCATCCATCTCGCGCTGCCGGCCGGCGCCGTTCCGCTGCCTCTCTCGGCTGCCTATCCTGTGCAACAGGACGGCAACCAGGCGATCGTTGCGATCGGAGACATCCCGATAGACAGCGAGCTCGAGGCGCCGATCCGCGTTGCCCTGCCCGGCCAGCCCTTGGGATCGAAACTCAGCATGGAGGGTCTCGTGACGTATCGATCGCCGGTCGGCAACGATCTCAGGTCGATCCTGAACCGGGTGACGGTGCGATTCGTGGAGCAGCCGGCATTCCAGGTGCGGGACGGGGTGGTGCTGCCCGTGGCCGAGCGGGTCTTTGAGCACATGAAGGCGGCCAGTGTGCTGGAAATGGCCCGAACTGCCGCCCGGGGCGCGCCCGCGGCCGCAGAGCAGACTCGCGCCGACGCCGCAGGCCTGGCGGCAGGCCTGGTGGCATACGCCAAGCTGCTGGGCGAAGAGCGAGCAGAGACAGCAGCCGCGGAGGCGGTGTTCGGCTTGGATGCGATGCGTGGGCTTGCGCCAGGAGAGGCCAAGGCGGCCGTCGCCGCGGCGTTTGCGCGCCAGCGCGGCGCCAAGAGCTTTGATGACCCCGGAGTAGCCTGAGAATTGAGTGACCGGAAAACGAACAGAAAGATGGCGGTCATCTTTGCCGTGTGCCTGGGCGCCGCCCTGCTGTCGACTGCCGCTGCGCCGGCGGCGCTGCGCGCGGCACCGGCGTCTCCAGCAGTCGATGCGGCCCCTGTGCTCGTCAGCCGCACCCAGGTCTGGATGGGTCACGGCTTCGACACCTGCGAGATTCCCAGTTTCGACGCGCTCCAAGAATGGATCAGGCACAGCCCGTACGGCGCCGTCAACCTCTACATCGGCGGTGCCGGTCGCTTCTGCAGCAACCAGGCGCTGAATGCGGCATTCCTGGCTCGCCTGTCTGAAATCGGCTGGAAGTTCATACCGACCTGGGTGGGTCCGCAGGCGCCCTGCTACATCAACAGCGGCGGCCGGCCCAAGCCGCTGATGGACGCCGATCCGCTGCTGAGCTACGACCAGGGGGTGGCCGAAGCCAACGCCGCGATCGCCGTCGCCACCGAGCTTGGTCTGGCCGAGACAGACGGGACCGGCACGATCGTCTACTACGATATGGAGTATTACGATGCCGGCAATGTGACGTGCAACGAGGCGGTGCGTGCCTTCATCTCCGGCTGGACCGGTGAGCTGCGGCATCGCGGCAATCTCGTGGGAGTCTACAGCACCGGCGCAGTGCTGAGCGGTCTCGCCACGATCGACAACGTGCCGGATGCGGTGTGGCCGGCGCGCTGGATCTACACGGTCTACACCCCCGCTGCGACCGTCTGGGACGTGCCGAATCTCTCCAACACGCTCTGGGTGAACCATCAGCGAATCCGGCAGTACGCCGGGGGACACAACGAAACGTGGGGCGGCGTCACGCTGCAGATCGACTGCGACGTGGTTGATGGCATCGTAGCGAGCATTCCGACGCCGCGGCCGTTTAGGGCTTACCTGCCGGCCCTCATCGGCGCAGCGGCGAGCTCCAACGCCGCCGGTCACGCCCCCTGATCCCACAGCCGATGAGGTCGCTATGGCCGGAACTGCACCTGCCAGGGACGATGCGCTCTGGGCCGATATCCAGGCCCAGGGCCAAAACATGCGCCGGGTCGTCTCCCACCTCTATGGTCCCGAACGGCAGCGCATCGCCGATGCGGCGCGTTTCGTAGACAACGACAAGCCCATCGTGTTCATCGGGATGGGCAGTGCGGCCTATCTCTGCATGCCGGCTGAAGCCTACCTGGGCGCCGGCGGCCGCTTCGCCAGCACGCTGTACGCGTCGGAAGCGCTTTATGTGCGCCTGCCCAGCTTGCGCCGCGCCAACGTCGTGCTCAACACGCGTTCGGGCAGCACGGTGGAGTTGGTCAAGCTTGCCGAGGGGTTGGCCGACGCGGGCATCCCGTTTGTCGCGATCACCAACGAGCCGGACAGCCCGGTGGCTCGTCTGGCAACGCACGTGGTCTGGAGCAACACCCGCAAGGATGACTTGGTCTCGATCAACGTCGTCACGGCCATGATGGCGACGACGTTGCTGCTGGCGGCGGAGATCCTGGGCGAGACCGAGGCTCTGCGGCCCCAATTCGAGCGGCTGGCTGATGGTCTGGAGGATGCGGCAGCCCGCGCAGCGATGCAGGCCGAAGAGCTCGCCGACCTGTTCGAAGCGATCCGGCCGATCTACCTGCTGCATCGCGGCGCGTCGCAGGGTGCGGCCTACTGCGGCCGGCTGGTGCTGGAGGAGGTGGGCCGACATCCTGGCGTGGTTTTCGACGTGGGCGATTTCCGCCAGGGGCCGATCGAGGTGGCTGATGCGCGTTTCGGCGCCCTTATCTTTGTTCCAGACGGCGCACTGGGGCTGCTCAGCCTGCGCCTGGCCGGGCAGCTTCACGGCGCCGGCGGCCGGGTGCTGGCGGTGGGCAGTGCGACGCGCCTGGCTGACTGCCCGCAAGGAGTCTTTCCGTTTACGGTCGCCCCGCTCCATGCAGCGCTGCGTCCCGTCCTCGAAGTGGTTCCGCTGCAACTGCTGGCCTATACCCTTGCGGCCCGGCAGGGCTATACGCCGGGGACTGTGCGGTTCATCTCGAAAGTGATCACTTCGGAGACCGAGATGGCGGGACTGTGACCCCTCAGTACGACATCCTCACGGTCGGCGATATGTGCGTGGACCTGGTCGTTGACCTGGGCGCAGCGCGGCCCAAGTTTGGCCAGGCTGAGCAGTGGGTGCCCGACTACACCCTGGAGCTGGGCGGGTCGGGGTGCATCTTTGCGTGCCAGGCCGCCAAGCTGGGGGTGGCGGTTGCGGTGGTCGGTCGCGTGGGCGACGATGCGTTCGGGCGTCTTGCGTTGCAGCGTCTCTGCGAGTGCGGCGTGGACACGCGCCATGTGCGCGTCCAGCCGGGCCTCAAGACCGGCCTTGGGCTGGCGCTCTGCGGGGCGGACGGCGACCGCGCCATCCTCACCTATGCGGGCAGCATCAATGCAGTGACCCCTGCCGATCTTACGGACGAACTGCTGTGCAGCGCGCGCCACCTGCACTATTGCAGTTACTACTTGCAGACCCGTCTGCTTCCGGCCGTCCCGTCGATCTTCCGGCGGGCGCGGGCGCTCGGTCTCTCCATCTCACTGGACAGCAACTGGGATCCGAACGGCCTTTG
>CAYRFV010000284.1:5277-7080 GCA_964423545.1 uncultured Anaerolineales bacterium | reverse complement strand
CACACGCACCCGGTGGCGATCAATGCGTTGACCTGCTCCGTCGGGTTCGAGGCCGCATACGCGGGCCGCATCTTCCCTGATGAAATCGTGCTGTGCGGTCCTGCGCCCGTCATCGTGCCGTACACCGATCCCGGGGTGCCGTTGGCGCGCGAGACGTGGGCGCGCATCAACCGCTATATCGATGAGTACAACGAACAGCCGAGGATCATCCTCATCCAGAACCACGGCCTGATCGTGCTGGGCAAGACGGCGCAGCAGGTGGAGGATACGACGGCCATGGCGGTGAAGGCGGCGCGCATCTTGCTGGGCGCCTTTGCAGCCGGCGGGCCGCATTTCCTCTCCCAAGGCGACGTCGCTCGGATCCACACCCGGCCGGATGAGCTCTACCGCCGGCAGAAGCTCGGCGTCTAGCCTTCAGCCTCGTTCATCTCCTGGCGTGTGCGGCCGGACCTGGACCGACCGCCGGGAGATGCGCGTTACTGCGCGAGGTGTCCCCGAAATGCAGCCTATGACGATGCGCGAGCGCATGCTTGCAGTGATCCAGGGGCGCGCACACGATCGCGTGCCCTTTGCGATGTACGAGATCATGTTGCCGGCCCAACAGGCCTTCGACCTGCTGGGCCATGGCCGGATCGGACTCATCCGCTTCTGTTCCATCATCCGCACCGAGCATCCGCACTGCGGGTTCGAGCGCGAGTTCTTCCTGGAGGACGGGGTCAAGCACCAGCGCACGATCCTGCACACGCCGGCCGGCGACCTTGAAGAGGTGCGGGCGTTCGAGCCGGTGTTCGACAGCTCGACCCCGCGCAAGCACTTCATCGAGACGGCGCGCGATTACGAGGTGTTGTGGAGCTACCTGGAAGACTCGGTAATTCTGGACAATTACGACCGCTACTTGCAGGACTGCGCGGCGTTGGGCGAGGACGGGATTCCCAAGGCGGAGATCGAGCGCACCCCCTGGCAGCAGCTGTGGATCGAGTGGGTCGGGCTGGAAGCGCTTCCGCTGCACCTGGCCGACCATGCGGAACATGTCGAACGCACCGTCGATCTCCTCGAACAGCGCGCACGGCGGACCTTCCAGATCGCCTACCGGTCGCCCGCGCCGTTCATCGTGATCGTCGACAACATCACCGCACCCGCGATCGGCCCGGTTCGCTTCAGGAAGCACTGCGTGTCGCTTTACGACGAGCTGGGCGGAATGCTGGCCGAGCGCGGCGCGTTGCTCCTGGTCCATATGGATGGCCTGCTCAAGCCGCTCTGGCGCGATATCGCCCGATCGAGGGTCGGCGGCCTGGACTCCTTCACGCCGGCGCCCGACTGCGACACCACGGTCGCCGAGGCGGTCTCACTCTGGCCCGAAAAGCGGCTGTGGTTGAACTTTCCCTCCTCCGTACACCTGGAGAGTCCGGCTCGCATCCGCGCCGTCGCCGATGAGATCCTGGCCGCCGCGGGCCACACCGGGCGCCTGCAAATGCAGATCTCTGAAAACGTCCCGCCCGGCGTGTGGCGTACCAGTTTCCCGATCATCGCGGATGCGATTGAAGCGTTCGGAACGCCCTGAGCCGTCTGCGGTCCCGCAGCGTCGGGGTCCGATCGCTTTCCCCGGCTTCGGTTGCTCCCGTGCCGCCTGCCGGACGTCCTACACCGCCCACCCTTCCGACTTCCTGCAGCGCTCGACGACCTCGGCCAGCGCCTCGGTGCCGCCCGTGTTGCGGGTCGACAGACGCAGCTTTCGCTCGATCTCCTGGCTCCGGGTGGCGAGGAAAGAGCAGTGCGCCGCCACCTCGCAGAACACGCGATGGC
>CAYRFV010000284.1:3973-5267 GCA_964423545.1 uncultured Anaerolineales bacterium | reverse complement strand
CCGCGAGCTCGACCTCCAGCACCGGTGCCGAATCGCAGAACACGCGATGGCCGATCATCGCCTGTCCCACGTCATTGAAATGGCACGCGTCTGCGTTCAGCAGCCAGGTGGCGCCCTCCAACATCGCGTACACATCCACGAACAGGCCCCCAACCTCGCTGGCCAACCCCGCGAGCTCGCGGTTATAGGCCTTCACCAGATCGTCGCCCGCGCGATCGAACTTGCCGAAGATCCAGTTGCGGTATTTCGGTGTGGCCCACGTCGGCGCATCGTACTGCAGGTTCCAGTAAGGCCCGACCAGCACGATCAGCGCGCCGGGCAGCGAGGCGCGAGTCCGTTGGGCGATGGTGCGATAGGCGGCCATGAAACTCTCGACCGCGTGGCCGCACCGCGAGTCGTTCAGACCATAGGCGTACACGGCCATGTCGGGCGCGTACGCCAGCATGTCTCGCTCGAAGCGTTCGATGGCCGAGGGCCAGACCCCGAATCGCCCCTGCTCGTAACCGGGCGCGTCGGGACTGATGACGTTGGCCGGGATCGCGTTGTTGAAAACACGGACAGGCTCGGACTGGAAGCGCCGCACGGCGTTCGCGAGCACTTGCACCCACTCGTTGGCCGGCTCACTCGCACACATGCCGTAGGCGTTTGATTCGCCCATCACCACCAGACGGCGCACCGGATCGGCGCGCAGATCGTTGCGGATCATCCCTCAGCCTTCCTCGTATCAGCGCCGTCGTCGCGCGCTCCCCGCGCTAGCGGTAGATGATCGCCCGAATGTCGTCGCCGCACAGCCGGACGGTCTGGCCATCGACGCGTTCGACGCCGGGCTGGGCCGCGGCCGCATCGGCGGCGTCGGTGTGGAAGAAGCGCTTTTCGAGCGTGTACGGCCCGGGCCACACCAGCGGCGGGATCGGATCGATCCCCTGTTGCTCGATGGCCAGCGCACTTCGTTCGCGGATCAACTGCCGTGCAGCGACTGCTGAGAGTGAGACCGCCGCGCCGCGACCCACCCCCTCCTTCACGGCCGCCGTGACGAGGCGCGGCACGAGCGCCTCTGCCTCATGGCAAGCGTCTGCGTCACCGCTCAGGAAGATGAGGGGCAGGCCGAGCGCGCCGAAATAGAGCGCGATCTGCGCCGTCTCACCGATGAGCCGGCCGTTGAGCTTGTAGTAGTCGATTGCTCGGCTGTTCTGGGTGTGGTTCTGATTGCCGGTGAGCGTGCCGGCCATGGCGTGCTGTCCGATCATCACGACCGCCTCGTAGCGACGGATGACGGCTTCGAGCCGCGACCAGG
>CAYRFV010000284.1:0-3963 GCA_964423545.1 uncultured Anaerolineales bacterium | reverse complement strand
ATGAGGAAGTACTCGTCAGGCGCGTGCGCGCCGCCCCCGTGCCCCAGCCCGAAGATCCCCGCCGCCAGCCGCAATGGCGCCCCGGTGAAGGTGGAGCCGGGCCACGAACCCGCCAGCCGCGGCCAGAGGATCGGGTCGACCCCCGCGTTGCGGTAGGCGGTGACCATCCCCTTCACCAGGGCGGCATCGGTCGGCCGTGGAGCAGCCTGACCGCCGGGTGCAGCTCCTCGAAGACGATCCCGCCCGCGCCATGTCCGTCCCAGATCAGGACGTCCTCGACTCCGGCTGCGAGCATCCCCTCAACCGCGGCATTGATTTCGGCAGTGGCGAGGCGTTTCGCAGCATCGTAGTACCTGCCGTCCGGATAGGACTGGTCAGCGAACGAGACGACGCCGGCCACCCCCTCCAGATCGGTGACCATGAAGATGCGCTTCATTGCTTTCCTCGTGCATCAGGCTTCCGGCGCTAACCGCAGCGCGTTGCCGGCAAGGATCTTGCTCAGCGCTGCGGCGGGCAGATTCAACGAATCCAGGAAGTCCTGCATCCGGCTGTCGAAATAGTCTCGGCCGAAGAGCAGGCGATCCTGGAACTCAAGCAGGAAATCCACGGCGAAGGCCGGATCGCGGCTGAGCGCCGTGTACGCCGAACCGGCCGAGAGATCCGCGTGCAGGTTGGGATACGTGCGGAACAGCCGAGGCAGCTCGCCGCCAGGCAGCACCGGCCCGGTGGGATAGAGCGCCTTATCGTGCTGGCTGTCGCCTGAAATGTGCGCCCAGAAGCCGGGCGCGTGGCCGATGAAGATCGTCTCAGGGCACGCCCGAACCGCGCGCTCGAATGGCTCGATCCCGCCGCCGTACCACCAGTTGGGCCGGGGGTACTTGCGGCCGGTGTCGAACTCGTAGTCGATGTGGACCGTGACCGGCAGCTTCTTCGCCCCACAGAAGCGATACATGCGCAGCGCGTCCAGATCATCGAACATCATGCGCAGCTTGAGCTCGCCGTAGAGCTGCACACCGTGAATGGCGATGGCAGCTTCCAGTTGGTCGATCGCTTCGGGGCGTCTGGGATCGGGCGCATAGCCCAGCACGAACTTGTCAGGCGCAGCCCGCTTGTACTCGAGGCAGCGCGAGAAGGGGATCGGATGGCCCTCGGGCCCAGTCAGAAACACGTTTTTGTACGTGGGATCGTACTCGTCGGCCGGACACTCCCACGAGAAGAGCCATGTCTTCTCGATACCGTGCTGCGCCATGTTGGCGAGGAATCTGTCCAGGTTGGTTCCGTGCCAGTCGGGATGATTGTGAGCGTCGATGATGCGCATGGCGCCTCCTCAAGATACGGTCTGTCTGACAGCCTCCAGGATCTGTACCGGTCCTGGGAGCACCGCGTCCTCCAGCGGCTTGCTGGCGGGGATGGGAACATCGAGCGCGGCCACCCGCACGATCGGTGCGTCCAGGTAGTCGAAAGCGTGCTCCTGCACCAGCGACGCAATCTCCGCGCCGACGCCGGCCCGGCGATGCGCCTCATGCGCGATCACCAACCGGCCGGTCTTGCGCACCGACGCGAGGATCGGGTCCAGATCCAGGGGGACGGTGCAGCGCAGGTCGATTACCTCGACGGAGACGCCGTCCTGCGCAGCCTGCTCCGCCGCTTCGAGCGAGTGGAGCAGGCTGCGCGAGTAGGACACCAGCGTCACGTCTTTGCCGGGACGTTTGACTTCGGCCTTGCCGAGCGGAATCAGGTACTCCGCTTCGGGCACCTCGCCTTTGGTTGCATACAGCAGCTTGTGCTCGATGAAGATGACCGGATTGTCCTCCCGCAGCGCGGATTTGAGCAGCCCCTTGGCGTCATACGGCGTGGCCGGCAGCGCGACTTTGAGGCCGGGGATGTGCGTGAAGAAGGCCTCAAGGCTCTGCGAGTGCTGCGCGCCGTTGCCACGGCCGCCGCCCTGCTGCGTGCGAATCACCAGCGGCGCCTTGACGCGGCCGCCCGACATGTAGCGCATCTTGGCCGCCTGGTTGAAGATCGAGTCCCCGGCGACGAACGCAAAGTCCATGAACATCAGCTCGCAGAGCGGCCGCTTCCCGGTCATCGCCATGCCGACCGCCATCCCCACAAAGCCGGCCTCTGAGATCGGGGTCTCGCGCACCCGCTCCGGACCGAACTTCGCCAGCAGTCCCTCAGTCACCTTGAACACGCCGCCGTAGACCCCGATGTCCTCTCCCAGCAGGATGATGTTGGGGTCGCGCGCCATCTCCTCGGTCAGCGCTTCGCGCAGCGCCTGCGCATAGGTCAGTTCACGAGCCATGCAGATGCTCCCCAAAAGTGCGGCGCCGGTCGTGCGCCGTTCGTCCATCGTCATGCAAAGATGTCGGTCAGCGCCTCCTCCGGCGTGGGCCAGGGGCTCTGCTCTGCGAAGCGGCAGATCTCCTCGATCTCAGCGGCCACCTCGCGCTCGACGTCGGCGATCTGCGCCGCGGTGACACCGAACTCGCGAATCAACCGTTGCGGGAAGGTCGCAATCGAGTCGCGCTTGCGCCACTCGGCGACCTCCTCCTTCGTCCGGTAGGGCTCGTTGTCGCCGATCATATGACCCACCAGGCGATAGGTCATCGCCTCGATGAAGGTCGGGCCGCCGCCGGCTCGCGCCTGCTCGACTGCCGCCACGGTGGCCTCGTAGACGGTGATCGGATCATAGGCGTCCGGGATCACCACGCCGCGCATGCCGAAGCCCTCGGCGCGCGCGATCAGGCGCTCCGGCCCCACCATCGCCTGGATCGGCGTCATCTCGGAGTAGAGGTTGTTCTCGCAGAAGAAGATCACAGGCAGCCGCCAGATGACCGCCAGGTTCATCGCCTCCAGGAACGCGCCCTGGTTGATCGCGCCGTCCCCGAAGAAAGTGAGGCTGACGCGGTCGGTCCGGTCGAGCTGCGCGGTCAGCGCGGCGCCCACGGCAATCGGCACACCGGCGCCGACGATGGCGTTTTCGCCCAACAGGCCGACCGATGGGTCCGTGAAATGCATCGACCCGCCCTTGCCCTGGCTGCAACCGGTGCGCCGGCCCAGCAGCTCGGCCATCGCCTCTCGCGGATCGAGGCCCTTGGCTATCGCCTGCCCGTGGCCCCGGTAGGTGCACGTCATGGTGTCGGCGCGGCGCAGTGCGGCGCACGCGCCGACGGCAGTCGCTTCCTGGCCGATGCAGGGATGGAATGAGCCGCGTATCTGGCCGTTCAGGAAGTACTGCGTCGCGCGCTCCTCGAAGCGGCGAATCAGGAGCATGGTGCGGTGCATGAGGAGCAGCTTATCCTGGGTCAGTAGCATTGGCAACTCCATGGGTGCAGCTTCGGTGTGCCCGGAGGGCATCAGAGAGTGGCTACCCAGCGCATGCGTGTGAGTGTAGCATGCGAAACACCTGGCGTCAATTGCTCGCCCACCTGGATCCCAGGCAACCCTGTCCACTGATTTGACAGGCCGCATGTCGGATGATATACTCGTCCGCGCTTAGTTGGACATAGGAAAGGATAGAAATCCATAGGAATGATGGCTTCTTCGGACCATAAACTGCCGACGCAGGCCGATACCTGGCTCGACCTCAGCGATGCCGCTCGCTACCTGGGAGTCCACTTCACTACCCTTCGGCGCTGGACGGATGATGGCAGAGTGCCATGCCTGCGCACACCTGGCGGCAGACGTCGCTACCGGCTGGCCGAGTTGGCTGCGTTTCTTGCCAGTCTGCAACAAGGGAACTTGGCCGACACACCGGCTGCGGGCCCTGACCTGAGCCTGATTTCAGCGCTCCCCCCCAAGCAGTTGGGTCTCTCCGGTGAGCCGTGGTATGGCCGACTCGACGATGCACACCGGCGCGCGATGCGCGCAGGAGGGCAGCAGCTCATGGCCGTGCTGATGCAGTATGCTGCACGTGCCAATGGGGGTGAGGCGTTCCTGGAGGAAGGACAGCGTTTGGCA
>CAYRFV010000283.1:0-7083 GCA_964423545.1 uncultured Anaerolineales bacterium | reverse complement strand
TTCCGCAACCTACGGAGCGTTGGCCGATGAGGTGCAGAAGCTGGTGGATGCCAAGAAGGGAGCCGACAGCGACGAGTGGAAGGCGTTGGTGCAGAAAGCCACCGACTTCCGTCCTGACAAGCTGATTGTCAGCGGCCCCTACGACCTCGACATGAAGTCGATCACCGAGGCGCAGCTCAGCTTGATCAAGAATCCCAAGGGTTACCTCGCCGACAAGGTGCCGTTCGAGAAGGTGGTGCTATATAACGGCGAGACGCCGACCGTCACCCCGCTGGTGCTGGCCGGCGACGTCGACTACGCCACGCACGGTTTCCCCACCGCGACCGAGAAGCAGTACAAGGACATGGGCATCCGCATCACGCGCGCGCCCACCTATTCCGGTCCGGCCCTCTTCCTGAACCAGGATGTCTACCCGTTCAACAAACCGGAGTTCCGCCAGGCGTTGGCCTATGCCATCAACCGCGACGAGAACGGCAAGGTGTCGCTCGGTGACTCCGGCAAAGCGATCCAGACGATGGCGGGCTTCAGCGACATCATCGTGCCGCTGTGGCTGAGCAAGGAGCAGCAGGACAAGCTCAACAAGTACGCGTACGACCCGAAGAAGGGGGAGGAACTCCTGACCAAGGTCGGCTTCAAGAAGGGCGCCGACGGCATCTGGGTCGATGACAAGGGCAAGAAGCTGGAGTTCGAGCTGAGCGTGCCCGCAGAGTTCGCGGACTGGTCGGCCGCGGCCGAGAACCTGGCCGAGCAACTCAACAAATTCGGCGTCAAGACCACCGTGCGCGGCGTCAACTTCCAGCAACATCCGACCGATGTGAACCAGGGCAAGTTCCAGATGGCGATCCGAGGCTGGGGTGCAGGCAACCCGCACCCGCATTTCGCGTTTGTCCAGGACCTCTTCACCCACAACTACGTCGGCTCCACCCAGGGCAAGGGCATGAACTTCCCGATGAAGCAGACGATCGACGGCAAAGAGGTTGACCTGGAGAAGGTCGTGGTGCAGTCGGCGGAGGGTCTCGATGCCGAAGCGCAGAAGGCCAACGTTGCGACTGCGGCCACGGCCTTCAACCAGTTGCTGCCGATCATCCCGCTCTGGGAGCGTTACGGCAACAGCCCACTGCTGAACAAGCGCGTGGCCGAAGCGCCGGCTGACACTGATCCGATCTGGAAGAACGCGTTGTACGGCGACAACCCGATCGTGGTCATGATGATGGATGGCCGACTCAAGGCCAAATAGCGCGCTCCAATCCTCTTTGGGGAGAGACCGGGTTTTGGCGATGACGGCAGAGCCCGGTTTCTCCTCTTTCCACTTCGTTCCGAGGTTCCCATGTTGGATCTGCTGCCACGGCCACGTCACGTGATTCACACGGGCGGCTTCTTGCCCCTGGTCGACCGGCGCCTGATCGTCATCGACGGTCCCGACGCCGGCGCGTTGCTGTTCAGCGCCCGGCGCTTTCGGGATGCTCTGCACGCTCGATCCGGCTTCGCGTGGGAGATCGTCGCCGGCCCTGCAGCGCCCCACAGCCAGGTCGGCGCCACCTTCAGCGTGGTCGAGGGCGGCGCGCGCCACTCCCAGGGCTACGAACTCGCTATCACCGACGATGGGATTCATGGAGTAGCCGGCGCTCCGGCAGGCATCTTCTATGCCGTCTGCACGCTGGTTCAGCTCTTGGAAAGCGGCGTGCAGGAATCGGGTGGCGGGGGGCCAGCTCTCGCCGCGCCTGCCGATCTCCGGTCTCGGCCCATCAGCCTTCCGACTCTTCGCATCTCCGACTGGCCCGACTTCCCTAACCGCGGCGTGATGCTGGACATCAGCCGCGATCGGGTGCCGACCATGCAGACCCTGCTGGAGCTGGTCGATCTGTTGGCCGCCTGGAAGATCAACCAGCTCCAGTTGTATACAGAGCACACCTTCGCCTATCGCAACCACCCGGAAGTGTGGGCCGATGCTTCACCGCTGACGGGCGAGGAAATCCTGGCGTTGGATGCCTGGTGCCGGGAGCGTTTCATCGAGCTTGTGCCGAACCAGAACTCCTACGGCCATATGACGCGCTGGCTGATCCATGATCGCTATCGGCCTCTAGCCGACGCCCCGAACGGATGCGACACCCGCTGGGGGCGCTACGAGCACCCGCTTAGCCTGTGCCCGATCGATCCGGGCAGCATCGAGCTGGTGCGCAGCCTCTTCGATGAGCTGCTGCCGCACTTCTCAAGCCGGCAGTTCAACGTCGGCGGCGACGAGACGATTGACCTGGGCAAGGTGCGCAGCAAAGAAGCGGTCGAAAGACTGGGCGCAGGTAGGGTGTACCTGGACTTTCTCCTGCGAATCTATCGGGAGGTTAAGGCGCGCGGCCGCACCATGCAGTATTGGGGCGACATTATCATGGAGCATCCGGAGCTGGTGCCCGAACTGCCGCGCGATGCAGTGGCGCTCGAATGGGGGTATCAGCCAGACCATCCTTTTGAACGACACGGCGCGCTCTTTGCCGACTCCGGCGTGCCGTTCTATGTCTGTCCCGGCACCGGGTCCTGGAACACCCTGGCTGGGCGGACCGATAGTGCGCTGGGCAACCTGCGCAACGCTGCCGAGAATGGCCTGAAGCACGGCGCCGTCGGCTATCTTATCACCGACTGGGGGGATGCCGGACACTGGCAGCCGTTGCCGGTGAGCTATCTCGGCTTTGCCTATGGCGCAGCGCTCTGTTGGGCGTGCCAGGCCAACCGAGAGACCGACATCGCTCGAGTGGTCAGCCTCTACGCGTTCGAGGATGCCACGGGCGTGCTGGGCCGCATCGCTTATGACCTGGGCAACGCGCATCAGAAGACCGGGGTCGAGGTTCATAACGCGACCGTGCCGGTGCGGATGCTCCAGGCGACGTACGAGCAGTTCTCGGCCAATCGCGGCCGGTATCCCGGCCTGGATGCAGGCGGCCTGGCCGCGGTCACCGATGAGATCGACCGCGTGATGGCGCGCTACGAGGGTGTGGCCTCGCGCCGAAAAGACGCCGACCTGCTGCGACGAGAATTCGCGTGGGCTGCCGACATGCTGCGTCACGGCGCCCGGCGAGGCATCTGGATGATCGGTAAGGATGAGGGCAGCGAGGATACAGCGTTGCGCGCTGCGCTCGCCGACGATGCCGAGCGCCTGATCGCTGAGTACCACCGGCTTTGGCATGCGCGCAGCCGGCCGGGCGGCTTCAGAGAGAGCGTCGGTCGTCTGGAGAAGATGCGGCGAGACTACCTGTCATGACCGGTCCTGCAGGAGGCTGCGCACTGCGGCCGGGATCTCGGCCAGAGCTTCGGCATAACGCGGCCGGATCTCGACCGTCAGCCAGCCGCCGTAGCCCGACTGGCTGAGCGCCGTCAGGGTTTGCGCCAACGGGATCGCGCCCCAGCCGGGGGGCAGATGATTGTCGGCTTCTCCGAACGTGAGGCGCTCAGCCAGCGAGTCGCATCGATCGTCCAGGCGTCCGAAGTTGTCGTGGAGGTGCACGTGCGTCACGGCGGGAGCGACGGCGCGAATCTGGGACAGGAAGTCGATCTCCCAGTAAGGCGCTGCAAGGAACGCGTGTCCGACATCCAGGCAGATCCCCACGGCGGACGACCCCACTTCGCGCACCTGCTCGGCGATCAGGTCGAGGCGCATCCCCTGGTGATAGAGGGTGAGATGGCCAGCGTCCCGTCCATGCCGGACGAGGGCCGCAATCTCCCATAGATGCGGATCGCGGTTCTCGACAGCAATGACCACCCCGAGTGCGGCGGCGCGGTTGGCCATCCGGCGGAGCGCCTGTGTTTCGATGCGCCACGCCGCAGCCAGCTCATCCGGCGTGGGGAGCCGCTCCGCATCCTGGTCTGCCGGACGCAGCGCCAGCTGGGCGCAGTGGTAGACCAGGACCTCAGCACCGATGCGGTGGGTGACTTCCAGGCAGTTCAGGAAGAGCTGCTCGTGAAAGCCGGTCGGCTCCGTCAGCCGGAGCGACATCGGTGCATGAACGGTATAGCGCAGCGTATGGCGTCCCAAGACGGCCACGACGCGCTCGAGCTCATCGCGGTCGATCCTTCCGCACCGGATGACATTACAGGCCGGCAGAGATAGCTCGTAGGCGTCGAAACCCGCCTCTTCGGCCCGTTCCAGGTCCCGGGCCAGTCGATCGAGCCGGCCATCGATGGCTGAATCGTCGCAGTTGATGCCGATGCCCTTGATCATTGGCTCCTCGTCTCCTGCCGTGTCACGAAACAGCTTGCAGTATAGGTGACGGAGACCAGGGCGTCAAGGGACAGCCGATGCAGGGCAACTGGACGGCTCGCGGCGGGCGTGCTAGAATGCTCCAGGTGCTCGATCACCCCATCCGGCCTGGGAAGAACTCCTTGAACAGCATCGTACTCCTCACCGCCATCATCGCCCTGGTCTACGCTGCGATCGGCATCAGCTCGCCGCTGGTCACGCTCTATCTTCAGTCGTTAGGTGCGGATTACGGCCGCATTGCGATCATCTTGACGACGACCGCAGCGGTCGCCCTGGTCAGCAGCTACCTCTGGGGCCGCGGCTCTGACGCGCTGGGCCGCCGCAAACCGCTCATCGTCGGGGGCTTGACCGGCGTGGCCGTTGCCTATTTTCTGCTGAGCCAGGTGACGAGCTTCAACGGCGCCTGGGTCGTTCGGCTGGCTGAAGCCGCTGCGATGGCGGGCTACAGCACCACGAGCCTGGCGCTGATGGGCGATCTGCTCTCCTCCGGCGGCGCGCGTGGCAAGCGGATGGGCGCCTATCGAGGCATCGGTTCGCTGGCTTTTGCCGGCGGGGCGTTCATCGGCGGCAGGATCGCGGATGCCTATTCGCTGCGCGTGACGTTCGTCGCCGCCGCCCTGTGCTACGTCGTGGCGGCGCTGATCGCGATGGCGCTGCGCGAGCCGCGCCGCGTCCGGTCGAATGAGATCCGCGCTCAACGGCCGCCGATCCTGCTTCGTCGTCCACTCTCCGTCGTCCGGCTGGGCCTGCCGTGGCTCTTCCTGGCCGGCGTCTTCCTCTGGCAGATGACCTGGAACGGACAAGCATCGATGTGGCCCAACTACATGGCGTCGCTCGGCTATGCCAAGACGGCGATCAGCAGCCTGTGGGGGCTCGCGGGGCTGATCGAGGCGCCGTCGATGTTGATGGCGGGACAGCTCTCCGACGTCGTCGGCCGCGCCGCCTTGTTGGCGGCGGGCGGCGTGGGTGCGTCGCTCGTGATGCTTGGATACCTGCTGCTGAGCGGAGCGCTTGTGACGCTGTTGGGCGTTCAGATCGTTCGGGGGGTGACTTTCGGCAGCTACACGGCCAATGCCATGACATTTGCAGTGGAAGTGGGCAATGAGCAGACGCGCGGCGCCAACAGCGGTCTGCTGAACACCGTGTCGGGCGCGGGCCAGCTTGTGGGTCTCTATCTCGGCGGCACCCTGGTGCAGGTGCGCGGCTTTCCGTTCATGTGGGTGGCCTTCGCGATCACCGCACTGCTGAGCGCTGCCTGCTTCCTGGCCCTGCGGCGTCGCACCGAGAGGACTGCAACCTGATCGCGAGGATTTGCTCGATAGGCGTCGCTGCAGATCGGGCGAGCAGTCGGCGAGCCGTCATCGATGCGGCGGATTGTCCGACGCCATCGCGCAGCGCACGCCTGGGGCCGCCGGCGGCCTGACGGGCGGAGCGTTGTTCGCCTTTCCGGAGCCAGGCCACGGCCTGCTGTCCAACCACACGTTCGAGAGGAGCGCATGATGTCCCAGCCGATCACCGCCGTCCTTCTGGGCGCCGGATCCCGTGGCCATTTCAGCTACGGTCCGTACGCCCAGGCATACCCGCACGAGCTCAAGTTCGTCGCGGTCGCCGAGCCGCATCCGGTGCGCCGGGAACGCTTTGCCGCCGCGCATTCCATCCCGCCGGAGCGCCAGTTCGCCACCTGGGAGGACCTGCTGGCAAAGGGGCGCATCGCCGACGCCCTCTTCAATATGACCCAGGACCAGACGCATCATCCCTCCACGCTGGCGGCCTTCGACGCGGGCTATGACGTGCTCCTTGAGAAGCCGATAGCCGAGCGGTTGAGCCATGTCGTCGAGCTCGTGAAGGCTGCTGAGCGCCACGGGAAGCTGCTCCAGGTCTGCCATGTGCTTCGCTTTTCGCCGTTCTTCGCCAGGCTGCATGAAGTCCTGAATTCGGGCCGGCTGGGGGAGATCATCACCGTCGAGCATCGTGAGAATGTCGTCTACTGGCACATGGCGCACAGCTTCGTGCGCGGGAACTGGCGGAACTTCGCAACCTCCAGTCCGATGATCCTGGCGAAGTGCTGCCACGACCTGGATGTGCTGTACTGGAACATGGGGCGCAAGGCTGAGAAGTTGCAGTCCTTCGGCAAACTGATCCACTATCGGCCGGAGAATGCGCCCGCCGGCGCTGCGCAGCGGTGTACGGATGGCTGCCCTGTGGCCGATCAGTGCCCCTGGGATGCTCGCAAGCTCTACCTCGTTCCCAACTACAGCGGCTGGCCGATCTCCGTCATCAGCGAGGACGCGAGTCTGGAGGCCCGGCAGCGTGCACTGGAGACCGGCCCTTATGGTCGCTGCGTCTACCACTGCGATAATGATGTGGTGGACACGCAGACGGTGAACATGCAGTTTGAGGGCGGCGCGACCGTCGTGCTCTTCATGCACGGGCACTCGTACGAGGAATCGCGCACGATGCGCTATGACGGCACGCGTGCCACGCTGCGGGGGAAGTTCGACTACCACGACGGCTGGATCGAAGTTCATGACCATCTGACGAATCGGCGGGAGCAGATCGAAATCCCCGCCTCGGCAAGCGGCCATGGCGGCGGCGATTTCGGCGTGGTGCGCAGTTTTCTGGCCGCGCTGCGCGGCGAAGCGGATGCGCTTACGAGCGGCCGCGAGTCGCTGGAGAGCCATCTGATGGCGTTTGCAGCGGAGGAGTCGCGACTCGAGAGCAGTGTGGTGGAGATGAGTGAGTATCGTCGCCGAGCCGAGTCGGCGGCGGGTCGGGACGCTGCTGTCGCGTTTGCGCGGCCATAGCCGGCTCCCGGCGCCGACCCTCTATGCTCTTCT
>CAYRFV010000282.1:0-7151 GCA_964423545.1 uncultured Anaerolineales bacterium | reverse complement strand
AGTCGAAGCGCGCGATGAAACCCTTCTCCATCCGCAGGCTGAAGGCGGTCTCCAGTCCCGCGTGGCGCATCCCCTCAGGCCCGCAGGCCACCCGGCCGGCCGCTTCCAGCGCATCCCAGAGGTCGCCCCCGTACTCAGCTGCGACGATCAGCTCGTAGCCCAGCTCGCCGGTGTAACCCGTGCGGGAGATCATCGCGCGCGGCGCGCCGGCCAGCGTCGTCTCTGTGAACTCCATCGTGCGCAGCGAACCCAGGTCCGCTGGGGTGAGCTGCGACACGATGGCGCGCGACCGGGGGCCCTGGACCGCAAGCAGCGCGACCCCGGCCGACAGGTCCGTGATGCACACATCCAGGCCGGCCGCCTGCTCCACCAGCCATTCGTACTCGGGACGCTGGCCGGCCTGGTTGCTGCCCCACGCGGTCATGCACCAGTAGCGGCGCTCCCCCAGCCGGTAGATCGTCACATCGGACAGGATGGCGCCGTTGGGGTGGCAGAGCGTGGTGTAGAGCACGCGGCCGGCAGGCATACGGCTGGCGTCGTTCACGATCACCTTCTGGACGAGCGCCAGCGCATCGGGGCCCTGGATCTCGATCTCCCCCGTGGATGCCCAGTCGAAGACCCCGGCGCTGCTGCGCACGGCCAGGTGCTCGCCGCGGGGATCGCCGAAGTGGTCGGGCATCTCCCAGCCCTGCGCCTGGCGCATCCGCGCGCCGGCCTGCAGCTCCTGATGATAGAAGACCGTTCGTTTCATCGCCTCGCCTCATGCCGCTGTGCCCGCAGCAGCCGCTGTGCCGCAGCAGCCGCTGTGCCGCAGCAGCCGCTGTGCCGCAGCGGCCGCTGTGCCCGCAGCAGCCGCTGTGCCGCAGCGGGCGCTATGCCCGCAGCGGCCGCATCTGCTGCGCCAGCAGCTCAGTGATGTCCAGAACCTTGAGCCGCGCTTTCGTCTTCTGCCGCGACTGCTGGAGCTGCATGACGCAGGCCGGGCACGCGGAGAGCATCATCTCGGCGCCCACGCCCGTCGCCTCGACCACGCGATCGGCGCCGGCCAGATCGGCCATCTCGCCGAAGTCGTAGCGGATCATGCCGCCCGCGCCGCAGCAGTAACCGTCGCGGCGGTTGCGGGGCATCTCCACCAGCGAGATGCCGGGGATCGCGCGCAGCAGCTGCCGCGGCGCTTCGTAGATGCCCATCCAGCGGCCCAGCACGCACGGATCGTGATAGGTCACGGCCAACTTGGGCCGGTGGCGCTCCATCGCCAGCTCCCCGCGCTGCAGCCGGTCGGCCAGCAGCTCGACGATGTGCAGCGACTCCACGGGCGCGGGCTTGCCGCTGAGCTTTCCGTAGTCGTCGCGGAAGGCGCGCTGGCAGCCGGGGCAGTTGGTGACGATCTGGCGCGCGCCCACCCGCCGCGCCGCGGCGAGGGTGTGCTCCATGAAGCTGAGCGCTTTGCCCGGCATGCCGCCGGCCAGGTAGGGATGGCCGCAGCACCACTCGTCGCTCAGCACCGTGAAGCTGATGCCCGCCTGCACCAGCAGATTGTAGGCGTCGAGCGCCATGTTCTGCCGCGCATAGGCCGACGTGCAGCCGACGAAGAAGAGCACTTCGGCTTCGCGGTCCACGTGCGAGAAATCGGGCAGCCAGGCCAGCCGTTCCTCCTGCTCGCCCTGGTAGACGTTGTGATGCTCGCCCAGGCCGCCCTCATCGGAGAGGCCGGCGGCCAGGCGCGCGGGCAGCAGCCCCAACCGCGCCAGGTCTTCCTTCATCGCGTCGTAGATGTCGGTGGTCGAGAGGTACTTGAAGCAGTGTTCGGCGCAGCCTCGACATTCGGTGCAGGCGAAGACGCGCTGCGCCATCTCGGCATCGTAGTCGGCCAGGCCGTCCACCAGCGCGCGGGCCAGGAAGAAGCGGCCGCGTCCCGTGTATGACTCGAAGCGACCCCAGCGGTAGGCGGGGCACTTCTCGCGCGACGACTGGCCCAGCCAGCTCAGGTCGAAGCAGTGCGCGCAGCGGTTGCACTGATAGATGATATCTTTAACGGCGTCGATCGCCCGCGTCTCACTGCTCATGGCCGTTCCTCCCGTTGCCGTTGCCGCCGTTCAATCCCAGGATGCCCGGGTTCAGGATGCCGTTGGGGTCGAGCGTATGCTTCAGCGCCTTCATCAGCGCATAGCCGCCCCCCAACTTGGGCATGATGTGCTCGGCCAGCGGCGCCAGGATGCCGCCCGGCGAGCCGTAGCGGCTCCACAAATACTCGGAATAATCGGCGCGCATCTTGACGCCGTAGCGCCACGCCTCCGCATCCAGCTCCGGGAAGAGGGTGTCGATCCAGATGAACGCGGCGTTCCGGCTGTAGTAGACGTCGTACGCCTTAATGCGGATGCCGTAGCGAGCGAATTCGTCGGCGTGCTCCGCCTCATAGCTCCTCAGATAGCGCAGCGCATCTTTGACGCGCTGCGTGGGGATGAACGCCGTCGCCTCCGGGCAGGTGTAGGGGCGATCGCTGTAGTAGACTTCGGGCGGGGTGTTGCGCAGCCACGAATACATGTGGTGCACCCAGTAGCGCTCGGTCGCCCGCTCGTCCAGCCGCACGCCGTTGAAGGCGCTGCAGATGCTGTGCGCCGCCACGAGCCGCTCCTCGGCCGCAGCCATGCCGTCGCGGATGACGATATGCAGGAACGCTTCCCCTTCGACCCCGAGCGGCTTCTGGCCCGCATAGACCTGAACCAGGTGCGTCGGCACGCGACGGCGTTGGAGCGCCTGGGCCGCATCCACCGCCGCATCGACGCTGTCGAAGCCGTAGAACGCGAAGCGCTCGGTCTCCGGCTTCTGGCGAATGCGATAGGTGACGCGGGTGATGATGCCGTAGACCCCGCACGAGCCGATGAAAAGCCCGGCCAGGTCGGGCCCGTTGGCGTTGCGCTCGAACGCCAGCCCTGCGGCGGCCCGGTTGGCCGCCGAGCCGGTGTAGATCACCTCGCCGTTCGGCAGGACGACCTCCAGCGCCACCACGTTGTCGCCGGTCATGCCGTATTCGGCCATGCCGTGCGGCACCGAGTTGTACGCGACCGAGCCGCCCACGGTGCAGACGAACATGCCGCCGGAGCCGGGCACCGCGAGCTCCCAGCCCCGCTTGTTGAGCTCGACGTCGACCGCGTGCCAGATTGCGCCGGTCTGCACGGTGACCACCTGGCTGTCGAAGTCCATCTTCTCGACCGCGTTCATCAGGTCGAGGCCCATCAGGATGCAGCCTTCGCGGATGCCGTGGCCGATGAAGGTCGAAGATCGGCCCCAGACGAAGATCGGCGTCTTGCTCTCGTTGGCTGCTGCCACGATCGCGCTCACCTGCTCGGTGGTGCGCGGCCGGACGATGACCGCGGGGATGCCGCCGGGGGTCGGCCCGCAGTCGCGCGTGTGGCAGATGCGATCCACCAGCTTATCGCTGACGTATGCGGCGCCGCAGATGGCGGCCAGCCGCTCGGTGAGTTGGCTCAAGGTGCCTCCTTGGACGATGGACGATGGACGACCGTAGACCTGGCCGGTCAGGTCAGGGTCGCTCCCACGAAGTCGCGCTGGCCACGACAGAATTCCGGGGCCGGCAGGGCGCGCTTGCCGGCCGCCTGAAGAAGATGCAGGATCAGTGCGCCCTGGCCGGTGGCCACGGCGATACGGTCGCGTGCGATCGTATCGCGTGCGATCGCATCGCCTGCGACCGTATCGCGGGCGATCGTGTCGCGGGCGCGAAACACCTGCCCCGGCGCCAGGTCGCCGCGCCAGTCGGGCCACGCCTCCGCGTCGAGGACGTGCAGCAGCGCGCCGCGCCAGTCGGTGAAGGCCCCGGGCCAGGGATCGAAGGCGCGCACCTGGCGCGCCAGCCGTTCGGCGGGCTGCGACCACGCCAGCCGCCCCTGCGCTTTGTGCAGGCGGTCGCACCAGACCGCCGCGGCGTGATCCTGCTCCCGCGGCGCGATCCGGCCGGCGAGCCACTCCTCGAGGGCCGTCACGTAGAGTCCGGCGCCGAGATCCGCGAGCCGCGCCATCAGATCGCCCGCGCGGTCCCGCTCGGTGATCGGCAGCGCGGCCTGGGCCAGGATGGCGCCGGCGTCCATCTCGTTCACCACGAAGTGCACCGTGACGCCGGTCTCGCGGTCGCCGGCGAGGATCGCCGCGGGCACGGGGCATGCGCCGCGCCAGCGCGGCAGCAGCGACGGATGCAGGTTGAGCGCGCCGGCTGCCGCCAGCGCCAGGATCGAGTCGGGAATGAACTTGCCGTACGCGGCCACGAGGATCAGGTCGGGCCGGGCCGCGGCCACCTGGCCGGCCGCCTCGGCGGCGGCCAGGCTGGCGGGCTGGAAGACCGGGACGCCGTACGCCTGCGCCACGCGCTTCATGGGGGGCGAGAGCGGGCGCAGCCCGCGGCCCGCGGGCTTATCGGGCTGGCACACCAGCCCGACGACCTCGTAGCCGCGGTCGAGCAGCGCTCGCAGGGTCGGCCGGCCGAAATCCGGAGTGCTCATCAAGAGGACGCGCATCGTGCTTCCTACAGTGATCCGGCCTGAGCCGGGCAGCCCGCGGCCCAGGCCGGCAGCGCCGTGAGGCGGCAGCGCCCGTGAGGCGGCTGCCTCACGGCGGGGTCCGGCTCATCCGCTCATCGTGGGGCGCCCTGGCGCGGCGCGACGTCGCGCCACATCGCGACCCCCTGCCGGTACATCTCGCCCCCGAAGCGCGCGGCCTCATGCCGCGTCTTCTCCTCATCGAGGGTGCGCATCGCACGCTGATGCATGACCAGCTGGCCGTCGATGATCGTGGTCTCCACATCGCCGGCCCTGGCGCAGTAGACCAGCGTGTTGATGACATCGTGCAGCGGCAGCAGGTGCGGCTGATCCAGGTCGATGAGCGCAAGATCGGCCAGCTTGCCGGGGTCGATGGCGCCCGCGTCGATCCCGGCCGCAGCCGCGCCCCCCTCGGTCGCCAGGCGAAACGCCTGGCGCGCGGTGATCGCGGTGGGATCTTCGTTCGCGCCCTTGTGCAGCAGCGCGGCCATGCGCGTCTCCTCGAACATGTCGAGGAGGTCATTGGAGGCCGCGCCGTCGGCAGCCAGCGCCACCGATGCGCCGCGGCGCAGCATCTTCGTCACCGGCGCAATGCCGCTGCCCAGCTTCAGGTTGCTCTTCGGGCAGTGCACCACCGTCGCGCCGCTCTCGGCCAGCAGATCGATCTCGGCGTCGGTCACGTGGACGCAGTGCACCGCAGTCGTCCCCGGCTTGAGCAGCCCCAGGCTGGCCGCGTACGCCACCGGCGTCAGCCCCGCCTCGGCGCGCAGCTGCTCCACCTCGTAGTGCGTCTCGGCCAGGTGGATCTGGAGGCCGATGCCGAGCTCTGCGGCCCGGTCGCGCGCCCACAGCAGCAGCTCCCGGGTGCAGAGAAAAGGGGTGGAGGGCGCCAGCACCGTGTCGAGGCGGGGGTGCACGCCGTGCCAGTTGCGCGCCAGCCGCAGCGCGTCCGCGACGATCTCCTCCTGGTAGCTGCGCAGCGCCGCCGGCAGCCACCGGTCGGAGAGCGCGATGGCGCCCACCCCGCGCATGCCGCTGTCGCGCCAGGCGTGGAACACCGAATCCATGTTCATGTTCATGTCGACGCAGCAGGTCACCCCGCCGCGGATCATCTCCAGCGCGCTGAGGCTGGCCCAATGATAGCCGGCTGCCTCCTCGTGGCGATTCCAGTGCGCCTGATGGATGGCGTAGGCCATGGGATAGAGGGTCGCGTGGCACCAGTCGACCAGGCCGACATCGTCGCTCAGCCCCTTGAGGAAGTTCTGATAGAGGTGCGTGTGCGCGTTGATCAGGCCGGGGATCACCGCGCGGCCGCGGCCGTCGATCACCTGCAGCCCGCGGTCGCGGGTCGCGGCGTCCGGTCCCTCATCCAGGCGCCGGCCCACGGCGGCGATGCGCCGGCCCTCGACCAGCACATCCGCATCCTGCTCGATGCGGTCCGCCGAACGCACGACATAGCTGGCCTGCTTGATGAGGATCGCCATGGTGTCGTCTTGCCCTTTCCCATCCGATGCACCGGCCGGCGCATCGGCCGGTGCATCGGCCGGCGCACCGGCCGGCGCACCGGCCGGCGCTGCCCTGCCGGCGCAGCCGGAGTCTCGACTGAGGGGCCAGGGTGCGGTTCAATGCAATTGTACCCCAGGACACGTGCGGCGTCAAGTGTGACTTGACAGCCGACCGCTGGCGCCGCCCACATCCGCCCCGAAAACCGGGAACTCCATGTGCCGCAATCCTCTGGATTGCAGCGGCTCCATCCCCAGGAGCGACACCTCCGCCTGATCCCTCCGGCCGTCACAGGCGCCACCCGATCATCCTGTCGTGAAAGGCGCCTTGCGAGCCGAGGCAGTCGAACACACAGCGCGTCGCTGCGCCAGGCGTGCTGAAGTGCAGCTTTACAACACACAGGGCGCGTCTGTTCGTCGAGCCGCTGGGACAGTGGGCGCGCACCGTCGCGGCGGCCGAGTCGCTGGTCGCGGATCTCGAACATGCGAGACCGTAAGACCCAACGGACAGGGGCGCATCATCCGCCCAGGTTCTGCGGCATCTCGATGAGCAGCGACTTATCGGACTCGATGGCGTCGACGCGGGCGTTGTAGGTCTGGAGGAGATGGCGAAAGCCGGCGAGGCGCTCGGAGCGGGCGAAGCGGCTCAACTCCTCCAGGTTCTGGGAGATGAACGCCTCGAGCGACGGTGTCTCATCGCCGCCGACCGGCTTGACGACGCAGAGCCGGTTCTGGAAGAGCTAGCTTGCCATGAACGCGAACAACTGGATTCATTCGGGGCACCGTTCAATCAGATACGGCGAGGGCTTTTGGTGATCCATCGTGGAGTTGTCGAGGGCGGACCGAGAATGGTGCGTGAAGCGCCGGTCATCTTTGCGGCCAAGAGCCTAGTGAATTACACCAGAGACGGAGAACAGAGTCTGGCCTGGGCGCTGCCGATCAAGACTAATGCCTCAGTGACTGAATCAGGACAATAAATCAACGTTTCGACACGGTAGTGGCGCATCGAGCACTCGAAGGCCTTGGTCTGGTCTGAGCGGATCTCGGCCCCGCACTTGGCGCAAGGGACCGGCTGGTCGACGATGATTCGCCGAACCCG
>CAYRFV010000281.1:6695-7241 GCA_964423545.1 uncultured Anaerolineales bacterium | reverse complement strand
AGGCATTCCCCTCCCAAACTACATTTGGAACTCCTGCTACCCCGAACTCAGAATTGACACAACCACGAGAGCCACCTATAATCCGACTGTCATCTCGTCAGATTCTGAATAGCCCCCTGCCTCACCGATCAGGAGCGCCTTCAGCCATGCAAGCCGACTGGCCAAGTGAGAATATCATCCTGGGATTGCTCTGCGAGCGACCGATGCACGGCTATGAGTTAGCGCATGTGGTCCGGGAAGATGAGGCGCTGCATGCGATCTGGCGGATCGAACGCAGCGAAGTCTACTTTCTGCTGGGCAAGCTGTCGAAAGACGGACTGATCGTGGCGAGCGCGGCTGAGCAGGCAGGGGGCCCGGTGCGGGTGATCTATGCGCCGACCGAAGCCGGCCGCGCGCAGTTCCACCAATGGCTGCGGACGCCGGAAGCGAAGCCGCGCAATCTGAGGACTGCACTCCTGGCGCGCGTCTACATGGCGCTCCACCACGATCCGGGCATCGCCGTGAAGCTGATCGATCAATCGGGCGGTGTCGTTTTCCACGGCGTCG
>CAYRFV010000281.1:0-6685 GCA_964423545.1 uncultured Anaerolineales bacterium | reverse complement strand
TCGCCGTGAAGCTGATCGACGCGCAAAAGCGGGTTCTGGAAGAATGGTTGGTGCGTGAAGGCCAACTGCGCAGCGAGAATGAGGTGGTAGCTTTGGTTCATCGGCTGCGCAAAGCCCAGGTGGCCGCGACCTTGACGGCGCTGGATGATTTGCGTGCTCTGGCCCTCTCCCGGAGGCAAGCGTCAGCCAACGAAGTATAAGTCCATTACACGCCGCGCTGTCCGCCGGCTCGAACAGCGCGGCTACCGGGTTGAACTGGCGCGGACCGCTGCACCATCCGGGTAAGTAGAACATTCTCAAGGGAGGATTCATGCAAGTTAGCGACAGAGTCCAACTGGTCGAAATGCCCAACCAGCCCATCCCTTGGCACGCCACGCCGGAGGAAAAGGTGCGGGTGAAGCTGCAAACCAACCTGCGCGGCCTCAGCCAGGCGCAGGTGCAAGAGCGGCTGCAGGAGTTCGGGCGCAACGCGCTGCCGGAGCGCAAGCCCCCGACGTTGTTCGATGTCATCCTTCACCAGTTCAAGAGCCCGCTGATCTATATCCTCCTCGCGGCTGGTCTCATCGCATTGTTGACCGGCGATGTTAAGGATGCAGTCTTCATTCTGGCTGTGATCGTCCTGAACGCCACGATCGGCACAGCCCAGGAATACCGCGCTGAGCAGAGCGCGCACGCGCTCCAGAAGATGCTCAAAGTGCGGGCTCGGGTGCGGCGCGAAGGACAACAATCCTACGTGGACGCCGAAGAGGTAACGCCCGGCGACGTAGTTCTGATTGAATCGGGCGATAAGGTGCCGGCCGACCTGCGCCTGGTGCAAGCCACCAACCTGGCGATCGATGAGTCGTTTCTGACCGGTGAGTCTGTCGCCGCCACGAAGCATCTGGATCTGCAGGATCGGGATGCGCCGGTGGGAGACCGCCACAACATGGCCTATGCCGGCTCCACCGTGGCTTCCGGCCGCGGGGTCGGGCTGGTGATCGCCACTGGCAAGTACACGGAGGTGGGCAAGATCGCGCACACCGTGGCGGCGGAAGCCGGTGCTAAGCCGCCGTTGGTGCTGCGCATGGAGCAGTTTGCGCGCCAGATCAGCGTGGTGGTCCTCGGCTTTGCCGTCATCCTGGGCGGGATCTCCCTGCTGCGCGGCATGGGCTTCAGTGAGGTGCTCCTGCTGATGATCGCGATGGCGGTATCGGCCATTCCGGAAGGGCTGCCGGTGGCGATGACCGTCGCCCTTTCGCTCGCGACGCGACGGATGGCAGCCCGGAATGTCATCGTGCGGAAGCTGGCTGCGGTCGAAAGCCTGGGGAGTTGCACGGTCATCGCCAGCGACAAGACCGGCACATTGACCGTGAACCAGCAAACGGCGCGGCTGGTGGTCTTCCCCGATGGCGAGCGTGTGCTAATCAGCGGCCAGGGTTACAACGACGCGGGGGAAATCTTTGCGGTCGGCGGCGGGGAGCTTCCCGATGGCGCGCGGTCGCGGCTGGAGAAGGTGGGCCGCAACGCGATCCTGTGCAACGAGGCCTCGCTGGAACAGGGCGAGGATGGCTGGTCGCACAGCGGCGACGCCATGGATGTGGCGCTGCTGGCGCTGGGTCTCAAGCTGGGTCTGGATCCTGAGGCGGTGCGCGCCCAACAGCAGACGCTGGCCGAGATCCCGTTTGAGTCGGAAAAGCGTTACGCAGCCGTCCTCAACCGGGCCGGTGATGGCACCGTGTTGATCGTCAAAGGCGCAGTCGAAACTGTACTCGACTTCTGTGCTGCGATGGCGACAGCCGGGGACGATCAACCGCTGGCCGAGGACGCGATCCAGGGCCAGGCCTTGGCGTTGGCCGAAGAGGGGTATCGCGTCCTGGCGCTGGCGGCAAAGTCGTTTGCGGCTGGCGAGCTCGAGACACTGGACGAGGGGCAGCTCAGGGGAATGACCCTGCAGGGGTTGTTCGGGTTCATTGACCCAGTGCGGCCGGAGGTGCTGCAAGCGGTGGATACCGCCCGCCAGGCCGGGATCATCGTGGTGATGATCACCGGCGACCATCCCGCGACCGCGTTTGCCATCGCGCAAGAACTGGGGATCGCTGAATCGAAGGATCAGGTGGTCACCGGCCAAGCCCTGGCGGAGATCGGCGACGTCCATGTGCCCGAGTTCTACGAATGCGTCAGACGCTCCAGCGTCTTCGCGCGGGTCTCGCCGGACCAGAAGCTGCATATCGTGGATGCCATGATGGGCCTGGGCAACTTCGTGGCGGTGACCGGCGACGGCGTCAACGACGCGCCGGCGCTGCGCAAAGCGAACATTGGGGTGGCGATGGGATCGGGCACCGACGTGGCCAAAGACACGGCTTCCCTGATTGTGACCGACGACAACTTCGCTTCCATCGTGGCCGGCATCGAAGAGGGCCGCCACGCGTACGCCAACGTCCGCAAAGTGACGCTGTTCCTCATCTCTACCGGCCTGGCCGAACTGGTCCTGATTGCCCTGTCGATTCTCGCGGGCCTGCCGCCGCCGCTGCTGGCGGTGCAGATCCTGTGGCTCAACCTGATCACCAACGGCATCCAGGATGTCGCGCTGGCGTTTGAGGCCGGTGAGAAGGGTGTGATGAATGTCCCGCCTCGCCCGCCAGCGGAAGGCATCTTCAACCGCAAGATGATCGAGCAGGTGCTGTTGAGCGGGCTGACCATGTCGCTGATCTGTTTCGCCGCCTGGGCGCTGATGCTGGCCGCGGGCTGGGATGAGGATCTGGCCCGCACCTGCCTGCTGACCCTGCTGGTGCTAATGCAGTTCTATCACGTGCTCAACTGCCGCTCCGAGAGCACTTCGGTGTTTCGGATTCCGGCGCGCAACAACCCGATTCTGATCGGCAGCATGGTGCTGGCCTTCGTCATCTACTTCCTGGCCACTGAGCTGCCGTTTATGCAGTCGCTCCTGCGCACACAACCCCTGCCCTGGCAGATGTGGCTGCTGTTCGCCGTGCCGGGCGTGCTAATCATGGCCGTGATGGAGGTCTACAAGGCGCGGACGCGTTGGCGTTGAACTGAGTGTCGCGTGCCAGGCGCCTTGGAGGCGCCTGGCACATACAAGGGGACTTTTTCCGGCAAGTAATCTCTGGCTGGAAGGAAAACTATGAAGCGATCCCGGTATTTGCTCATGCCGATTCTCGTGACATTGGTGTTGTTGGCCGCGTGCGCCGCCCCAATGACGCCGGTTATGACCCAAGCCCAGGCCAGCCGGACGAGCGAGCCGGCGTCGACTACCCTGACCGTCTCGGCCGCAGCCGACCTCACCTACGCCTTCGGTGAGATCGGCAAGCAGTTCAAAGCTGAGACAGGCAACAAGGTCGTCTTCAACTTCGGCTCTACCGGTCAGCTTGCGCAGCAGATCGAGCAGGGCGCGCCGGTGGACCTGTTTGCGGCCGCCAACGTCAGCTTCGTCGATGACCTGGCCAAGCAAGGGTTGATCCTGCCCGACACAAAGCAGTTGTACGCCCGCGGTCGCATCACGCTCTGGACGCGCGCTGACAGCCCGCTGCAGATCACGACGGTGAAGGAGCTGACGCGGCCCGAAATCGTGCGCATCGCCATCGCCAACCCCGATCACGCGCCTTACGGCGTGGCTGCTCGGCAGGCGATGCAGGCGGCGGGCGTCTGGGAGGCGGTGCAGCCCAAGCTGGTGTTTGGCGAGAACGTGCGGCAGACGCTGCAATACGCCGAGACAGGCAACGTGGATGTGGCCATCGTGGCGCTGTCGCTCAGCGTGCCTGCCGCAGCGGCAGAGGGCAAGACCGGCCGTTGGACCTTGATTCCACAGGAGCTGCACCCGCCGATTGACCAGGCGCTGGCCGTGGTCAAAGGCACACCGCACGAGGCGGCTGCGCGCGCCTTTGCCGCCTTTGTCAACGGTCCGCAGGGGCGGCCCATCATGCGCAAGTACGGCTTCATCTTGCCGGGCGAGGAGCCGATCCAATGACCTGGCATCCGCTCTGGCTGTCACTGCAGGTGACAGCGGTTGCCACCGTGCTGATGGTGGCGGTCGGGCTGCCATTAGCTTTGCTGTTGGCGCGACGCCAGTTTCGGGGCGCCACTCTTCTGGAGACCTTGATCATGCTGCCGTTGGTGCTGCCGCCTACTGTAGTCGGTTACTACCTGTTGTTGGCTCTTGGCCGTGGCAGCCCGATCACGGAATGGTTCGGCTGGCGCATCCTCTTCACCTGGCCCGCTGCTGCCTTTGCGTCCGCCATCGTCGGCCTGCCACTTCTGGTGCTATCGGCCCGGGCCGCCATCGCTAGCGTCGATCCCGAGTTGGAGCGTGTGGCGCGCACATTGGGCTCCTCGGAAATCGAGGTGCTGCGGCGCGTGACGCTGCCCCTGGCGCGCCGCGGCATCCTGGCAGGGTTGGTGCTGGCCGCAACACGCGCCATGGGCGAGTTCGGCGCCACCCTGATGGTGGCCGGCAACATCCCTGGCCGCACGCAGACGCTGCCGCTGGCGATCTACGATGCCGTGCAAAACCGCAACTACGGGCAGGCCAACGGTATGGTCTTGCTAATGACGGCGCTGGCGTTCCTGAGCCTGTGGGCCGTGCGGCGGATCGAGCGCCCCAAACGGGTGCACACGATGCCGCCCGCGGCCGAGGTGGGGTGACAGGATGCTGCAAGGTTCGGCTCCTGCCCCGATGACGCCGTGCCTGAGCGCCGACTTTGCCGTGCGCCGGCCCGATTTCCGCCTGCACGTCAGCCTGGAGGTCGGCGCGGAGGTCTTGGTGCTTTTCGGCCCTTCGGGATCGGGCAAGACCACCACGCTGAATGCGATCGCCGGACTGGTCACACCCGAACAGGGTCACTTGGTTCTCGATGGCCGGGTGCTTTTCAGCCGGGAGGGCGCGGCGCGGGCGATCAACGTCCCCCCCCGGGCGCGCCGCGTAGGCTACGTCTTCCAGCAATACGCGCTGTTCCCGCATTTGACCGCGCTGGACAACGTGGCCTACCCGCTGCGCGGGCCGGAACGACAGGCGCGCGCGCGCCAACTCCTCGAACGCTTGAGCCTCGCGCACCTGGCCGATCATTTCCCGTATGAGCTATCCGGCGGTCAGCAGCAACGGGTTGCCATTGCGCGTGCCCTGGCCGCAGCGCCCCGCGTCTTGCTGCTGGATGAGCCATTCTCGGCTTTGGACATGGCCGCACGGCAGCGCCTGCAACGTGACCTGCCGACGCTCCAGAAAGAGCTGGGGTTGGTCGTCATTTACGTAACACATCGTCTGGAAGACGCCTTTGCCGTCGGGCAGCGCCTGGCCGTGATGCGCGATGGCGAACTGGTGCAGGTCGGCCCCATCGAGGATGTTTTCCGCTATCCGGCCAATGCCCAGGTGGCGGGCATCATGGGCATCACCAATCTGTTCCGCGCCCGGGTCGTCGGCGCCGACTCAGGAGGGGTGGCGCTGGACTGGGATGGTCTCCGGCTCGCCGCGCCGCCTCGGGCGGTGGAAGCAGGCAGCATTGTGACGGCCTACATCCGGCCGGAAGATGTCAAGATTCTCTATCCTGATCGCCCTCTCATGGAAGCGGTGAGGCACAACCAGGTGACGGGCCGAATCACTGCGAGCAGCCTCTATCCCAGTGCGCGCCATCTGCTCATCTCACTGCCCAACAACCATGAGATCGAGGTGCGCCATCCCACGTACACATACGCTCCGCTCAACCTGGAGACTGGACAACAGATTCAGCTCGCTCTGCGCAAAGACGCCTTGGTGCTGCTCGGCTAGGCAAACGTAGCACCACGATTGGAGACAGTGAACATGACCGGTACAACCTATCAAGGTCGTCGCGCCGGCCTGGCATTCGTATTCTCCGTTCCCATCGCCCTTATGGGCGGCCTCATCGGCCTGGGCGGCGCCGAGTTCAGGCTGCCCGCCCTGGTCGGGCCATTGCGCACTCCGGTGCGCCGCGCCGTCCCGTTGAATCTTTTGGTCAGCCTGGTGACGTTGACAGTGTCTTTGCTCGCACGCGGCCGAACGCTGACGCTGACCCCCATCAGTCCAAGCCTGCCGCCCATGATCGCCATGATGCTCGGCGCCGTAACGGCGGCGTTCCTGGGTACCACGCTGCTGCGCCGGCTTTCGACCAACCAGCTCGAGCGGCTCATCCTCGTGTTGCTCGTAACCATCGGTTGCGCCTTGATCGTGGAAGCGTTCCTGCCCGAGGGTCGAGCGGGTTTCGTGCCGCCGGACCTTGCCTCGCAGCTATCCGCCGGCATCATGTTCGGTCTCGTCATCGGCCTCTTCAGCAGTTTGCTGGGCGTTGCCGGCGGAGAGTGGATCATACCGACGTTGATCTTTGCCTACGGTGCCGGGATCAAGGTCGCTGGCACGGCCAGCTTGTTCATCAGCCTGCCCACCGTAGTAGTGGGGATCGTCCGCTATGCCCGGCAAGAGAGGCTGCGAGACCGCAATGATCTGCTTGGCATAGCGTTGCCGATGGGACTCGGTTCGGTGATCGGTGCGCTGCTGGGCGGACTGCTGGTCGGTGTAGTTCCCGTGACGGCGCTGAAGCTCGTCCTGGGTGTCATCTTGATCGCCTCGGCCGTGCGCATATTCCGCCATCACTAATAAGCGCGTCCCGATGGCTTGGTCGGCGTGACACACCAAGGCACACACGACCGGACTTGCAGTTCGGGCAGAAGTTGTCCCTTCTTG
>CAYRFV010000280.1:0-7287 GCA_964423545.1 uncultured Anaerolineales bacterium | reverse complement strand
TTGCCGGATTCGTCCCCCTTGGCGAACGGCGCGCCGGCCCAGGCCGCCAGGTCGCCGTCACCCGTGGCGTCCACGAACGTTCTGGCCGTGACTGCGAACAGCCCGCTCTTCGCTGCGCAGATCACGTGCGTCACCCGGCCGTCCTCGACCTGCACGCCGATGATCTGCGTCTGAAACGTGAACGCCGCCTCCGATTCGACCATCAAATCATCATAAACGCGCTTGAGCACTTCGACGTTGATCGAGACACTGTTGGCCGGCCGGTCGTCGGCGATCGCAGCATACGCCTTGAGCCGGTGGTAGATCTCCTGGCCGATGCCACCGGCGAGGAAGTTCACGCCATCGGTGAAGCGCATGAACGCCGGCACCAGCCCCGCTGTGCCCATGCCGCCGAAGCAGGATTGGCCTTCCGCTACGTAGACCTGTGCGCCCTGCCGGGCCGCGGCCAGCGCCGCGGCGACGCCGGCCGGCCCGCCGCCTGCGACGAACACATCTACATCGTAGCGAATCGGAATCGTGCGCTGAAACGAGAGTGTGTTCATGACATCCTCTCCAGCCACTCGGCCAACAGCAGAAACACCGCCGCCGTCCATGAGTAGCCAGGACAACACAACCCCTGACCGGTCACGGCGTCGTAGTTCTCCCAGAAGCCCGGCGCGCGGACGCACATGTCGCAGAATCTCTCCGCGATGATGCGTGCCAGCGTAATCTCGCCCGCGTCCACCAGACCGTCGAAGATCTGATACGTGGAGGGTGCCCAGATTGGCCCGCGCCAGTAGCCGTTCGCTTCGTACTTCGGGCTGGCCGGTGATTCGGTCGCCAGGCCGCCGTCGGTGAGGAAGGGGCCACCGGGCTGCAGATCGGCAATGAGCGCACGCCGAACGTCCGGCGGCAAGCGATGGCCTAGTTCCATCGGGATGGTATTGAGAAGCGACCGACACTCGGGCGCATCGTGCCTACCATCCAGCGGCGAAATGAAACGATTGCCACTGACGCTGTGTCTGACAAGATCGGCCAGTTGCTGTTCGGCACGCGCGCGCCAGCACTGCGCGTCGAGCGGCTTGCCCAGTGCGTCCGCCATGAACGCCAAGCCCTCGCATTGCAGCACGAGATGCGCCGAGAGGTCGGCAGCCTCGGTCGGATAGCCCTGGTCGAACGCGGTGGCGTTGTCCCAGCCCGAATCGTTGCCGTGATGATACTGGCAGACGCCGTCGCCGTCGAAATCGCGCATCGTGTACCACCACTTGGTCAGGCGGCTCAGCGGATCGTACAACTGGCTCAGGTACGGCCGCGATTGGGTCAGGCCTAACTGTGCAACGAGCTTGACGATCGTCCAGCCTTGGATCGGCGGCTTGGTGAAGCAGTAGTGCTGGTACAGGTCGTTGATCTGATCCGGCGCGATGCCGTTTTGGTCGAGGTGCTCGAAGAAGAGCAAGAGCTGATCCCAGGCCAGTTGCGGGTTGGCGCGCGCGATGGCGAGCGCGCTGAAGCAGTTGTCCCACGACCAGATCGAGTTCATCCAGTATTTGGACATCAGGATCGCCGATCGCGTGATCGGGCCAGAGGGGGCGACCTCAGCACTCCATAGCATGTACCAGGCCTGCTCGGCAGCCTCGCGGTAGCGCTCCGGCACGGCTGGCAGCTGCGCCAGCCACACCTGCCAGGCTTGTTCACGCGCCCCAAGTAACGCGTCAAAAGTCGGAAGCGCGTCCCGGAATCGGCCTTCGTAGGGGCTGAAGCGGAACGCGCCGCCCGCGCCGACGAAATCGGCCTGATACGGCAGGCCCGTGCGATGCGACGCGCCGATCGTTGCCTCAGCAGCCGGCCTCACGCGCAACTCTGTCCCATCTTCGCCGCGCAGTTGGTGATGGCCGCGCGCGATGCCATCCACCAGGCAGGCCGTGTTGGGCGCAGGCGAGTAGAATACGGAAAGTGGCTTGCAGGGCACCAGGCGCAGCGAAACGCCTTGCGTCCTGAAACAGAGGGTATCGGTATCAGCAAAGACGAAGGTTGCAGAGCCGCCTTCAGCCTGTAGATCGAGCCGGTGCGGTTGTGCGGAGAACGTATAGGGTGTTTCGACGCCCTCACGCAGCAGTGCGATCTCGAAGAAGTCGCGTGCCCAGTAAGACGCATTCCGATACGAGATGGGCTTCTGGCTGCACGTGCGATAGACGAGGCGATGGCCTTGGCCGCGGTTCTGCCCGATCGTCAGATAGGAGCCGGGCAGAGAGAAGGGGAGGACGTTGATATCGTAGGTGAACATGATGGCTCCGTCAAGAGGTTGATGCAGCCGCGGCGCCGACCTGCGCGCGCCATTGTTCCATGTACTGAATGAAGTGGGGGAATGCGACCTCGGCGTCCGGGAGGTACGGATGCCACCTCTTCTCCCATTCCAGCGTGCAGTAGCCGGCATAGCCGCCGGCCACCAGAACATCGAGGCAATCCGCCAATGGCAATACACCCTCGCCCGTCAGGCAGAGCCGGTCCCGGCCGGTCGCGTGATCTCGCTGCGTGTCCTTCCAGTGGGTGTTGATGATGCGCGGGCCGAGCTGGCGCCAGGTGAACGCAGGCGTCTCCTCCCCGGCCCAATACGGGTGTTTCACGTCCCAACAGACGCCGACCTCTTGCGGATTGGTATCGGCGATCAGCGCCAACATGTCCGCGCTGTGCGTCCAGGCGTCGTGCGTCTCGATGGCGAGCGTCACGCCCGCCCCCCGCACGATCTCCGCCATATGCGCCAGCGACTCGCGGCCGCGCGCCAGGCTGTCGCTCCGGCTTAAGCCGCCCAGGTCGCCGCCAAAGACGCGAATTTGCCCCGCGCCGAAAAACCGGCACAACTCGACCAGGCGGCGGATCTCATCGAGCGCGCGGTTACGCTCCCCTTCGCTCTGCCAGACGAGCCGCGCGCTGGCAGAGAAACAGGAGACCGCCAGGCCGGCGTCGCGCAGCCGCGCAGCGGACGTCGCGACATCGCTGCTGAACTCCGGCAGCTCCCACAGGTTGAAGGTGCCGCGCAGGCCGCGGAAGTCCACCGCGTGATAGCCGCTGCGGCTCAAACAGGCGATGAGGGTCGGCAGGTCCCAATCGGGACAGCCGAGGGTGCTGGTCGCATATTTCATGCTTTGCTCCTCTCAATCGAAGGCATACAGATAGCCCCCATCGTTCAAAATGAACGCGCGGCCGCCGTAGATCGCCGGCGTTGACTCGTACACCCGGTCGGCCATGGCGCAGCGCCACGCCTCGTCTCCGCTACGCGCGTCTATGCAGCGGAAGAACGGGTCGGAGGTGGAGGCGGTGTACACCTGACCGCCGGCCACGGCCGGCCCGGTGATGCCGCCGCCGGGGTGCTCCCAGATGACCCGGCCGGTCGCTGCATCCAGACAGCGAATGACCGAGGCGATGGGGATCGCGCCGGAACGCACGCTGACTGAGATGTAAAGCCGGTCCCGCCAGAGCGCCGGCGTGGCATTGAAGCATCCTTTGGGGATCGTATACTCCCAGATCACCCCGCCCGTCGCCGCGTCGAGGCAGCAAAGCCGTCTGCCGCCCATCGGCAGGTAGAGCCGGCCGGCCCAGGCGATTGGCGCGCCGGAATCGGGCGTGCCGCCCGTGTGGAATTGCCACACAAGCCGACCCGTGACGACATCAAACGCGTAGACAAAGTGATCCCACGAACCGAAGAAGACGCGGTCGCCGTCCACGGGCGGCTCGGGGTGCGCAGCGCGGCCGGTGCGATAGCGCCAGAGGATGTGGCCCGTAGCCGCGTCCAGGCAGCTCAGGTAGCCGTCCACGCCGGGGACGAAGACGCGGCCGCGATGAACGTTGGCCGACGACCAGACCCACGAAAGGGCCTGCCGCCAGAGCGGCCGGCCGGTCTGCGCATCCAGACAGTAGAAGTCCTCCTCGCCGCCCTGCTGGCCGATGAAGAGCCGTCCGTCCGCATACGCCGGCGCGCCGGACACCGCGCCGCCCATCTCGAAGCGCCACAGCTCGCGGCCGGTCGCATGATCCACCGCATAGACGAAACGCGACGGCGCGCCCACAAAGACCTTTCCCTCGGCCGCGGTGGGCTTCGACTGATAGAATCCGCCCCCGGCCATCTCGTCGGAGCGGATCTCCTGACCGCCGATCGACGCATGCTCCAGCATGCGCTGCCGCCAGACCAGTGCGCCGCTGACCGCATCCAGGCAATACAGTTGCAGATCGGACGCGCTCACCAGCAATCGGCCATCGGCGCAGACCAGGTCAGCGTAGACCGGATGCTCGCCGACGCGCGCCCGCCACAGCTCGGTCGCGGCCGCACCGTCGTCGCGCAGACAGATGAGCGCGCCGTCCATGGCCGCAACCCAGACCCGATCGCCGACGACCACCGGACACGCCCGGCCCCAGTCGGGAAGCTCGACCGTCCAGGCGAGCCGGCCGGTCGCCGCATCCAGCGCATAAAGCCGCCCCGCGGCCGAGGCGATGTAGACTCGCCCCCCGGCAACCGCCGGCCGGGAGAAGAGCCGAAAGCTGCGCGGCTCCTGATCCAGCGTCGCCGTCCAGAGCGGCCGGCCGGCGCCGCGCTCCAGGCAATGGACGCGGCCGTCGTTCGCGCCGAAGATGACGCGGCTGCCGTCCACTGCGGCGGCCGCATTGATCGCGGCGCCGGCCTGGAACGTCCAGGCGACGCGGCGCAGATCGGAAAACCCGAACTGATCGCGGCCGCTCGCGCCGGTCAGGTTCAGGCAGAAGAACGCACCATCCCGCACGCCCACGAAAGCCTGGCCCCCGTCGAGCACCGGCTCGGCGAAGACCGGCCCGATATGAAAGTCCCAGGCGATCGCGGCGTCGGCTGCCCGCGCGCAGATCAGCCGGTTGTGGCCGGTGATCTGCGGCGGCGACGCCGCGATGCGCTGCGTGCCGTTGGGGTAGACCAGCCATTCGCCGTCGCGGGCCAGTGCGACGTAGCCCATGCGGTAGTCGGCGTAGCCGGCCGGAACGCGACGCAGGATGTCGCCCGTGCGCCGGTCCACGTAGATGAGGCAACGCTCCGCCTCGTTCCGCCCCTGCGCGCCGAACTCATTGAGAATCACCCAATCATCCGTCAGGACCGGCGTGGAGGCGATGCCGGGAGTGGTGTAGGATGAGGGCGCCAGGTGGAGGCGGCCCAGGTTGCCGGCCGACCATGGCCGTCGCGTCTTCCAGCGGAGCTCGCCTGTCGCGAGGTCGAAGCAGTAGAGCAGCACCCTCATGCCCGGCGACGCGGCGTAGACCAGGCCATGCTCGACGACCGGTCGCGCGTACCAGGCGATGCCGATCGGGAAGCGCCAGGCGATCCGGCCAACCTCCGGCCCGGCCTCCTCTGTGCTCCCGCGATGGTGGATGTCGCCGCCGTAGACCGGCCAATCTTTGCCCATCCTCCCCGCCTCCGCTCCTGGGGCGGCGGAAACAGGCTCCCCGCTTCCCGCAGGAGAAGGGGTGGGGGTGAGGTCATTCTGCACACGCTCCAGGAAGGCAAAGCCATCATCGATGGCCGCCAGCATCGCCGCCCGGTCGCCGCGCGCTGCGCCCTCCTCTTGACGGTCGAGGATTGGGATGTAATCTCGCAGGTCCACGCCCTGGCGTTGGAGCAGGTTGATCCAGGCGGTCAGGTGCGACACGCGGATCGGGAAGTTGTCCTCGTCGGTGGGTGACGATAGGACTTGACCGCGGATCCGGTCAATGTCAGGGTCGCCGGATGGAACAAGAGATGTCATCGTTCACCGCAGAGCAATGGTCAGTTTTCTGTCCGACCAGACCGGCCTCGCATAAGGCCACATACGGCAGCGCGACCGTGGTCAGATAGCCTTGGTTCTGGAAATGATTCAGCGCCGGATTCACGCATTCCCACACACAACCGACGCCATCGGCGCGCCAGTGGCGTTCCATGGCGGCCAGATACTCGACAAACAGCTGCCGGGCTGCTGCGGGATCCACCTGCGCCGCCGCGCTCACAGTCCAGCCGACCGGATACCCCCACCCCGCGCCGTTCTGATACTTGCCGGGCTTGAACAATGAGCGCGGCCACACCCCGCCGTGGTCTGTGGGCACATGAATCACCTGGCCGTCAAGGATCGTCGTGCGCCGCCGAATCCCGTCGGCCAGCGTACGTGCCACGGCCTCGGCGATGTCGACCGGCAGGAACCCGCGATGCACGGCAAACGCCGACGCCCACACGTCCGGCACGCGACCGATCCCGGTCGCCGACAGCAGCCACGTCTGTCCGTTGCTTGTGGCCACGAACTGCTCCACCACCGACCGCCGCAACTGCTGTTCTTGCGCCCGCAGCGCGCTGGCGCGGCCCTCTTGCCCGCAACCGTCCAGCAGCGCCGCCAGCTTCCGGCACGCCTCGATCCGCAGCAGCGTCGGGAACACCACCAGGCCGGTCTTGAATGCGCTTTCGCTATAGCCCCAGTCGGCCTGATGCCAGCCTTCGCAGATGCGACAGCAGCCGGTCGCAGCGTCCGCACACAGCGCATGGTGCGCCAGATCGCACGCCAGCCAGAGCGGAATCGTGCCCAGCGCCGTCGGCACCGGCCGCGCCCCAGCATCGCGGCGGCCGGCCAAGCATGCATACGCGCTGGCGGTAAACGTGAGCCAGTACTGGTTGTCATGCTCGGTGAGCATCTTGGAGCCGCCCTGCTCGTCGTCCGGCTTGCTTTCCGAGCCGGGGAAGTATATGGGGCGGCCATCGAGGGCGATATGATCGGGCACAGCGAACGGCGGCACGATGGCGCCGGTCTTCATCTGCCGTGCGACCGGTCCCTGCATCGTGGTGCAAAGCAACTCGATCCAGCCCCAGACGATATCGGCAGAGACCCATCCCGCTTCTGCGATCCAGGCCGGATCGCGCGTCCAGAAGCCGGGATAGACGCTGCGCTCGACTGTATTCACGCCCGGCGTCAGCAACGTGTAGCCGGTGCGGTTGACGCCCGCCTTGATGGCTGCGTCCGGCGGCAACAGGCAACCAGCCACCAGCGCTTCGGTCATTTGGCGCAGGCGTTCTGCTTCAGACGGCATCACAATCGAATTCATGGTCAATCCGACCGTGCGAAAACAACGGGGGGCAAGTCGTGGCACAACGGCAGCGCGGCCTGCGCGATGTCGCGCCCGCCCGCAAAGGTTACATCCATTTCGAGCAGATCGTCGGCGTCGAATAGCGCGAAGGCATCGCCGCCGTAAGGTCGCGCATACGCGTCGAACGAGTAGTAGCGCACGCGGAGGTCGCCTTCCTCTACGGCGACGGTCAACTCGCCAAAGGCCGGA
>CAYRFV010000279.1:0-7334 GCA_964423545.1 uncultured Anaerolineales bacterium | reverse complement strand
CCCCAGGCCTGGCGCGATGCGCAAGCCGCGACCGAGCAGAAGCAGGCGCGGCCCTGCGACGAGGCGGCAGCGCTGCTGAACCAGCTGCGCGACCTGGCCGTCTTCCAGGATCGTCTGCCGGAATTCCAGGCCAGGCTGACGGCCTTGCAGGCGCAGTACGCCCATCGACCGGCGCTTCAGGAGCGGCTGCACAACGCCGGGTTGGTCTGAAGCGCGCCGTCCGGTCGCAGCCATCGGAATCCAGAGAGGCCCCCATGACCGACCGCAACCACTACCTGGCCTTCATCCAGGCCGCCTACGATCGCGAGGCCGGCCGGCTCGAGGACGAGATTGCGCGCTGGCAGCGCCAGTTCCGGGCGAACGCGGCCCACAACGCGCTGTTCGGCTACAGCAGCCCCAAGGCGCCGCTCCACCTGGCAGGGGTCGCGGCGTTCCTGTACGAGCAGAGCGGCCAGGAGGCGCTCGCCGTCACGGCGCGCGACACCCTGCTGCGCTACCGCGAGTGGACGAGGCTGATGCCGGCCGAGGCGGCCGCCGCGCGGCCGGAGTACGCCGAAGGCGTGCCCCCGCTCGACTGTGCGTTCGATCCGCCCCTCTTCGCCGCCGCGGCCGAGCGCATCCGCGGGGCGGCTTCGCCGGAGCAGTGGCGCGGCCTGGCCGACCTGATGGGCGACAGCCTCCGCATCGTCTGGCGTTTCCCCGAGTGGGGCGGGCACAACCGGGCGATGCTGCGCGCGGCGAGCCTGGCGTGCTGCGCCCGCGTCTTCGCCGAGCATCCCGACGCGGCCGCCTGGCTGGACATGGCGGACGAGCTCGCGGAGGAGAGCTGGGGGCGCTGGAGCCTCGAAGACACCATGATGTACCAGTCGCACTGGCTGCGCGCGCTGATCCTCTACGCGGAGGCGCGGGGCCGCACCCGCGAGCTGGCGCGGCTCATCCCCCCGCGCATGCACCTGGCGGCCATGCCGCAGCTCCTCTCGCCCATCGGCGTCCTGCCCGATTTCGGCGACAGCCACTGGCTGATGCACAGCCCGTGGGAGTGGCTGGCGTGCCTGGAATGGGGCGCCGCGACGTACGGCGACCCCGCGATGAAGTGGGCGGCGGCGCGTCTCTGGGAGGAGCGGCAGCGCCGCGAAGCGCCGAACCTCTACGCGGCCAGCGTGCTCACGCTGGCGTGGCGCTGGTGCGATGGCGCGGTGGCCGGCCAGGTCCCCGCCGGCCCGGCCGACGCGCTGGATGACCTGGTCGCCAAGAAGGTCGTCTTCCGCACGGGGTGGGAGGGCGCTGCGTCCTATGCCTGCCTCAACTACCGCGACGAAGGGGACTACGGCCGGATCGCCCGCGACTATCTGCGCACCAATCTCGCCGTGTCCGCCGAGAAGATGCATCACGGCCACGCCGACGAGGGCAGCGTCTGCCTGCTGATCCACGACCGCACCATCCTGCTGCACGAGAGCGGCTACCGGGAGCTGCCGCCCGACGGGATGTATCGCGCGGACTTCTATCATAACCGACTGATCTGGCGGCCCGGCATCGCGGCGAGTCAAGGCGATCCGTATCGCAATCCGCCGGATTGCGCCCCCGCCGCCACGATGCGAGACCTCATCGATAACGGCCACTACAAGCCTGCGCGCACCGAGCGCCTCTACCAGACCCGGCTCGGCGATGCGGAGCTCAGCCGCGTCCGCGTGACCGACGATCGCGAGGGGATCGCGTGGGATCGGACGATCTTCTTCCTGCCCGCGCTGCCGTGTTGGGTCGTGATCGACGCCGCGCGAGCGCTGCAGGCCGGACCGCGCACCCTCGCCTCGCTGTGGTGGACGACCGACCTGCTGGCGCACGGGCCGGACTGGGCCGATACGCACATCGCCCGCATCCAGGGGTGGGAGAACGAGCGCCACGCGTGCCTGCGCATCATCACGCCGGACGTCCCCGGTCAGACGCACCGCCGGACCCGCGAGCGGGTGCGGCGCTCCTTCCAGGACGAGATCTGCCTGGCGGACGTGTGGCGCGGACGCCACGAGGCCGGACGAACCGTCAACTTCGTCACCGTGCTCTGGCCGCATCCCTATCCTGCCGCGAACGCTCTTCCGGACCTGCCAGGGCCTGAAGTCGAAATCCTCCTGAGCGAACCGGCAGGCCGCGGGATCGCGGTCACGCTGGCCTGGCAGGGCGAGACCCGGCTGCTGGCCACGCTGAACGACCTCACGGCGCCGTGGCTCCAGGAGGAGGTGCGGCCGCGCTATGCATTCGAGCAAGGCAAGACGGCCTACGGCGCGTTGGTCACAGACGCAGCGTTCGGGTATCTGCGAGCGCGCCCCTCACCCCCTGCCTCGCTGCCACCCTCGCAGCAAGAGCCTGTCCTGACCTTGTCGAAGGAGGCTTGGGGCGGGGGACTGACCGGACCCACGGGGGTAGACTGGGCCGGCTTCATCAACGGCACGCGGCTCGACTGCGCCGGGCGCACCCTGCACGCGGCGCCGCTGCATGCCATGTTCCAGGAAGACCGCACCGACCTGCCGGGCGCGCCCGCGCGCTTTCGGTGGGAGAGCGATCGGCCATCAGCACTGAAGCGAGCGTGAATCCATGACCTCTTTGTACAACCTTCGCGAGTTCGG
This sequence comes from uncultured Anaerolineales bacterium, assembly GCA_964423545.1. Lineage (GTDB taxonomy): Bacteria > Chloroflexota > Anaerolineae > CG2-30-64-16 > CG2-30-64-16 > JALOOE01. Next base: position 4,716 of record CAYRFV010000279.1, on the reverse strand, counting down.
CGCGGCCGGCGACGGCCGGACAAAAGACACCGCCGCGCTCCAACGGGCGATCGACGCGTGTGCGGCGGGCGGAGGCGGCAGCGTGCTCGTCCCAGCCGGCGGCGCGTATCTGATCGGCCAGGTGAACCTGCGCAGCCACGTCAACCTGCACGTCGAGGGAGGCGGCCGGCTCGTCGCCAGCTTCGATCCGGCCGATTACCCCGACCGCACGCTGATCCGCGCCACCGGAGCGGAAAATGTCGCCATCACCGGCCTAGGCGTCATCGACGGCCGCGGGGAGCAGTTCATGCGCCGTGACGATCGGTACATCTTCTGGCTCGACCGCGGGCGAGACTTCCGGCCGCGGCTGATCCAACTCATCGGTTGCAGGAACGTCACCTTAAGGGACGTCACCCTCACCGACGCGCCCGCATGGGCGGTGCATCCCATCGGCTGCCAGGATGTATTGATCCACAGCATCCGCATCCTGAACAGCCTGAAAGTGCCGAACTGCGACGGGATTGACCCGGACAACTGCCGCAACGTGCGCATCAGCGACTGCCACATCGAGGCCGGCGACGATTGCATCGTCCTCAAGAGCAGCCGTGAGCATCGCGACTTCGGCCCATGCGAGAACGTGACCGTGACCGGCTGCACCCTGATCTCGACCTCCTGTGCGCTCAAGATCGGCACCGGGCCGTGGAGCGCCATCCGCGACGTGGTCTTCGACGGCTGCGTGATCAAGAGCAGCAACCGAGGCCTGGGCATCCAGTTGCGCGATCCTGGCGACATCGAGAACATCCTCTTCTCGAACATCATCGTCGAGACGCGACTCTTCCACGACGACTGGTGGGGCAAGGCGGAGCCGATCCACATCTCGACCGCGCCTCGCAGCCCCGGCGCAGCGCTCGGCCGGGTGCGCCATGTCCGCTTCCGCAATATCCTGTGCCGGGGCGAGAGCGGCGCGTTCATCAGCGGCTGTCCAGACAGCGTGATCGAGGATGTGGCGCTGGAGAGCGTGCGCATCGAAATCGACAAGACGAGCAAGTGGCCTGGCGGCCTGCACGACCGCAGGCCGCCCGAAGATGACCGGCATCTCTATGCCCATCGCACGGCCGGCGTCTTTGTGGAGCACGCAGCACGCGTCGCGCTGCGCGACGTGGAGGTGGTGTGGGGCGAGAACCGGCCCGGCTACTTCGGCCCGGCGCTCGAGTATCACCAGGTCGAAGGGTTGGAGCTGCGCGACTTTCGCGGGGAGTCGGCGCATCCGGAGCGCTGTCCGGCGATCGTGGCTGCTGCAGGTCCCTGAGCGGCGCCTGACCGGCTGCGTCGCCGGCCGTGGTCACATCCAGCACCCCGGCCTGCAGGCGAGTCAGTATCTCGACCTCGCGTTGCTGTTTCTCGTTCAAGGTGATGGTCCTCATACCTTAAGGTTGCGGACATTTTCCCTGAGCAGTAACACCGAGTTCTGGCGGATTTGACATCGCATTCCGTCTGTGGTACGCTCGATGACAACGTTAGCGACAATTCTGTCAGCCGCCCAGGCCCTTCTCAGGCGGCTCCACAGACCTCACAGCGAGTGAATCAGCGGCTCAACCTCCCTATCTCGCGGCGCGGAGGCAGCGAGTGACCGTTACACTGAGTGACGTCGCCGTGCATGCCGGCGTCTCCATCAAGACGGTCTCGCGGGTGGTGAACAACCAGGCGGAGGTCAGCAAGGACACGCGTGAACGCGTCCTGCAGGCGATCGCCGAGTTGAGCTATCACCCCAACGTCCTCGCGCGCGGCTTGGTCCAGCAGCACAGTCACACCCTCGGCCTGGTCTCCTTCGGCCTGGATCGTTTTGGCCCCTCGCGATTCGTCATGGGGGTGCAGCGCGAGGCAGCCGAGTCAGGGTACTCCGTGCTTCTGACCTTGCTGCGCGACAGTACGGCCGAGAGCGCGGATGCGATCCTCAACGACCTGGTGTCGCGCCGCGTCGACGGCATCGTCTGGCAGGCGCCGAATGTCGGCGCCTCGCAGCGCTGGATCAGCCCCGAGCGCCTGGCCGCCTTGCCGCCGGTCGTCCTGAACGGCCTGCCCAACGAGTTCCTCACCACCGTCTCGATCGATAACTACCACGGCGCATTCCTGGCGGTGCAGCACCTCCTCGACCAGGGGTGGCGGCGCATCGGATGTCTCACCGGCCCGGCCGATTTCCCGATGACGACCGAGCGGCGCCGCGGCTGGCAAGACTGCCTGGCGCAGAACGGCCTCTATCCCGATAGCAGTCTGGTGGAAGGCCAGGACTGGACAGCCAGCGGCGGGGCTGCGGCCATGACCGCGCTCCTGGCCCGGCGGCCCGATGTGGACGCGGTCTCCGCGTTCAATGATGCCACAGCGCTGGGCGCGATGATGGCTGCCACAAGGTGCGGACGCCGGCCGGGAGGCGATCTGGGGGTGGTCGGCTTCGATGACGCGCCAGAGTCCGAGTTCTACCAGCCGCCGCTGACCACCGTCCACCAGCACATCGAAGAACTTGGCCGCGAGGCGGTGCGCGCCCTGGTGCACCTGATAGAGTTCAAGCTAGACGGCCGGATGCCGTCGCCGCCGGTGCTGATCCTTTCTCGGCCCGAGCTGGTTGTGCGAGCGAGCTCATTGCGTGATGACCGTCGCGGAGTCCCTGTTCGGTGTTCGTGACTGCGACGCCGCTGGCGACGGCCGGACGATAAGATATAGCCACGATGAACGTATTGCTATTGTGCGCCGACCAGCAGCGCTGGGATGCGTTGGGATGCGCAGCAGACAACTCGGCGATGGCGCGACGTTCGTGGTTGGCGCAGGCCGGAATCGTACGCACGCCGCAGCTAGACAGGTTCGCTGCTGACGGGGTGAGGTTCAGCAACGCGACCGCGAACTACCCGGTCTGTCTGCCCGGTCGCCATTCCTTCATTACCGGGCTGATGGCCAGCCAGCTGGGTCTGCTGACTAACAACCATTACTGGCCCGAGTCGTTACCTGTGCCGACCCTGGGGCATCTGCTTGCTGATGCGGGATACCGTACGGCGGCTTTCGGCAAGATGCACTGGAAATCGAGCAACGCGCGGCGCGAGAGTGTGCCCGACGGCCGGGGGTTTCGGGACGTAGTCACGTTCGCTGACCGCGTCAACGACAGCCCGGCGCAGGAGAACTACCTGGCTTCGGTGGGTCAGTGGCTGACCCAACAGGTCGTGAGCGAAGAGCGGTCGTTGGGGGAGTCTGAGGATGCTGCGGGTTATGTCGGCCTGGTCTCGGCTGTCGGCGCAGGGGATCATTTCGAGGCGTGGCTCACCGAACGCTTTCTGCAGTGGCTGGAGACGGTCGGAAGACGCGAACCGTTCTTTGCGGTCTGGAGCGTGAATCGTCCCCATCCACCGTGTGTTGTACCGCCGGAGTATGCGGGGCGCTACCAGCCTGACACGATGCCACTGCCGCCCGAATTGCCCCAGGGACTGAAGGAGTGGGATCCGGGCGTGCGAATCATGGAGCAGCGGCGGCGCTACAGTCGGATGTCGTCTGAGCAGCGCCGGATGGCGCTGGCGCGCTATTTGAGCAACGTGAGTTTCGTGGACGATTGCGTGGGCCGCATCTTGGACGCTCTGCGCCAGTCGGGACTGGATCGCAACACGCTAGTGATCTTCACCTCGGATCACGGCGACCTGATGGGCGAACATGGCGGCTATACCAAGTACAACCTCTACGAATCTGCCGTCAGGGTTCCATTGATCGTCCGCTGGCCGGGGATGCAGCCCCGTGGGTGGGTGAGCGATGCGGCTGTGGAGCTTGTCGACCTGTTCCCGACGGTGTTGGATGCCGCGGGCGTGCAGGAACCCGCGTATGTGGCAGGACGTTCGCTGCGTCCGCTGATCGCCGGTCGATCGCCGGCTGAGGCCGGGTGGCGAACCGGGACATTCACCGAATTCGGCTGCTGTTTGGAATGGGCAGTGCGCAGCCATCAGTTCAAACTGATCGAGCGGCCGTCCGGCGACTCCGCGCTGTACGACCTCGCAGCCGATCCATTGGAGTCCGTCAATCGCATCCATGATCCGCAGTGCGCCGAGATCAGGGACCACCTGCGAGGCCAGATGCTTCGGCGAGCCATGGAGCTCGCCAGCCGCTATCCGTGTGGGCATCCGGCCAAGGCGATTCACGTCGCCGATGGCATCTATGATTACTGCGCGCGCACCATGTCCCAGCGCAGAACACCGCCGGACTACCGCGGCCGTATTGCGGTCAGTCAAGCAGAAGCGGCAGCCTGATTGCGGCTGCACATCATCCCGTTGGTGGAGGTCTGATGGAAGCACGGATCACCGACTTCGGCGCGGTGGGAGACGGCGTCACGCTCAACACCGCTGCGATCCAGGCCGCAATTGACGCAGTCGCGACGGCTGGCGGCGGCACGGTACATGTGCCGCCGGGCACGTTTCTGACCGGCGCCGTCTTCTTGCGGAGCTGGATCACGCTCGACCTGCACCCAGCGGCGCGGCTGCTCGGATCGCCGCAGCTCACCGACTACACCACCCTGACCTGGGGTCAACACATCGATCGCACGCCGTGGCACCTGATCAACGCCGCAGGCTGTCACGACATCGCGATCATTGGCGGCGGCACGATTGACGGCAACGGTCCCGCGTTCTGGGAGCCGTGTGTGCCGGGGGCGCAGACCCCGGTTGGCGAGGTGATCCCGCCCGGCGCGTTCGGCGGCCTGCACGCGCTGAC
>CAYRFV010000278.1:0-7362 GCA_964423545.1 uncultured Anaerolineales bacterium | reverse complement strand
CGACCCCGGCGCAGACCGGGGCGGCTGCTTCGCCATCCCCGACCGCCGCGCCGCCCACCGCGCCGCCGGTCACCGCCACTGCGACCCCAGCGCGCACGCCGCTGCCCCGGCCGGCAGGCGCCGCCGGCGCAACGCCAAGCCCTGCCGCGCAGGAGTTCCCTTCCCGCGATCCCCACCCGCTGCAGATCGAGGTGATGCGCCAGCAGCGCTATCCCGGCAGCCCGATCGTCATCGAACAGCAGCTGCCGCCGGCCGCGAATTACCGCCAGTTTGTCGTCTCCTACCGCTCGGAAGGCTATAAGATCTACGCGCTGATGACCGTGCCCAACGGCCCCAAGCCGGCCGCCGGCTGGCCCGCCATCATCTTCAACCACGGCTACATCCCGCCCGGCCAGTACCGCACCACCGAGCGCTACGTGGGGTACGTCGACATGCTCGCGCGCAGCGGCTACATCGTCTTCAAGTCGGACTACCGCGGGCACGGCAGCTCCGAGGGGCCGCCGGAGGGCGCGTACGGCGCGCCGGGCTACACGGCCGACGTGCTCAACGCGCTGGCCGCGGTGAAGGCCCACCCCGACGCGGATCCGCAGCGCATCGGCATGTGGGGCCACTCCCTCGGCGGGCAGCTCACCCTGCGATCGATGGTCGTCTCGCCGGACGTCAAGGCCGGCGTGATCTGGGGCGGCGTGGTGGCGCCCTACCCGAACCTCTTTGGCCGCGTGACCGTGACGCCCCGGCCCAACGAAACCCCGCGGCCGACCGCGACCCCGCTTCCGGCCGGCGTCATGGGCCCCTACGGCCGGCCGTGGCGACAGGAGCTGACCGCCAAGTACGGCACGCCGGAGCAGAACCCGGCCTTCTGGGCCTCCATCTCGCCCAACAGCTACCTGGCCGCCATCTCCGGGCCGGTGCAGCTGCACCACAGCGTCACGGATGAGGAGGTGCCGGTCGCCGCGTCGCAGACGCTGCACCGGGAGCTGCAGGCCGCGGGCAAGCCGGTCGAGCTGTACACCTACCCCGGCGACAACCACAACATCAACGCCAACTTCGTGCCCGCCATGCAGCGCACGATCGCGTTCTTCGACAGGTATGTGAAGGGGTCGTAGCGCGGCGCACACACGTTCGCGGCGCGCACGCGTCCGCCTCGACCGATGGGTGTGGACCGGTCGAGGCGCGTTGTGCTGGCTGATCCCAGCACCGATTGCGCTGATGCCGACGATCAACGGGAGTCAGAAACAGGGGACGGCCGTTGGCAACGGGCGGAATGCGTTCGGCTGGGATGTCGTATAGCAGCGACATGCTGCCCGAGTTCAGGCGTCTCGGTGACAGAAACTCGTCACTGCATTCTCGTTTCTTGACTCTTGCAGCAGACACCGCTACAATACACATACTTCCAACTCACGAATGCACACTTCCATACACCTGATAGCTTGACTATGTCCTACAACTACTCTTACACTTTCCCGGCTCTTCGTGGTGTTCAGGCCGGGCAGACATACTATGTAGCGATGTGTCCGCTCAAGCTGTTGCCGAAACTGTTTTTATTCGACGAAGCGGAGGTACCGCCTGAGTTGCGAGCACAACGCACGCTCAATGCTGCTCGGGTGCCAGAGATTGCACAGTACATGGTTCGTAATCGACAAGATTATGCCTTCTCTGCGATCACGGCGTCGATTGACGGCGAAGTTGAGTTCGAACCAGTTGTTGGTGAGGATATCGGCAAGCTGGTTGTCTCCATGACGGCACGATTCATCATCAACGACGGACAGCATCGCAGAGCGGCCATTGAGATGGCCCTGGCAGAGCAACCCGATCTGGCGGATGAGACCATAGCGGTTGTCTTCTATCTCGACGCAGGCTTGAAGCGAAGCCAGCAGCTGTTCGCTGACCTGAACAAACACGCCATTCGGCCGACCAAGTCCATAGGCATCCTGTATGACTACCGCGACCCATTGTCTTGTCTCGTGCGAGACCTGATTGAGCGGGTTCCACTGTTCAAGGATTTCACAGAGAAGGAGAAAACCACAATCTCCAATCGCTCTACTAAGCTGTTCACCATGAGCGGAATATATCAGGCCACTGGCGCTCTATTGGGCAAGGACAAGGGCGATCCAATCAGACCGGCAGAGGCAGAAATGGCAAGGAGCTTCTGGTCTGAATTGATAGACGTTATTCCGGAATGGGGACAGGTCCTTACCCGACAAGCTAGTAGTGCGGAATTGCGTCGCGACTTCGTGCACGCCCACTCTGTGGCGCTTCATGCGATGGGACTTGCCGGTCGGGATCTGCTCCAGTTGCACCCGTCTGAGTGGCAGCAACGAATTAAGGGACTGCGTAAACTCGACTGGTCTCGCAGCAACACACACCTTTGGGAGGGCAGGGCGATGAGCGGCGGGCAGATGAGTAAGGCGCGCCAGAACGTTCAACTTACTGCAAACTTGATCAAGACATACTTGGACTTGCCCTTACTGCCAGAAGAGGCAAGGCTTGAGGACAGCTTCTCTGTCGGCTCAGCGGTCAGCTCACAAATCTAGCCTGTCCCTGACGCCTTGGCGGTTTTTTTGCATGTCGGCCGCCTGAAATGCGAGGAATCCATGGGAGACGGTCTGCCAAACGAGCATTCAGTCTTTGCCACACGAACAATTCAAGACATCTATGCGGAGATTCGCGATGTATATCAGCGTTTCCCTCAGCCGTGGGTGATCGGTTATAGCGGCGGGAAAGACTCGACATCTGTTCTGCAATTGGTCTGGAAAGCATTAGAGACACTCGCGCCTGAAGAACGCCTGAAGCCGATCTTCGTGATCGCATCGGACACCAAAGTTGAGACCCCGGTAATAGTGGATCATATCGACGCAACACTTGTGCGCATCAACCAGGCTGCCGAAGCAAAGGCCATGCCTTTTCGAGCTGAGAAGGTTATGCCCACCCTCGATGATGGATTCTGGGTCAACCTGATCGGACGAGGTTACCCGGCGCCCACGACGCGCTTTCGCTGGTGCACGGATCGCATGAAGATAAACCCTGCGAATCGCTTCATCCAGGAGAAGGTCGCTGAGTTCGGTGAAGTCATCATGGTGCTCGGCGTGCGGCGAACTGAGAGTTCTACGCGTATGCAGTTGATGAATACCTATCAGGTGAGGGGACATTTATTGCGACGCCACGCCTCGCTGCGTGGCGCCTATGTATATGCGCCCGTTGCCGATTTTTCTACGGATGATGTCTGGAGCTACCTGCTGCAGGTGCCATCACCATGGGGCAACGACAATCGCGACTTGGCGGCACTCTACCGCAGCGCCAGCGCCGGTGAATGTCCCCTTGTCATTGATACATCAACGCCCTCCTGTGGCAATACGCGATTCGGGTGCTGGGTTTGTACGGTTGCAGAGCGGGATACGTCGATGGAGGCGTTGATCGACAGCGGCGAGCAGTGGATGGAGCCACTCTTGGCTTTCAGAGAGTGGCTGGCGCTCACGACCGATCCAGAGCACAAACATGAGTTCCGCGATATCCGAGGCCGTGACGGGCGCGTGGTCTTCACAAAGGACGGCAAGCTGACGGCCAGGACCTACAAGCTGGATGTAAGTCGGCAGATGCTCGAAAAGCTGCTCAGCGCTCAGCAGGCCGTGCAGCGAGGCGGACCCGATCCCAACTTCCTCCTGATCAGCCAAGAGGAACTGCACGAGATCCGGCGTATCTGGCGCACCGAGCGCGAAGATTGGGAAGACTCCGTGCCCCGTATCTTTCGCCGGGTGAATGGCTATGACCTGAGATGGCCGATGGATGACAACGTCCACTTTGATGCCGGTCACCGACTGCTGCTCGAAGGCATATGTCGGGAATACGAAGTTCCGTTCGACCTTGTGGCAAAGATGCTAGAGGAAGAGCGTCGAGCAAACGGGATGGCCCGGCGGGCAGCGATCCAGAAGCGGTTGGAGGCGGTGCTGGCGCGGGATTGGCGCAGTACAGACGCCATCCTGGCGGAGCAACCGAAGCTATTCTCTGGGGAATAAGAGTCATGTATCTGCGTAACCTGATTATAGAGAACTTCGGCGTCTTTGACGGGTTGCATGAGTTTGAGCTCGCGCCGCTGCCTGCCTCCGCTGACAACAATCGCCATCTCACGGTCATCAGTGGTCATAATGGTGCCGGCAAGAGCACCCTTTTCCAGGCGATGAGGTTAGCCCTGTATGGATCTCTGGCATTGGGTGACAGGGTAAGCCAACAGGATTACAATCACTACCTTGCTGACCGCTTACACCATCGCAAAGGACACCCGATGGCCGATGAGGCGCGGGTAGGGCTCACCTATCTATATGTGCAATCGGGCCAATCCATGGGCGTTGAGGTAGAACGACGGTGGAAACGCAAGGGGCGCACCCTTATCGAGACACTCGATGTGCGGCGAAATGGGGAACCCCTTGATATGCCGTCGACCGACCACCAGGCCTGGCTTCTGGAACTCATTCCCCCGGGATTGGCACCTCTTTGTTTCTTTGACGCTGAGCGCCTGGATGAATTGGCCAACCCGGAGCTTCATAACGGTCAACTGGGAGAATCCTTGCGGCGTTTGCTGGGGTTGGACCTGGTGGAGCGGTTGCGGACCGACCTGGAATTCCTAACTCAGCGTCGAGGAGGGCAGAAGGCGGATCGTTTGCGCCAAGAGGTGTTACAGCAACAAGCCGATCTGGACGTTCTGAAGGAGCAACTTGCACACCTACAGATCGAATCTGAAGCACTGACAGTCGAGCGACAACAGCTAGAGTCCCTTTTGATGCAGCAGGAACGACGTCTTGTTTCGGAAGGGGGTAGCTATGCAGCACGTCGACCACAAGTGCAGGAGGCGCTGGCGTTGAACACCGGTGAGAGCGCCGAGTTGGCAGAGAAGTTACGTGATCTGTGCGGCGAGCTATTGCCTTTTGCACTCGCTCCTGAGCTCTGCACGGCATTGACGAACCGTTTGGCGCGCGAGGCAGAGCGCGAACGTCTTCAAATGGCTGCAGGCCTTTGGCAGGAACGGCTTGCGGCCGTGCAACACCGGTTACAGGATGACCAGATGTGGAGCGAAATCCCCATTTCTCGCCCCGTCCGTGAACTGTTGGCCCAGCGTCTGGTAAGTGTGTTCCTCGAGCCACAGGCACAGTACCAAGCTCAGCAGTCCCCACTGGTCCATCAGATCGCGGCACCGGACCGGGACCAGTTGCAGGCGTGGGTTTCAGAAACGCTTAGCGTCACAGGTCCTCAGGCGCGAGCCCTAGGCGAACGACTTGCGCAGCTTCGCGAAGAACGCCGTAGCCTCGAAACTGAGTTAGGGCGTGCGCCTGCTGAGGAAGTCCTTGCCCCGATTCATGCGGAAATCCTTCGCCTACAGAAGTTGCTGGAAGAAGTCCAAGTTCGTCGCACCGGCCTGGATAAGCGAACGGGTGCTCTTCAGTTTCAGCGCGACGAGCAGGCACGCAGGCTCCAGCATACCGCAGATCAATTCCAGGCTGCGCAAGCGAACGAGCGCCAGTTGGTGCTGGCGGAGCAAAGCAAGCGGGTGTTGGACGCATACCGGGATGCGCTTGTGCACAGGCAGGTGGCCGCGTTGGGTGGTGCAGTTGTCGCAGCCTTCAACGGCCTGTGCCGCAAGGAACACCTGCTCGCAAGCGCAGAGATTCGTGCTGAGGACTTCGACGTTCAACTCCTGGGCATAAGTGGTCGAACTCTGAACTTGGGGGATTTCTCGGCAGGTGAGCGTCAGATTTACGCGCTGGCGCTACTGTGGGCCTTGCGTCAGCTTGGCGGCGGGCAGCTTCCGCTGGTCATTGATACCCCGTTGGCGCGGCTGGATGATGTCCATCGCTGGCGGCTGTTCCAGAGCTACTTCCCCGCCGTAAGCAACCAGGTAATCCTGTTTGCGACTGAGGCCGAGTTGGGCTCAGATCTGCTTAGTCAGGCGGCGCCTTACCTGGCGCGCGTTTATCATCTGGAGTTCGATCGGCAAGAAGGCAGGACCGTGGCGACAGTGGAGACCAGCCATGACGCTTAATCGCATCTATGTGAATGAAGAAGTCGATCAGCGCCTGAGAATCATGAAGGCCCGGACCGGCTTGACGCCGAACCTACTATGTCGCTTGGGCTTCTGTTTGTCTCTCGCAGAGCCAGGCGTTCCTGATCCTACTTTGTATCCGGAGGGCCAGGCGCGCGAATTCAACCGATACACCCTGATCGGACAATGGGATATGCTTGTGTTTGCGTTGCTGCGCGAGCGTTTGGCACAGGATGCGCTAGACATTGAAACTGAACTTGAGCCGCAGTTCAAGGCCCACTTGAACCGTGGGGTAATGCTACTGTACCAGCGGCTGAAGAACCTTGAGGATCTCGGGACGCTGGTAGCCGAAGCTCAGCGTCGGACCTCAGTGCAATTGCCAAATGGGAGTAAGTCGTATGCCTGACCAGAGCGGCATTTCTCGGCGTCCCGTATACATGGATCATCATGCTACAACGCCAGTAGATCCCCGTGTGCTTGAGGCGATGTTGCCATACTTCACTGAGGTCTTCGGCAATGCGGCCAGCATTGATCACGAGTATGGACTTGAGGCGGCCCGTGCCGTGGAGACCGCGCGTCAGCAGGTCGCCTCAGCAATCAATGCCCGACCAGAGGAGATCATCTTCACCAGCGGAGCAACTGAGTCCGACAATCTGGCCATTCTGGGAGCTGTCGAGCAGTACGCAGATCGAGGAAATCACATCATTACGTGCGTTACTGAGCACAAGGCTGTTCTCGATACATGTGCGTATTTGGAGCGCAACGGATGTGAAGTCACTTACTTGCCAGTAGACCAACAAGGGCTTGTCGACCCCGATGACGTTCGCTCCGCTATCACCCCCAGCACGGTGCTCATCTCGATCATGATGGCCAACAACGAGATTGGTGTGATAGCACCGATTGCTGAGATCGGTCGGGTAGCCAAAGAGTACGGAGTCCCATTTCACACCGATGCTGCTCAGTCCGTAGGACATGTTTCGGTTGATGTTGAAGGCTTTAGCATCGACTTGATGTCAATGTCGGCCCACAAAGTGTATGGCCCGAAAGGCGTTGGCGCCCTCTATGTAAGAAGGAGTAACCCGCGTGTTCGACTTGCGGAGCAGCTGCACGGTGGCGGACATGAGAGGGGCATGCGGTCTGGCACGCTAAACGCGCCTGGCATCGTGGGGTTGGGGAAGGCTCTGGAGATCGCAACAAGCCAAATGGATGTGGAGGGGGAGCGTTTACGAAAGCTTAGCGAGAGGCTCCTAGTAGGATTGCAAGCGGACGTGGAGGGAGTTGAGGTCAATGGACATCCAACCAAACGCTTGCCTCATAGTCTGAGCGTGTCG
>CAYRFV010000277.1:5164-7387 GCA_964423545.1 uncultured Anaerolineales bacterium | reverse complement strand
CCGGCGCACGGTCGATGGCGACCGCCAGCCGCGCCAGCTCGCGCCCTGTCATGGGCCGCCGCGGCCCTTCCTCGTACGCGGGGCTGAGGCTCACCTCGTAGGCGCCGGCAGGGTCGATGCGCTTCAGGCCCGCGGCCATCGCGGGGAAGGGGCTCCGGCGCCGGCGCAGAAAGACCGCAACGCCCGCGTCCAGGTCGTCCCGGTGGCGCTGCCACGCGCACCAGTCGTGCGGCGCGACCGTCAGCGGCAGCAGCAGGTGGAAATCGCCCAGCAGGAACGACCGGAGGCTGCGCCATTCGGCCACCGCGGCGCGCGCCGCGTCCAGCGGCCCCCTACTTGACCCGAATCTCCGTCACCCATTTGATCCAGTTGCCGCCGGAGAGCCGGGGAAAGACCGCGCGCACCGGAAAGCCGTGCAGCACGGGCACCGGCTGGCCGGCCCACTCGTAGGCGAGGAAATTGTCCTCGGCCGTCGCCTCGGCCATCAACACCGCGGTCGAGTAGCCGTCCGCGCCGACCAGCTCCACCGACTGCGCGTCGCTCGCCGCCCCTGCCAGCTGCAGCACGCTTGCCAGCGAGGCGCCGGCCCAATCGGCCGTATCGACGAAGAAGCCGGGACAGACCAGGGTGCAGCGGCAGCGCTGCTTCGGCAGGCAGCGCAGCTCGTCGTAGGTCAGCGCCAGCGGCCGGCTCACGCGGCCGGTGACCTTCAGCCGATAGGCCGCCAGATCGAGCGTCGGGGCCTGTCCGGTGACGTGCAGGCCCGTATCCACATCCAGCTGGGCGTATCCCGGATCGGCCGACGGCGTCGGCGCAACCACCGGAGAGGGCGCGCAGAGGGCCGGTTGGGTCGCAGCCCGGGGCGGCTCGGTCGGCGCAGGGGGGAGGGGGGCTGGCATCGCCGTGCAGGCCGCCAGCCCGGTCAGCAGCGCGGTGCAGCAGACAACCAGGCACAGGTGCAGGCGCATCGTCATCGTAGACACCTCGGTGGGAGAGAGGTGGAAACGGCTGGCCGTGTACCGCGCCATTATACTCCGCTTAGCGGCCCCGGACAATTGCAGAAACGCGGCAGTGCGATGCATAATGGCGCGCGTGTGACATGGGAGCGGGCGCATGGAGCAGTCAACAGAGGATTCGGGTCAGGTCGCGCTGCCGCCGGCCTTGCCGCGCGTCAGGATCGGCGCAGCGGTCGAGATCGAGCTGCTGAGCGAGGACGGCGCGGTGGAACGCATCTCGGTCGATATCGTGCCGGATGCCCAGGCCGACTTCGGCGCCGGCTTTCTGGGCGCGGGCACGCCCCTCGGCCGCGCCATCCTCGGCCGGCCGGTGGGAGCCACGGCGCCCTATGCGGTCGCGGATATCGTCGAGGTGCGCATCGTCGCGGTGGCGCCCAGCCGCCGCGCGCCGGCGCCCGACGCTGCGGTCGACCGCGAGGCCGCCGTCCAGGAAGCGGTGAGCAGGGCCAATAGGGAGGAGATGGTGCGTCTGGCGCTGACCGTGGATGTCAAATGGGGCGACTACGATCCGGAGGCGCTCGAATCGGCATGGGACGGGCAGCCATGAGTGCGGGGCAGGGCGGACTCGCGGGGCCGGCGCCGGCCCCGGCGCCTGCGTCCCACGCGGGCGCGGCCGGCCGTTGGACGCTGCGCCCGCTCGAGACGCCCGGCGACATGGCCGCAGCCGAGGCATTGAGCGCGATGGTTTGGCCCGGCGCCGACCTGGATGTCGTGCCCGGCCATCTGCTGCTGACGGTCGCACACAACGGCGGGCTGGTGGCCGGCGCGTTCGACGGCGATCGTCTGATCGGTTTTGTCTTCGGCTTTCTCGGCCTGGACCAACGCTGGTACCCGGCGAAGACCAAGCACTGCTCGCACCAGTTGGGCGTCCATCCCGACTATCGCAGCACGGGCGTCGGCTTCGCTCTCAAGCATTTCCAGCGGAGTTTCGTGCGCGAACAGGGCCTGGATCTGGTCACGTGGACCTACGATCCGCTGATGAGCCGCAACGCGCAGCTGAACATCGCCAAGCTGGGCGCAGTCTGCAACACCTATCGGCGCAACGTCTACGGCGAGCTGCGCGACGGCTTGAACGCCGGACTGCCCACCGATCGGTTTTTGGTGGATTGGTGGGTGGCCACCGATCGTGTCGAGCAGCGCGCCCGGGGCGCCGGCCCCCATCTGTCGTTCGCCGCCATGACCGCGTCGGGCGCGCGCCTGCTGAACC
>CAYRFV010000277.1:0-5154 GCA_964423545.1 uncultured Anaerolineales bacterium | reverse complement strand
CCCTGCTGCGGTTCGCGCTGCGCCGCGACCGCCTCCGGCTGCCGATCTGGGTGGCCGCGGGGGCCCTGCTCGTGGCCACCCAGTCGGTCTCCAGCCAGGCGCTGTACGACTCACCGGCCGACCTCGCCGCCTGGGCCGGACGGCTCACTGCGGCTCCCTGCGCCTGAAGAGTTAGACCGCGGTCCGGCCGAGGGTCCGGTGCTGCTCGAGATTCCCCCCGATTTCCAGGCGCTCAAAGCCGCGGATCGCACCGCAGCCTATGCGTGGCGGCTGGCGACGCGCGCGGTCTTCGATGCGCTCTTTGCATCCGGTCTTTCGGTCACCGACTTCGTATATGAGCCGGGGCCGGTCCCGCGCACCGCCTATCTGTTGACGCGGCTCTGAGAGGTACTGCCGATGGTGATCGATCGCATCCACCTCCATCATCTGCGCATGCCGTTGCGCAGCCCGTTCGAGACCTCGTTCGGTCGCGTCGCCGAGCGGGAATGCATTCTGCTGGCCGTCTATTCCGAGGGCCTGGTCGGCTACGGCGAGTGCGTGGCCGATCGCGATCCCGGCTATGCTTATGAGACCGCCGGCACCGCCTGGCACATCCTGACTGCATTCCTGGCGCCCACGCTGCTCGGGCAGGACGTGGCCGGCCCGGCCGACTTTCAGCGCCGCGCCGGCCGCGTGCGCGGCCATCCGATGGCGAAGGCTGGCCTGGAGCTCGCGCTCTGGGACCTCCAGGGCCAACGCGAGGGTCGCTCGCTGCGCGAGCTGCTCGGTGGCAGGGCCGCGGCCGAGCGCGTCGACGTGGGGGTCTCGGTGGGCATCCAGCCCTCGCCTGAGGCGCTGGTGCGCACGGTGGAGAGCTACCTGGCGCAGGGGTACCGCCGCATCAAAATCAAGATCAAGCCCGGTCGCGACGTGGCGGACGCGCAGGCGGTCCGCGGCGCCTTTCCGTCGATCCGGCTGCAGGTGGATGCCAACTCGGCCTACACGCTCGATTCGGCGCCGGCGCTGCAGCCCCTCGATGACCTCGGCCTGCTGTTGATCGAGCAGCCGCTTGCAGAGGACGATCTCTGGGATCACCGGCTGCTCCAGGCGCAGTTTCGCACGCCGATCTGTCTGGATGAAAGCATCCTGTCTGCGCGCCACGCTCGCCAGGCGCTGGAGATGGCTGCTTGCCGCGTCATCAACATCAAACCGGGGCGCGTCGGCGGCCTGGGCGAAGCGGTTGCCATCCACGATCTATGCCGCGGTCGCGGCGTGCCCGTCTGGTGCGGCGGGATGCTGGAGACGGGGGTGGGCCGCGCGGGCAACCTGGCGCTCGCGAGCCTGCCCGGCTTCACGCTGCCCGGCGACATCTCCGCCACCGACCGCTATTATGCCCAGGACATCACCGTCGAACGCTTCAGCCTCAACGCCGACAGCACCATCGACGTGCCCAGGGCCCCTGGGCTCGGCGTGACTGTGGATCTGGCCGCGGTGGCGCGCTTCACACAATCTCATCTCGAACTACGTCAGGATTAGCGCATGTCATCGATCAACGACATCACCAGGACGCTGCCGCAGGAAACCCAGGGGCAGCTCAACGAGGTCTGGGCCTCGCTGTCCCCCGATGAGCGCGCCGCGCTCCAATCGGTCTTCAAGGGGATGCCGTCGGAGCATCAGCTCCTGCGGCTGCTGGTCGGCATGGCGTCGACCCACGTCAAGACCGCATTTGGCCGCAAGCGGAAGGTCGCCATCGTCGGGCCGGCCAATGTCGGCAAATCGACCCTCTACAACCAGTTCATCCAGGCGAAAGAGGATCAGGCCGCCGTCAGCCCCGTGCCGGGCACGACGCGCGTGAACCAGGAGGCCGAAGCCGGGTTGTTCACCGTGGTCGACACGCCGGGCGCGGACGCGGCCGGCTCGCTGGGCGAAAGCGAGCGCCAACACGCGCTGAGCGCCGCCCAGCGAGCCGATTTCCTGGTGATCATGTTCGACGCGGTGCAGGGCGTCAAGCAGGGTGAGCTGGCGCTGTTCAATACGCTGACTGCGCTCGGCAAGCCGCATGTCGCGGTGCTCAACAAGAGCGACCTGGTGCGGCGCGATCTGGACGCCGTGGTGCAGGCCGCGGCGCGCAACCTGGGCCTCAAGCCGGAGCAAGTCATCCCCATCTCGGCGAAAGAGGGTGACAATGTCAGTCGCGTCCTGATGGCGATCGCGGTCTCCGAGCCGGAGCTGATCGCTGCGCTCGGCAGCGCGCTGCCCGCGTACCGCTGGAAACTGGTCTCCCGCTCCATCGTGACGGGCGCCGGGTTGGCCGCCGTGATTGCCCTCACACCGATCCCGATCATCGACTTCGTGCCGCTGATCGCCGCCCAATCGGTGATGGTGGTGGGGATTGCGCGCATCTACAACCGGCCGGTCACCGTTTCGGTGGCGCGCGAGTTGATTGCCACCTTCGGGTTGGGGCTCATCGGCCGGACTCTTTTCCAACAGCTCAGCAAGTTGGGAGGTGTGCCCGGCTGGCTGCTGTCCGCAGCGATTGCCAGCTCCACCACGGTCGTGATGGGCTATGCCGCCTCGGTCTGGTTCGAGCGCGGCGAGCGGATCAGTCCCGCCGCCCTGAAGCAGCTCACAGAGCAGCTCACCGGCGCGATGGTGGCATCGCTGCGCAGCCTGGGCCGGCGCAAGCCGGATGGGCAGACGCTGAAGGAGCACGTTGAACTCGCGCTTCAGGCGCTGCCGTTCTCAGCCGACCGCGCGCCGCTCGACCGTGCCGCGCAGACGAGCACTGTGACCATCGACGGCGTGCCCGTGCGAAGGCCGGTGGGCGACGGGCTGGTGGAGTCCGCCTGAGCCGATGCCGGGCCGGCAAGCGTGGCAACCTGGACCGGCGTTTTAGACCGGCTGCTGCTTGTCGAGTATAATGCTCCCGCTTGCTCGACAATAGATGGGATGCAATGACAACAGCGTTGGACGCAGCAAGGGGAGGACGATGTCGTCGCGCGCTTTGTGGGCTCTGAGCGTGCCGCTGGCGTTGATGGGCTGGGCCGCCCTCATCGCACTCACCGGGGTCCTGTCTGTCTCAGCGGTCGCGCTGGCGGTGGTCCTGCCGGTGCTGGCGCTTGCCGTGACCATGACCGCAGCGCCTGTGATCTGGATGGTTGCCAGCCGCCTGGGCATGCCAGGCGCCGGCGAACGGCCCGTGGTTGCGCTGCGCATCGCATTCTGGTTCGGCCTCTGGGCGACAATCTGCATCGGACTGCGCCTGATCGGCGAGTTCACCGGTCTGATCGCCATCACATTGGCCGTCATCTTCGGATTGACAGAGACTTTTCTGCAGCAATGGGCGCGCCGGTGAGCTGCCGCGGCCGATGTCGACCCTCTGCTACTCGATCAAGGAGGCTTTCATGAGGCAACTCCGTCCTTGCGCCAGGTCTGGGGCCGTGCTCCTGGGCCTGACGCTCGCCCTGGTCGTGCTGGTCGGCGTGGCCTGCGCTCCCGGCGCGCCGGGGCAACCGGCGCCGGGCCAGGCAGCCCAGCCGACGCCGGCCGCAGCCGCCAATACGCCGGCCACCGCGCCTGCCGCGGAGAAGGCCGGTCCGGTCGCCCCCGGCGCCGCCAGGCCGGCTCGCCCAGGCAACTTGCCCGTAGGGGTGGACGCCGACGGCAACTTCTACCGCGGTGATCCGAAGGCGCCGGTCAAACTGGTCGAATTCTCCGACTTCCAGTGCCCGTTCTGCGCCCGTCACGAACAGCAGACGGGCCCGCTTCTGGATGAAACGTACATTGCTCCCGGCAAGGTGGTTCAGTACTACCGTCATTTCCCGCTGCCGCAGTTGGGTCACAACCACGCTTTGACGGCTGCGAAAGCGTCCTACTGCGCAGGCCAGCAGGCCCCCAAATACTTCTGGGGCATGCACGACTGGCTCTACGCCAATCAGAATAGCTGGTCGCCCGCATCCGATGCGCCCGATCAGTTCCGCAAGCAAGCGCTCGCGCTCGGTGTGGACGGCGCCAAGTACGACGCGTGCATGAAGGATGTCAAGACCGATGCTCGCATCCAGCGCGATCTGGACGACGGCACGAAGATGGGCGTGCAGGGAACGCCGGCTTTCTTCATCAACGAATGGCTGCTCGCTGGCGCTTACCCGTTCTCGGAGTTCCAAAAGGTGATCGCCAAGGCCGAGCAGGGGCTGCGCCCTCCGCCGACCCCGACGCCGCTGCCGCCCAACGTGCAGCCGTATGACGCGGATCCGAGCCGTCCGGGCATCACCTATGACGGCAGTCCCACGCTTGGCTCTGAGAATGCGCCTGTGCTGGTGTTCATCTTCAGCGACTTCAATTGCCCCGATTGCGTCGAAGCTGCCAAGACCGTCGAGGCGGGCCTGCGCGAGAAATTCGTCAAGCCAGGCCAGGTCCGGCTCGTCTACAAGCTGCTGCCGATCACGGCGCCCAAGGCCGGAATCGCCGCGCTCTGCGCCGCCGATCAGGGCAAGTTCTGGGAGTTCGCTGACAGCCTGGTCGCCAATCAGGGTAAGTGGAAAGACGGCGACAACGCCGCCACGGTCGGCTACGCCAAGGCGCTGGGCCTGGATGCCGCCAGGTTCGAGAAGTGCCTGGCCGATGCGCCGGGCCAGGCGCAGCTGGACGCGGATCTGGAGCTGGCGCAGCAGGTGAACGTGACCCAGACGCCGTACTACCTGGTGCTCAACCCGGCGCAGGCGACCGGCCTGCGCGTGCCGGGCCTGGTGTCGCCGGAGGAGTTTGACCAGGCGATCGAGAGCGTCCAGAAGCCGCAGTCCGCCGCGCCGGCCGCCGGCAGCCAGCCGACCCCCGCCGCGGTTGCCGCGGCAGGACGTCCGGCGATGCCCGTGGGAGTGGACGCCGACGGCAACTTCTATCGCGGCGACCCCAAGGCGCCGGTGAAGATCATCGACTTCTCGGACTTCCAGTGCCCATTCTGCGCGCGTCACGAGCAGGAGACAGGCCCGCGTCTGGATGAAGCGTACGGCGCCAAGGGCAAGGTGGTCACCGTCTTCCGTCATTTCCCGCTGAACATCCATCCCAATGCGATGCCGGCTGCGAAAGCGGCCTATTGTGCGGGACAACAGGACCCCAAGCAGTTTTGGGCGATGCATGACTGGCTCTTCGCCAACCAGGAGCGTTGGGCCAACGCCA
>CAYRFV010000276.1:0-7393 GCA_964423545.1 uncultured Anaerolineales bacterium | reverse complement strand
CCGTAGGTTGCGGAAGGCCGGATGTTCTGTGTCAAGACATAGCGCTCAACCACGGTCGAAGGGGTGCTCATGGTGAATTCGACGGTGGCGTCGTCCAACGCTTTGACCGAATCCACGTACTTGAAGACTGTCCACTTGAACAGGCGGCCCAAGTTGAAGGTGTCGACGACATCCTTCGAGGTGATGGGCTTGCCGTCGGACCATGTCAGTCCTTTGCGCAGGTTCATGGTGAACTTGTTAGGCGGCTGGAAGCCCCACTTCTCGGCCAGCAACGGCAGCCACTTGCCGTCCGCCCAGTAGTAGCGCGCAGCGGGCAGGTGCAACAGATCCTGATAGGGGCCGATGCCGGTCGGGATGGCCGCCGTCACGTAGGAGTTGAGATGCCCCTTGGGCGGCACCTCATACGGGAACGCGCCATGGTATTCCGCCCCGGCCTTGGCGGCAGGAGCGGCCGCCGGGGCTTTCGTCGGCTCAGCCTTGGCCGCCGGCGCGGCTGGCGCCTGGGTCGCCGCTGGCGCGGCTGGCGCGGCAGGCGCCGGCGCGGGAGCCGGTGTACAGGCGGACAACACGAAGACCGCCATCAACACCAATGCAAAGACGCGATAGAAGCGAGACATGGCATTCCTCCTTAGTAAGATAGATCGACTCACACGGTCACGACGCACGATCCACGAGACTGCTCCTGGCAAACCATCACCTCCTCTCCCTGACCTGGGGCGCGAATGGTGAGGCAAGAAGGCGTGCTTTTACGGGGCACGCTTCACAACCCACGAGTCACTTCACAAACTGCCTCAACCACTCCATCAGATTCTCCGCCTTAGCCGGCGTATCGGCTTCGACGAGGAGGCGGAGTACGGGCTCCGTGCCGGAGAAGCGCAGAAGCGCCCAGTTGTCGTTCTCCAGATAGAGCTTGGTGCCATCTATCTGCGAGACTCTCACCACGGGATACGATCCGATATGGGTGGCGGAGGCCTCATGCAGGCGCCTGGGCACCGCCACGCGCATTTCTGGCGTCGCCGGCAGATCCTCCTCGAGGGAGTACATCTTTCCCGTCATGTCGTGAACGTGCTCCAGCAACTCCGATACCTTGGCGCCCGTCTTCGCCAGCATCTCCACGACCAGCGCGGCCGCGAAGATGCCATCCTTGCCCAGGATGTGGCCACGCACCGTCAGCCCGCCCGATGACTCGCCACCCAGCAGCGCCTTGTGAGCGAGCATTGCGGCCGCAATGTGCTTGAAGCCGACCGGCGTCTCGTAGCACGTCTCGCCGAAGCGGTCTGCCAGGCGGTCAAGCAGATGGGTCGTCGCCAGGTTACGCACCACGCCCCCACGTTCGTTGCGCACCTCATGCAGATACCAGTATAGAAGGAGCAGGACGTCGTTCACGGTGACGTAGCGTCCCCGCTCGTCCAGAATCGCGATGCGGTCGGCATCGCCGTCCGTAGCGAGACCCAAGTCGTATCGCCCCTCGACGACGTGGGTCTGCAAGATGCGCAGCGCATCCAGGTTCGGCGTGGGCGACCGCCCGCCAAAGAGCGGATCATGCCGCTCATGGATGAAGGTCACCCGACAGCGGGCCTCGGTCAGGATCGTGCCCAGGGTGAGCTGGCCTACCCCGTACATCGGGTCGACGATAACTCGCAGGCCGGCCCCGCGGATCGCAGCCAGGTCGATCAGCGACTCCACGGCGTCCACATAGGCATTGGTGAAGTCCTGCCGCTTCACGACGCCTGCGGCGAGCGCCAGGTCCAACTCCAGCTTGATCACGTCCCGCGCCGTCAGGCGGTTGGCCTCCGCCTCAATCTGACGCGTCTCATCGTCGAGCAGGAGTGCGCCGTCGCGCCTGAAGACCTTGAGCCCGTTCCACTCGGGCGGATTGTGGCTGGCCGTGAAAGCGAGACCGTATGCGGCGTTCAGGCGGGCGGTGGCGTAGGTAATCAGGGGGGTGGGCGCGTCCTCGGTCAGCAGCGTCACCGGGATGTTGTTGCCTGCGAAGACCTCGGCCGAGCTTTCTGCGGCCTGCCGGGAGAGGAAGCGCCGGTCGAAGCCGATCAGGACGCCTCGCCGCTCATCGCCTCGGCAGGTGACGCTGTTCGCAAGCGCCTGCGCCAGCCGCCGGACGTTGTGCAGCGTGAAGCCTTCACCGATCACGGCTCGCCAACCGCCTGTCCCGAATGCAATCAGATTCTCCTCCTCCTGCCGCCTCGGCCGGAAGAGCCGCTTCTGGAGGATGAACTCGGCTGCCGCCAGGTCCTCGGCGGTGTTGATCCCCTGCACCTCGTCCTGATCGTAGATCTGATAGCTCTCGACCTCCAGCCCCGATCGGATCAACTGGTGGACACAATCTGTGAGCCGCAGGTCGCCGTCAGAAGCAGGCATCAGCCGGGCCAACGCGGGGAAGATCGCCTCGGCGCGCACGACATAGGCGCCGACGTTCAGCTCCCGAATCTGCCGCACTTTCTCCGAAGCCTCGGCTTCCTCGATCACATCCACGATGCGACCCTCGACATCCCGAATGACCCGGCCATAGGGCAGCGGCCGATCCACCACTGCGGTCAGTAGTGTCAGGGTCGCCTGGCGCAGTCGGTGCCGGTTGAGTAGTCCGCGGATCGATCCGGGGCGAAAGAGGGGCGTATCGCCGTACAGAATCAGCAGGTCACCCCGGTAGCCGCTCAAGTGCAACTGGAGCTGCAACACGGCGTGGCCGGTGCCCCGCCGCTCCTCCTGCACCGCGTAGCGGCAAGTGCTGCCCAGATACGCCTGAATCTCGCTCTCGCCGGGGCCGATGATGACATACAGGTCGGCCGGCGCCACAACCTGGCGCGCGTTCTCGACCACATAATCAAGGATGACGCGGTCACCCAGCCTCTGCAGCAGTAGCGGTCGGTTCTCCGGCCAGCCCACCTCCCGGCCGGCGGCCAGGATCACGGCCTTGAGTTCAGGCACGCAGCTCATTTAGTCGACCTCACGGTTCGGCGCCTCATCCGCATTGCCCCTGGGCCGGCGCGCCCCACGCGGGATACCCAAGCGGCTCAGCAACGCCACCCCTGCCAGCATCACCACGCCCATGCCGATCGTCAAGATCAACACCACGGATTCCGCGCTGCCACGCGGCACCCAGAGCAGCGACAGCCCACCGGCAACGATGAGGAAGAGGGCGATTCGCGCGGCCGCCAGGCCGATTTCAGGGCTCATTGGATGCCGTGCTCGCGTGCCACCACATGACAGGCCGTCTGGACGGCGTTGCCGATGCCGATCAACCGCGGCGCCTCGCGGTCGCACAGGCCCGCCTCGAAGCGCGGGCAGCGAGGATGAAACGCACAACCGGACGGCACGTTCAGCAGGCTGGGTACATCCATGCTGCGCAACTGCACGCGCTCCTTCTCCCGCGTCGCCACCGGATCGGCCTCAGGGATGGCCGAGAGCAAGGCCCTGGTGTACGGATGCTGCGGATGGCTGATCAGCCGCGGTGTCGGCCCCAACTCCACCACCCGTCCCAGGTACATCACGGCAATGCGTCCGTCCCACGCAAAGAACTTAGCGACGGCCAGATCGTGCGTGATAAACAGATAGGTCATCCCCATCTCATCGCGGAAACGTGCCAGCATCTTCAGCAGGCTGACGCGAATCGAGACATCGAGCATCGACACCGCCTCATCGGCCATGATGAAGGAGGGGTTGACGGTGAGCGCGCGGGCGACCGACACGCGCTGTCGCTGACCGCCGCTGAGTTGATGCGGATACTTGTCCAGCAGATCCTCTGGAGGCGTCAAATCGACGCGGCGCAGGAAGTCGGCGGAGAGCTTGCGCGCTTCGAGTCGATTGCGCGCCATGCCGTGTCGAAGCAGCGGGGCGCTGATGATATCGACGATCGCCTGCGTCGGATTCAGGGAGGAATAAGGATCCTGATGGATGATCTGCACGGCCTGCCGGTACTTCCGGAAGTCGCCGGTGTTCATCTTCAAGATATCCTGGCCTCTGAAGCGCACCTCTCCGCCTGTGGGGCGCAGTAAGCCAACCGCCATCTTGCCGGTCGTGGTCTTGCCGCAGCCGCTCTCCCCCACGAGGCAAACTACCTCGCCCTCACCGATCGATAAAGATACGTCATCGACGGCGCGCACGATGCTCCGGCCGACCTTGAAGCTTCGCTCCAGGTTCACCATCGTCATGATTGCCGCCATCGAGGCCTACTCCTTTTCGGCCGCCAGCAGCAGGCGGGCGCCATGATCGGCCGCCACTGCCTGCCAGTTCCAGCAGGCGACCTGATGATTCAGGTCCACCCTTTCCAACGACGGCTGCCCTTCACGGCAGCGGCCGGTGGCGTAGGGGCATCGCGGATGGAAGGCGCAACCTTGGGGCGGATCAATCAGATCCGGCGGCGAACCGGGAATCGAGATGAGCTCCTGTCGCCCGCCGCTCAGTGTGGGCACCGCACGAATCAGGCCGATCGTGTATGGATGATAGGGGTGATAGTACGTATCGTTGACGTCGGCCACCTCGACCAGGCTGCCGGCGTACATGGTGCCCACGCGATCGGCCAATTCCGCGGCCAGCGAGAGGTCGTGCGAGATCATGATGAGCGAGAAGTCGATCTGGTCGCGCAGGTTGCGCAGCACCTCGATCACCGACCGCTGCGTGAGGATGTCCAGCGCAGTGGTAGGCTCGTCCAGGATAAGAAGCTGTGGATCGAGCAGCAGCCCCAACGCCAGAAGCACGCGTTGCCGCATGCCGCCGCTCAGTTCGTGCGGATAGGAGTTCATCACCCGGTTGGGGTCGAGCGACACTAGCCGGAACAGGTCGAGCATCCGAGCGTTCACCCGAGCCGTGTTCGACTCGCCATGAGCGCGCGCCGTGTCCCAGACCTGCTCACGGATGCGCAAGACAGGATTGAATGCGTTCTGGGCGCCCTGAAAGATCATGGCGCATTCCTTCCAGCGAAAAGATCGCATGGCCTCGGCATCCATCGCCAATACATCGCTGACCATGCCGTTCCGGCTATAGCGGACCCGGCCGCGCTCGATGCGCGCCGTCTTCGGCAGGAGGCGAATCAGACCCAGGCCCAGGGTAGTCTTCCCGCAGCCGCTCTCGCCGATAAACGCCAGCGTTTCACCCAGGCGCAGGTCGAAGCTGACCCCGCGCACCGCCTTGACGGTGCCGCGACCCGCCAGGTAGGTCACCCACAGGTCGTCGACCGATAAAGTGACTTCGTCCTTGACATGCTGGCGGTGGGTCGCGACGGATGGCTGCATGCGGACAAGACTCCCTTCGCTGACGCGATCATACACCGGTGCGGAGCCGGGGGTTGAAAATCTCTTCGAGCGAGCGGCTGGCAAAAACCAATGCCAGTTGGAAGATGGCGATCGCAGCCACCGGCCCCATGATGTACCAGAAGGCCTTCGGATAGAAGATCGCGCCCTTCGTCCAGGCCAGCTGCAGCATGACGCCCCAGTTGGTCCCCGACATCGGCACCAATCCCAGGAAAACCAGGCCCACCTGGGCATAGACGGCGGCAGTCATGGCGAAGATCAGGCTGACTACCAGGTAGCTTGCCATGTTGGGCATGATCTCGCGCAGGATGAT
Organism: uncultured Anaerolineales bacterium; assembly: GCA_964423545.1. GTDB lineage: Bacteria > Chloroflexota > Anaerolineae > CG2-30-64-16 > CG2-30-64-16 > JALOOE01. The sequence continues at coordinate 1,813 of CAYRFV010000276.1, read as the reverse complement.
GTGCCCAGTGCCGAGGTCGAGGGCCCGTGCCGATTCGACGAAGTCACGCTCGCGCAGCGAGAGCACCTGCGCCCGGATGGCGCGCGACAGGCTCGGCCAAGACAACAACCCCAGGATGACGGCCAGGAAAAGCACGCTATCGAAACGCAGCAGGCCGGCGAGGACGATCAGCAGTGGAATCGTCGGGATGGTGAGCATGACATCCGCGAACCCCATGATGCCGCTGTCGAGCCGGCCTCCTGCCAGCGCACTGAGCGAGCCGAGCACAATGGCGATGAGTGTGGAAATCGCTCCAGCCAGGAAGGCGACGATCAACACATCGCGGCCGCCGTGCACCACGTGAGACAGCACGTCCCGCCCTGAGAAGTCAGTGCCCAGCGGATGCTGGAGCGAGATCGGCGCGTAGATCTGATCAACCTTGGTCGTGCGATCCAATGGGACGAACAGGGGACCGATGAACGACATCAGGATGAAGAAAACGACCACCAGGAAGCCGATGAACCCCACCTTGTTGTGCGTCATCAAGCGCATCGTCTTCTTGAGGCTGTGCCAGAAGGATGCCATGTCATTTGCCTCCCGCCACACGCACGCGCGGATCGAGCCGGCTGTAGAGGAATTCGGCGAGCAGGTTCGCCAGGATGACAGCAATCGAGATGATCAGGAAGATGCCCTGCATCACCGGATAGTCGCGGCTCTGAATGCTGCTCAGCAGAAGCTGGCCGACCCCCTGATAGACGAAGATGAACTCGATCAGGATGGACCCGCCGACGATGAAACCGATGCTGATTGCCAGCGATGTGAAGAGCGGCAGCGACGCGTTCCGTCCCACATAACCCGTCATGATGCGACGTTCAGGCAGGCCACGCGCCTTGGCCACTGTCACGTAGTCCTCTCCCAAGGTGGCCATGGTGCTGCTCTTCATGGCTAACGCCCACGTGCCGATCGTTGTCAGGATGTAGGTCGCGATGGGCAGCGCGGCATGAAAAAAGATGTCTTTGACGAAGGCGAGGGTGAAACCGGGCTCCATCCCAGGCGACATGGAACCGCGCATCTGCGTGATGGGCAACACCTTCCACTGAACGCCGAGGAAGACCACCAGCATGATGCCGACGAGGTAGTTGGGGATGGAGCTGAAGACCGATGAGACCGTGGTGATGGCGTGGTCGCCGATCGATTCGCGCCGGTAGGCAGCCCACATGCCCAGGAGCATCCCCAGAGCGAAGCTGATCAACAGCGCCGTTCCGACGCTAAACAGGGTCCAGGGCAGAAACTTCCCGATCATGGCGTTAACCGAGGTGCCCTTCGACCGAAAGGAGGTGCCCAGATTCCCTTGCGCCAGTTCTTGCAGGTATTGCAGGTACTGCTGGCCGAGGGGCGCATCGAGATCGATAGCCAGCAATGCGGCCGCCTGATTGCGCGCTTCATCCGCCGACATTCCATACTGAGTGATCAGCTCGTTGATATAGACCTCGACGGGATTGGTTGGCATCAGCCGGATCAGAAAGAAAGTCAGGGTGACGACGATCAGGATCTTCACGAAGGCGACAACGGTGCGCCTGAAGACGTAGTTGTTCGTGACCTTCTTCATCGCCGCACCAATGGACAGCCCAAGGTCGGACACCGGGGCGCGAGCGTCATTGACGATGGTGCTACTCACTGCCGACCTCCTCCGATCGGGTCACTGGGTCTCACACGCATCGGTCGCATCGTTGTGCGCCCATCGGCTGAGCGCACAACCGGGTCAGCCGCCGGCCTGCAAGACCGAACGGAACTTGTAGCGATCACCGCGGTAGGTCGAGACGACATATTCCAC
>CAYRFV010000275.1:0-7400 GCA_964423545.1 uncultured Anaerolineales bacterium | reverse complement strand
ATCGGGAGGTATACGGCTTCCCTGTTCGCCATGATCGCCTTCGTGGATTTCAACGCGGTGCTGTTTCGGCAGTATTTCGCCTGGATCACTCCCCTGATTCCGCTGGTGATGGTCGACCTGTGGGAGGCCGCCGACCGGTCGCCCGGGCCCCCGGCAGCGACGGCGCCGCCGCCTCCGGCAGGGTCGTTCCCGTCGGACGTCACCCCAACCGGATCCTAACGCGCCTCTCATCATCCTCTCATTTGTTTAGGGTACAAATCATTTGCACCCTACGCTTTCGCGCCCTATAATGTAGGCGCGTATCACGCGCTCGCAGGCCTCTCGAGGTCTGTGCGAAAGGAACTCGCAGGATGAAACGACTTGCCGGAATGGCGCTCATCATCGGAGCGGCAGCGCTGCTCGGCGGTTGCGCCGGAGCCAGCGCCCAGTCCGCCACCAAAGCAGCGACAAGCCCACAGAACACCGCCACCGTCCAGCGCGGCAATCTGACGGCCACGGTCAACGCGGCGGGAAACATCACCGCCCGTCAACAGGTCACGCTCAACTTCGGACAGAGCGGGACGGTGGAGAAGGTCAACGTGAAAGCCGGCGACCGGGTGAAAGCCGGGCAAGTGCTGGGCGAGCTCGATCTCAACGATCTTCAGCTCCAGCTTGAGAACGCCAGGGTGAATCTCAAGATCGCTCAGAACAAGCTCGCACAGACCAAGACGCCGTCGACCGAACAGGATATCGCCAACGCGCGCGCGCGGCTGGAGTCGGTCCAGGCCAGCTACAACAAGCTGGCGGCGGGCCCGACCAAGAGCGAGCTGACGGCGGCCCAGGCTGCTGTCGCCAGCGCACAAGCCGCGTATGATGCCGCCGTGAAGTCGGCCGCCGCCTCCGGCAGCACGATCGACGCGGCGACGGCGCAGTATCAGAAGGCGCTCGCTGCGCTGCAGCAGGCCCAGGCGGCCTACGATCGCGTGGCGACGGCCCCGAACATCGCCGCACGCCAGGAGTCGGTGACGCTCCAAAGCGCCACCATCGACTACAACCAGGCCAAGGCAAATTACGAAGCCTCGCAGGCGACATCCGGCTCCGATGCCAAATCGAAGGTGGCACAGGCGCTCTCGCAGCTTCAGCAGGCACAGGCGAACCTGGCGAAGCTTCAAGCCAACGAGAACGACTTGATCTCCTCCAAGGCCCAGGTGACCCAGGCGCAGAACGACCTGGACAAGATACTTGCGGGCCCCGACGCAGCCACGCTCGACATCGCCCAGCAGCAAGTGACCCAGGCTGAGATCGCCGTGCGACAGGCCGAAAACAAGCTGAAGCAGGCGCGGATCATTGCGCCGTTCGATGGCACGGTCACCGCGGTCAACATCGTCGCGGGCCAGGCCGGCCCGACAAGCGGCGCCACGGGCGCCATTACACTGGCTGACCTAGACAATCTTGAGATTATCGTCAACATGGCCGAGGTGGATGTCAGCAAGATCAGAGAGAAGCAGGTTGCGCAGATCAGCCTGGACGCACTGCCGAACGTCAACCTGGACGGCGAGGTGATCCTGGTGGCGCCGGCCGGGGTGCAGACGCAAGGCGTGGTCAACTACCCCGTCACGATCGCTATCAAGAAGCCGTCGGCGGGTGTGAAGACCGGCATGACCGCGAACGTCAACATCGTCACCGATCAGCGAAACGATGTGTTGATGGTGCCCAACCGGGCCATTCGCAACGTGGGCCGGCAGAAGATGGTCACCGTGCTGTTCGAGGGCCGGAGCCTGGACGCGCCGGTGGTCACCGGCATGAGCGGCGATTCGCAGACCGAGATCGTCAGCGGGCTCAACGAGGGCGATGTGGTGGTAGTCGGGACGACAACGACGCAGAATCGCGGCTTGGGTGGGCCGGGCGGACCGGGTGGGCCGGTCATGATCCCGCGCTAGGGCCAAATACGGCCGGGATCTCTCCCGCCGGCGCGCGAAGAGCGAGGTCGAGCATGATTGAGATAGAAAACGTTTACAAGGTCTACCGGATGGGCGATTCGGAAGTCCACGCCCTTGACGGCCTGAGTCTGACGATCAGGGAGGGCGAATGGGTGGCGATCGTGGGCCCCTCCGGGTCGGGCAAGTCGACGCTGATGAATGTGATCGGCTGCCTCGACCAGCCCACAGCCGGCTCCTATAAGTTGGACGGCATCGAAGTCGCCAAGATGAACGACAAGCAACTGGCGCAGGTGCGCAACCGCAAGATCGGATTCGTCTTCCAGACGTTCAATCTGCTCTCGCGCACTTCGGCGCTGGCGAATGTGGAGTTGCCCCTGGTCTACGCCGGCGCGCGCGATCGCCACAAGCGCGCAGTGGCAGCCCTGGAGCGGGTGGGACTGGGCGAACGCCTGCATCATCGGCCCAACGAACTATCGGGCGGCCAACAGCAGCGCGTGGCGATCGCGCGCGCGCTGATCACCGATCCCGCGATCATTCTCGCCGACGAGCCCACGGGCAACCTGGACTCGAAGTCGGGCGCCGAGATCATGGATCTCTTCCACGAGATGCACAAGGTGCAGGGGCTCACGATCGTGATGGTGACGCACGATCCTGACATCGCCGCGCAGTGCGAGCGGGTGATTCACATCCGGGACGGCAAGATCCTCAGTGACGAGCGCAATGGCCAGCGGCGCCACGTCTCAACCATCGCTGAAGAGGTGGCCGAAGCCGTCGAAGCGGCCGGCGTCGTCGAGGGAGCGGGCATATGACTCTCATTGAAAGCATCCGCATCGCATTGCGCAGCCTGGGCGCCAACAAGCTGCGCGCTGCGCTGACCATGTTGGGCATCATCATCGGCGTCGCCGCCGTCATCGCGCTGATGGGCATCGGCCGGGGCGCACAGCAGGCGATCAACGCGCAGATCAACAGCATGGGCAGCAACCTGATCTTCGTCTCTCCGGGAAGCACGAGCCAGGGCGGCGTGCGCACGAATCAGGGTTCCGCACAGACCCTCACCTACGACGATGCCGTCGCGCTCGGTGCGCAGGGGCTGTCGGCCATCGCGGCGGTGGCGCCCGAAGTGCGCAACTTCGGGCAGGTCGTCTACATGGGCAACAATGTGAACACCCAGATTGTCGGCGTGACGCCCGAATACGAGACGGTCCGCAACTACAAGGTGCAGTCCGGCGAGTTCATCAACCCCGCCAACGTGACGGCCCGTTCGACCGTGGCAGTGATCGGTTCGGGCGTCATGAACACGCTGTTCAATGGCGAGGATCCGGTGGGGCAGACGATCCGCATCAACAACGTTGGGTTCAAGGTGATTGGCGTGCTGGAGTCGAAAGGCGGCAGCGGTTTCGGCAACCAGGACGACCAGATCCTCGTGCCGCTGACGACGGTGAACACGCGGCTGCAGCGCGGCAACTTCCGCGGCAGCAATCTCGTCAATCAGATCAGCGTTCAGGCCACCGACGAGAAGCAGATGGCGCTTGCCATTCAGCAGATCAGCGAGGTGCTGCGCGAGCGCCACAAGATCCGCTTCGAGGACGACTTCACGGTGCGCAGCCAGGAGGACCTGTTGGCGACGGCGAACCAGATCACCGGCGTCTTTACCCTCTTCCTGGGAGGCGTCGCTGGCATCTCGCTGCTGGTCGGCGGCATCGGCATCATGAATATCATGTTGGTGTCGGTGACCGAACGCACGCGCGAGATCGGCATCCGCAAGGCGATCGGCGCCACGCGCAGCAACATCCTGGCGCAGTTCTTGACCGAAGCCACCGTACTTAGTATCATGGGTGGTCTGATCGGCATCTTGCTCGGGGCCGGCCTCGCGAGGCTGATCTCGACCGTCTCCGCGGGCAGCACATTCACGCTGAACTCGGTCGTCACCGCGGACTCGGTGCTGATGGCGACGCTCTTTGCCACAGCCGTCGGGCTCTTCTTCGGCATCTACCCGGCCTACCGCGCCGCGTCGTTGCACCCCATCGATGCGCTGCGCTACGAATGAGGGCGGGCGCCGGATCTCAGGGAATGGATGGAACGCTATGAAACAATTTGCCTTGCTTCTCGCCTTGTTCGGAATAGTCATCCTGGCGCCTGGCTTCGCGTCCGGTGCGCAGGCGGCCGACGGCCCGACCCTGACGGTGACGGCGGATGTGCTGAATCTGCGCCAGGGACCGGGCACGGGCTACCCGGTCTTGGATGTGCTGCGTTCGGGCGACGCTGCCACGGTCACCGGCCGTGACGCGGGCTCCACCTGGTACCAGGTGAAGCTGGCGGATGGGCGCACGGGATGGGTGAGCGGCAGCTTCGTGCAGATCAGCGGCGACGCCGCGGCCGTGCCGGTGGCGCAGGCGCCCGCAGCGCCCGCTCGGGCCGCGGCGCCGGCTGCCAAAGGCAACACGATTGTGTTCCAGACCGCCAGCGGCGGGCCGATCTACGTGATGAACGCGAACGGCTCGAACCTGCGCTATCTGACCAGCGGCATCGATCCGGCGCTGTCGCCCGACGGGCGACAGGTCGCATTCACGCGCTGGATGGGCAACAGCACCGGGGTGCTGGGCGATTTGTGGGTCATCAACACCGACGGCAGCGGCGAGCGGAAGGTGACGGGCGAGGTGCAGCAGCCCAAGTCACCGACCTGGTCGGCCGACGGCAAGACGATCACGCTCAACATCCAGCGCGGCAGCTCGATCTCGCCGCGGCGGTGTCTGCCTGATGACTTTCCCATACCCTTCGGCGCGGATGAGATCGTGAGGGAAGGGGACAAGCTCTGCTACCGTGTGGTCGATCCGTATTGGCGCCTGAGATCGGTGGATGTCGCCACCGGCGCCTATACCGATCTGCCAGGCGACGTCAAGTCGTTTGCACCCACGCAAGACCCGAATAATCCGTGGCGCATCGTGTATACCGGAGAGCGGGGCCTGGTCAACGTGGATATCACGCGCGGCAACATCTGGCCGCTCACCGATGACCCACAGGATCGCGGCCCTGTCTTCTCTCCGGACGGCAAGAAGATCGCGACGACCTATCGCCAGACCGACCATTGGGAGGTCCACACGATCAATGCGGACGGCACGGGCCGCGCCCGGCTCACCGAAACGCCGGCATCGGTGCTCGTCGACCAGCAGCTCAAGGGGCAGCCGGCGCGATCCTGGAACAACGCCGCGCCCGCATGGTCGCCCGACGGCAAGCAGATCGCCTTCCTGACCGATCGCACCGGCCAGTGGGAGATCTGGGTCATGAATGCGGATGGCAGCAACCAGCGACCGCTCCTTTCGGCCAGCGCATTGGCCGGAAAGCAACTCAGATACGACGGGGTCGATGACCGCGTCATCTCGTGGAGATAGTACGCGCGGAGATGGTAGGGATATGAAGCACTTCAAGTGGATTGCATTGGCGGTGTTGGTGGTCGTCGTGACGGCGGCCGTTGTGGGCTACTGGTCCTACGGCAGGGGCAAGGAAGCGGGCATCACCGAAGGGCTGGCGACCCGCGATCGGTTTTTCCTTGAGCGGATGGCAAACCCCGCAGGAGCCGCGCTCGCTGGGGGCGCGACAGGCCAGGCTGGTGCAGCCGCAGCCCAGGCCGGTGGCGTGCGCAACGCCGTGGGCGCCGGTGCGGCCGGTGGCAACCTGGTGGCAGGCCAGGTCAAGTCGATCAGCGGTAACGATCTTGAGATCAGCACGGCCAACGACGTTACGAAGGTCAGACTGACCGACAAGACCCAGATTCAGAAGACGGTTGCCGGCGCGCCGGGCGATATCAAGACGGGGGAACGCGTCGTTGTCCAGGGGAGCAAGGGCGCTGACGGGACCGTGGAGGCCAGCAGCATTCAGGTTGGCGCCGGGCGCTTTGGCGGACTTGGCGCCGGACAAGGACAGGGTAGTCAATGACCCTTCGGGCAACCGACGAAGCCGAGGCCGCGGCGGTCCCCGGAATGGAGCCCGGCGTGCAAGCCGAAGAGATCCGGTTGCTGATCCTCATGGTCAACAAGGCCGCGATGCGTGATCTCGACCGCCGGCTGGAGGCCAGCGGCACCGGGATCAGCGGCCTGCAATACGGGGTCATGCGCCTGTTGAGCCACGAGAGCGCCACCATCAGCGAGCTCAGCAGCCGGATGCTGTTGGCTCCGGCCACCCTGGTGCCGGTGATCGACACCCTGGAGCGCAAGCGCTTCGTGCAGCGCGGCGCTGATCCGAAGGATCGGCGCCGCATCCCGCTGATCCTCACGCCGAGCGGCCTGGAGATCATCATGCGGGTGCCATTCACCAGTGAGCTCGATTCGCTGTCACAGGGCCTCGCTGGCCTGGGACGCGAGAAGGCGCGCCATTTGCAGGCGCTTCTGTTCGAGCTCGTCAGCCATCTGACGGGAACTGACGAGTTGATCGATCGAGCGTTTGCGTTGCCCCCCGGCGATCTACCCAAGTCGTTGTCCTAGATCATCACCCATCTGCGGTGAGCAGGCATGACCCGCTTGTCATGCCTGCTTTTTTACGGAGGCCTCCCTTGCAGTCCAGACCCACCCCACCTGGCGATCTCAAGCCCAGCCTCGCTGACCTCGGGCGCGCCATCCGCTACCTCGGGCACTACCGGCAACTCACATTGGCCGCATATGGTGCACTGTTCGTCTCCATCGTAGCGCAGTTAGCTGTGCCGCAGTTGGTGCAGCGCATCATCGATGCCATCACGCTCGGCCTTTCGGCGCAGAACGTGGCCAAAGCACCCGCGGCGCTCCAACCTGCCGCACTCGACGCACTCGGTTGGACTGCCGAGCAGTTCGCCCGCTACCAGTCGGGCGCCGAGACTGCGTTGATCACCGCCGGGCTGTTGATTGTGGCCTTCGCCGTGATGCGTGGCTTCTTCGCATTCGGCCAGGGCTATCTTTCTGAACGCGTCTCACAGAGCGTCGCCTTCGACTTTCGCAACGAGCTCTACGCCAAGATTCAGCGCCTGTCGTTCAGCTATCACGACCGCAACCAGACCGGCCAACTGATGATCCGCGCAACGGACGATGTGGAGAAGGTGCGGCTGTTCATCGGACAGGGACTGCTGATGGCGGCCCAGTCGGTCGTCCTGCTCGTGGCGGCGCTGCTCATTCTCCTCGTGACCAATATCAGGTTGACGCTGGTCATCCTGCCTGTGCTGCCGATTGCCTTCATTGCCTTCCTGGGCTTCGGGCGCATCACTCAGCCCATGTTCATGAAGGTGCAGATCAAACTCTCCAGGCTCAACACGATCCTGCAGGAGAACCTGGCCGGCATCCGCGTGGTCAAGGCATTCGTGCGGGAGCCGGAGCAACAGGCTCGTTTCGATGCGTCGGCCGAGGAGCTGATGCAGCAGCAGATTCAGGTCTCGCGCGCCTTTTCGTTTCTGTTCCCAGTCATCTTCCTGATCTCGAACCTCGGCCAGGCGGCGGTCTACTACTTCGGCGGGGTGCAGAT
>CAYRFV010000274.1:3641-7430 GCA_964423545.1 uncultured Anaerolineales bacterium | reverse complement strand
CCAGCGACTAAAGCCGCTACTACGAACTCATCACTTGATCATTGACAGACTACTAGGCGTCCGTCAGCCGAGTCCCAGCGCGTCGTGGAGCGCGGCGTAGTCGAAGTACTCGTCCAGCAGTGCGGAGAAGCGCTCGATCTTCTGGGGCTGCTGGAAGCGGCTGCGGTTGAAGAACCTCTCGATGATCTCGATGGCGGCCAGTGTGTCCAGCCTGGTCAGCAGCACCGGCACGCAGAGTTCGTCGGCCCGGTTGAGCACGGGAGCTGCCGGGTACAGGTTGCCTGTGAGCACCAGGCAGCGCGTCGAGGTCTCCAGGGCTGCCAGTTGGATGTCGGTGCGGTCCCCGCCGGTGATCACGGCCTTGTTCGGCTTGCGGCGGAAGTAGCTCAACGCACTTTCAGCGCCCATGGCGCCAACCAGGAAGTGTTCCACCAACTCATCGAAGCATTCGTTGGCGCAAAGCAGCTCCGCATCCAACCCCTCGGCCAGCTCCCGCACACTGGGCGCCGCCAGCAGTTGCTCCTTGCGCACCACGCCTAACACGTTGATGCCGTGGCGATTCAGGAAAGGCACCACGGTCTCTTGCACGTGATCGAGCTGGGGTCGTGGCACCTCATTGATCACGGCTCCGATCAACGCTTCCTTGAAGTAGTTCTGCCCGGTCATGATGCGATCGACCATCAGGTCTTCGTCCCACTTCACGACCATCAGCGTTTTGGCAGCCAGCAGATCGGTCACCCGCTTGGGCGGCAGGCCCGCAATGTACCCTTCGCGCAGGCTGCGCCCACCCTCGAGCACGAGCACGTCGTAGCTTTCGCCGAGCTTGGCGACAGCTTCCAGCAGCTTGGGCTCATAGTTGACCTCGGGCCCGCGCAGTTGCTGCTCCTTCTTGGCCGGGGTCAGGGCGACAGGGCACAGCGTATCGAACGGCTCCTTCATCTCGAAAACCCGCTTGGCGAAGTTGACGTCTTCGTCGAAGGGCACGCCCTCGTTCACCTCGCAGTTGACATTGACCGGCTTCATATAGCCGGCTCGGAGCCCGTCTTTGCGCAGGCGGATGCCCACGCCAATGCATAAAGCCGACTTGCCGGAGAAGGTTTCGGCAGAAGTGACGTATAAAGCTTTCATGAGATTGCTCCTGTGAGTTTCCTGTGGTCACTGGACTGAGCTTACTTCAAAGCCAGCCGCATGTCAATCCCTAACACGCCCCGGCCCTGCTCGAAGACCATCAGCGGGTTGATATCCAGCTCGACGATCTCTGGAAAGTCGGAGACGAGTTGCGAGATGCGCAGCAGTGTGTCGACGATGGCCATCCGATCCGACGGTTTTTCCCCGCGGACCCCGCGCAGCAGCTTATAGGCGCGGATCTCGTCCAGCATCTCAGTGGCGTTGCGGCGATCGATTGGCGCTACCCGGAAGGTGACGTCCTTCAGCGCCTCCACGTAGATGCCGCCCAGGCCGAACATAATCAGCGGGCCGAACTGAGGGTCGCGATTCACACCGATGATCACCTCGCGACCGCCCTTCACCATCTGCTGCACCTGGCAGCCCCAGATGGTGGCATCCGGCATGTAGCGACGGCCGCGATAGGTCAGCAGATCGAACGCGTCGCGCACCTCGCCGGCCGAGGTGATGTTCAGCTTGATGCCGCCGATATCCGACTTGTGCAGGATGTCCGGCGATGCGATCTTCATCACGACCGGGTAGCCGATCGACTCGGCCAGCGTCACCGCCTCGTCGGCAGTGGCCGCCAGGCCGGCCTTGGGCAGCGGCACACCATACGCTTCCAAGATATCGCGCGCCTCGGCGTCACCGATGGTGACGCGGCCCTCGGCGCGCACCCTGGCAAACACCTGAGCGACCTTCTCCCGGTCGACCTCCATCGGTTCCACGGCCAGTGGCGGCGTGTTGAGCCACTGGCGGTGCCGCCACATCGACGCAATGGCGGAAACGGCGCGCTCAGGCACCTGATAGTTGGGCACGTCGTAGGTGCGCAGCACCTCGACCCCCTTGCGAATGGCGGCATCGCCCATCATCGCACCGAAGACCGGCTTGCCGTACTGCTTGGACAACTTGCCCAACACCTCGGCGGTCTCCGGGATTTGCGTCGACGTCTGCGGGGTGAGCACCAGCAGCAGGGCATTGACGTTCGGATCTTTCAGGGCGGCCTCGATCGCCAGTGCGTAGCGATTGGCCGGGGCATCGCCCAGCACATCGATCGGATTGGCGACACTGGCGGCTGCGGGCAACTGGGCCTGGAGCCTCAGCTTGGTTTCGTTGGCGAGAGCTGCCAGTTTCAGCCCTGCATGCTCGATGGCGTCGGATGCCATGATGCCAGGTCCACCGGCGTTGGTGATGACGGCGATGGCGTCCCCTTCCAGCAAGGGTTGGCGGGCGAATGCCCGGGCGTAGTCGAAAAGCTCCTGGACCGAGCCGGCGCGAATGATGCCGCACTGCTTGAACGCCGCGTCATAGGCCGCCTCGGAGCCGGCCAGGGTGCCGGTGTGCGAAGAGACTGCCTTCGAGCCCGCGCTGGTGGTGCCCGACTTGATCGCGATGATCGGCTTGTGGCGGGTGACGTTGCTGGCGATGCGGATGAACTCCGGCCCATTCGTGATCCCTTCCAGATAGGCCATGATGGCACGCGTTTCGGGATCGTCCGCCCAGGCTTTCACCAGGTCCAACTCGTTGATATCGGCTTTGTTGCCGATGCTGTAGAACCGCGAGAAGCCGATGCCCTGGCCCATCGCCAGGTCGAGGATCGAAGTGCACAGCGCACCTGACTGCGACATGAAGGCGATCCGGCCACGATCCGGCATGCCGGCCGCAAAAGAGGCGTTGAGATTGAGCACCGTATCGATGATGCCCAAGACGTTGGGGCCGACCATCCGCATCCCGTAGTGATGGCAGATGTCGATGACTTGCTGCTCAAGCGCGCGGCCCTGCGGCCCGACTTCACGGAAGCCGGCGGTGATGACCACGGCGCCCTTGAGGCCACGCTGCCCGCACTGCTCCATGACCGTCGGCACAGCCTTGCTCGGCACGAGGATCACGGCCAGATTCACAGGATCGGGGCATTCCAGCACCGACGGATAGGCCTTCAGCCCCAGGATCTCAGGCGTCGTCGGGTTGACCGGATAGATGCCGCCTTGGTAGCCATATCGGATGATGTTGTGTAGGACCTGGTAGCCCAGTTTGTCCGGGCTTGTGGAGGCGCCTATTATCGCGACGCCCCGCGCTTCGGTGAACATTTCGAGCATGATGTCACTTCCCGTAGGTGAGATAGCTCCGTGCAAGTGACGTGCCAAGTGCGTTGGCACTTGGCACGCGAACGATTAGCGGTTCTGTTGGTGAGCCTGGGTGCTGGCTCGGGATCTGCCCCTATTGTTGCACGAGGACAGGGCGCGGTACATGATGCCCGTCATGTCACGCAGGAGCAAGCTTGTCAGACGTCTGGATTGACGGTAGAATGGCGGAAAGGCTGGATATGAACTGGCGACGGGGAGATGGGAGCGACATGTGCAGCCAGCAAGGCGCTCGCCCCGATCGCGAAGTACGCGACAGACCAGTCCAGCGAGCTGCTGTTGTGGAGCAACGATGATCTACCTGGACCACTCCGCCACCACTGCCGTCGACCCGCGCGTCGTGGCAGCCATGCTGCCTTTCTGGACCGAGAACTACGGCAACTCATCCAGCATCTACGCCTTGGGCCGGCGCGCATCGGCCGCGCTTGAGGATGCTCGCCGGCGCATTGCCGGGATCCTCCATTGCCAACCGGCCGAAATCATC
>CAYRFV010000274.1:2673-3631 GCA_964423545.1 uncultured Anaerolineales bacterium | reverse complement strand
ACCGGGTGCGGCACCGAAAGCGACAACCTGGCTATCCGCGGGACGGTGCTGGCGGCCGCCGCGAAAGGCAAGCGGCATATCATCACTGCGCCGGCCGAGCACCATGCGGTGCTGCACACCGTCGCCGACCTGGTCGAGCACTTCGACTGCGAGGTGACCCATGTGCCCGTTGGTCAGGACGGTCTCATCGATCCGGACGCCGTCGCAGCGGCCATCCGCCCAGACACCGCGTTGATCAGCCTTATGTATGCGAACAACGAGGTCGGCGTGATCCAGCCGCTTGCAGCGATCGGCGCCATCGCCCGCCAGCGCGGGGTTCCGTTCCACACGGATGCCGTACAGGCGGGCAGCTACTTGCCGCTGGATGTGGATGCGCTCGGCGTCGATCTGCTCGCGCTCTCAGCCCACAAATTCTACGGTCCGAAGGGAGTCGGACTGCTCTACGTGCGGCGGGGCGTGCGGCTTCTGCCGGTGCAGACCGGGGGTGGTCAGGAACGCGGCCGGCGTTCGGGGACTGAGAATGTGCCATACATCGTCGGCATGGCGCGGGCGCTCGAAATGGTCCAGGAGGAGCGGAGTGTAGAAGCGGCCCGCTTGACCGCTCTGCGCGATCGGCTGATCGACGGCGTGCTCGCAGCCATTCCCGCCGTGGTGGTGACGGGCCATCGAACCTGCCGCCTTCCTGGTCATGCCAGCTTTGTCGTGCGCGACGTCGAAGCCGAGGCGCTGCTGATTGCGCTCGATCTGGCCGGTGTGGCGGCGTCGTCCGGCTCAGCCTGCGCCACCGGCGCGCCGACTCCCAGCCACGTGCTCACTGCGATGGGAGTCACCCCGCAGGAGGCGATGGGAGCGCTGCGTCTCACCCTCGGCCGCGAGAACACCGAGGCGGACGTGGACCTCGTCATTGCGAAGCTGGCGGCGATCGTGTCCCGATTGAGGGCTGGTGGCTAGAGGGTCC
>CAYRFV010000274.1:0-2663 GCA_964423545.1 uncultured Anaerolineales bacterium | reverse complement strand
GGGTCCCAAGCCGGACCCGGAAGCGGGATGCGGGGCTCAGGCAAGCCGAGGAGGTTCATTGAAGATGCCTGACCGGGTCGTCGTAGCGATGAGCGGCGGAGTGGATAGCTCGGTGGCCGCAGCGCTGCTGGTCGAGCGGGGGTGCGAGGTCATCGGCGTGATGCTGCGCCTGTGGTCTGAGCCAGCGCCGCCGGTGGTGGGGGGCACAGCCGAGGCGCGCGCTAACCGCTGCTGTTCGGTCGAGGCGATCTACGACGCACAGGGGGTGGCCGATCGGCTGGGCATCCCCTTCTATGTCATCGACGCCGCGCAGCCATTCAAAACTCAGGTGGTCGATCTTCTGGTGGCGGAGTATACCGCGGGTCGCACGCCGAATCCGTGCCTGGTTTGCAACCGCCGGATTCGCTTCGGTTATCTGCTTGATTACGCGCGACGGTTGGGCGCGCGTCATCTGGCGACGGGCCACTACGCACGCATCCGCCGCAGCGACGATGGCCGCTGGCAGCTCTGGCGTGGCGTCGATCCCGCGAAGGATCAATCCTACGTGTTGAGCGTATTGGGCCAGGATGATCTGGCCCATGCGCTTTTTCCGGTTGGTGAGTACGCCAAGCCGCAGGTGCGTCTGCTGGCTGCCGAGCGGGGATTGCCGACCGCGTCGCGCAACGACAGCCAGGACCTCTGCTTCGTGCCGGATGGCGACTATCGCCGATTCCTGGCCGGGCAGGCGCCGCAAGCGATGCAGCCCGGCCCGATCCTGGATGCGGCTGGCCGTCGGCTCGGCACCCATCGCGGTCTGCCCGCGTACACCATCGGGCAGCGGAGTGGAGTGGGGATCGCTGCGCCACGTCCGCTCTATGTGTTGGCGCTCGATGTTGCACGCAATGCGCTGATCGTGGGGGGCGAGGAGGAGCTGGGCGGCTCATGGCTGCGCACTGGCGCGGTCAACTGGGTGGCCGGCCAGGCGCCGGACCGGCCGTTCATGGCCGATGTTCAGATCCGCTATCGCGCGACTCCTGCACCGGCCCTCGTGACACCCTGCAGCGACGGCACGGCGGAAGCACACTTCCGTCGCCCGCTGCGCGACATCGCCCCGGGGCAAGCCGCCGTGTTCTATGAGGGCGACGTCTGCCTGGGGGGCGGCGTCATTGCCGAAGCCGGTGCAGAGGACGGAACATGATCGAGCCGTTGCTTGACGTGCTGCTGTCGCCAGCCCTGTGGTTGAGTCTGGCGCTTGGCGGTGCGTGTGGCCTGCTCTTCCACATTTGGCGCAGGGGCGGTTGGCGTTGGCTGTTAGCGGATCTCCTGGTGGGAATGCTAGGCTTCGCCGCAGGGCAGATGATTGCAGGCCTGCTTCAGTTCGATTGGTTCAGGATCGGCCAGGTGCGGGTGCTGCCAGGAGTTCTTGGCGCGGTGGTCTTCCTCATGGCCTGCCGGCTTCTCCTCTTGGGTGGGATGGCGCCGCGAGCACCCGCCACCTCAACCAGGCGCCGCGCCTGAGTCTGCCGGCCAGCCCCCGCCAGGCGGCCTCTCGCGATCCCTTCTTGCAAGATCAATTGCCCTGTGCTACACTATCGCTGCCTGGAGGTCATGTCATGCCTGCCCTAACCGCCGCACGCGACATCTCGATCATCATCCTTGCCGTGTCATCTATCATCGTGATGGCGTTGTTGTCGGTCTTGATCGTTCAGACCGTGCGGCTGTCCAGGATGCTGCGCGATGAGGTGTTGCCTATGCTTCAGGCGACGCAGGAGATGTTGGGCGCCATGCGCGGCACGGCGACATTCATGGGCGATCACGTGGTGCAGCCCGTGGTGAAGGCATCCAGCTATGCCTACGGGATGCGGTCGGCGGTCCGAACGCTGTTCGGCGGTCCGCCATCCGTCAGGCGCAAATAGGGATCAAGAAAGGAGCGTGTGGCAATGAGGGCGGCAATTCTGTTTCTGCTGGGCATCGTGCTCGGAGCGGTCGTCGGTGGCCTGACTGCGTTGCTTCTCACCCCGTATTCCGGCGAGGAACTGCGCAAGCAGATCGGTGAGAAGGGCCAGGAGTTCGGCGGCCAGATCGAGCAGTATTCTGATCGCGGCCGGATCGTCCTACAGGAGAACGTGAAGAAGGCTCAAGAGGCCGTGCAAGAGGCCCAGGCCAAGTTGAGCAAGGCCGCGCCGGCGTAATCTGCTCAGCGCGGTGTTGAGCGGCCATGGGAAGCTGGCAGCCGATCGTTTCGGCTGCCAGCTTTTTCGTGTTGAGCGCTCTCAGCGGCCCAGGTAGAGATGGCGCAGGGCTTCCGGGAAACGGCGGACGAACTCGCTTGCTCCCACCCCGGCAATGCTGATGGAGCGCTGGACGATCAGTCCCACATGGCCGTGCAGATACGCGCCGCAGACCGCCGCCTCGTAGGGCGGCAGCCCCTGCGCCAGCATCGCGACGATGGCTCCCGCCAGCACATCGCCGCTGCCGGCCGTAGCCAACACGGGGTTCGCAAATGGGAGGACCCCGGCGCGGCCGCCCGGCTCCGCAATCACCGTGTGTGCGCCTTTGAGCACGACGATGTGGCCCCAGTCGGCTGCGCAGCGCCGCGCCGTCTCGATCCGACGGGCGTTGATCTCGTCGGTCCGTCCGCCGATGAGGCGCGCCATCTCGCCGGGGTGAGGCGTGAGGATTGT
>CAYRFV010000273.1:0-7515 GCA_964423545.1 uncultured Anaerolineales bacterium | reverse complement strand
GCGTTCTTTGGCTTCGTGTACGCCGCTGCCGCCGGCCGCATCACGGCGGGCTTCCAGCCCAATATCTACGGCACGAAGGGCTCCATCGTCGGCACGAAGCTCGGCGACGAAGAGCTCAAGCTCCCGGAGGACCACGAACCGCATGTCATCGGTCCTCACGCCGGCATGCCGGAGTCGCACGTCTTCGAGGACATGATGCAGCTCGTGGATTGGGTGCGTGAGGGAGCGCCGTCGATCGCCAACGCCGAGCATGCTCGCCACGTCATCGACATCATCGAGTCGGGCTATCGCGCGGTCGAGACCGGCCAGACGCAGGAGCTTCGGACCCGCTTCGAGCCATTGGCGCCGGATGCCCTGTAGCGCTGGCGGGGAGCGGGCCGCGATAGCGGGGCGCGAACGGCGGGGCGACATCGAAGCGTCGCGGTTTCCGGCCGCCCCTCCGGGCTATCGTCGTCGGTTCGCCAGATGCCGATGAGGTCGTCCATGTACTACGGTGTCCAATATTATCCTGAACACTGGCCCGAATCCCGCTGGCCCGTGGATGCCCGCATGATGCAGGCCGCCGGGGTCAACACGGTGCGCATGGGCGAGTTTGCCTGGAGCGTCATCGAACCGGAGGAGGGCCGGCTGGATTTCGGCCTGTTCGACCGGGCGATCGACATCCTGGCCGGCCACGGCATCGGGGTGATCCTGTGCACGCCGTCGCGCACGCCGCCGCCCTGGGTCTATCGCCGCTATCCGGGCGTTCACAACACCACCGTCGAAGGCCAGCTCAACAACGCGGGCTTCCGGTACCTGGTCGGCCTGGCGCATCCCGAGTTCGTCCGGCTCGCTGAGCGCATCGACCGGGCTGTGGTCGAGCACTTCGCCGGCCATCCCGCCATCGTCGGCTGGCAGGTGGATAACGAGGTCGGCATGGGCAATGACTGCTACTGCGAGCGGTGCCGGGCGCTCTTCCACACCTACCTGCGGGAGAAGTACGGCACGGTCGAGCGGTTGAACGAGTCCTGGGGGGCGCACTTCTGGTCCTTCACCTGCGCTGACTTCGCCGACGCGCCCCTCCCCGATCGCCTGCAGCATCCCTCACCGCAGCTCGCCCTGGAGCACCGCCGCTTCATGTCGAAGCTGAACGTGGACTTCACCCGTTGGCGCTACGATCTGATCCACCGGTGCGATCCCGGCAAGTGGGTGACGACGAACTTCCAGTCGTTCATGGTGCAGCACACCGACTACCACCAGATGGCGACGGCTCTCGATATCAACGGATTGAACCACTACCCCGCCCGCTCGCCGGAGTTTGTCCTGGACTACTACCGCGGCGCGCGCGGCAAGGCGCTGGTGTTGGAGCAGTGCACCCGCCTGGGCCCGGTCGATATCGGAGAGGGATGGATGCGTCTGTGGGCGTGGCGGGCCATCGCCCACGGTGCAGCGGGCATCAACTTTTTTCGCTGGCGCATGTGCCGATGGGGCCAGGAGCAGCACGCTGACGGCATCCTGCCGCACGGTGGCCAGGAGAATCGCCGCTATCGCGAGCTGAAGCGGATGGGACAGGAGATCAGGGCCGTCGGCGATCTGATCGACCGCACCCGGCCTGAAGCCGGGGTCGCGCTCCTCAGCTCCTATGAATCACGCTGGGCGATCGAGTTCGGCCTCGGACAGCGTGAGATGCGCGCTGAGCTGGATGCGGTCCGCTTTCACGACGCGCTGGTGCGCCAGAACGTCACGACCGACGCGCTGGACCCGCGCGAAGACCTCTCTCGCTATCGGCTGGTGATCGCACCGCGGCTGTTCGTAGTGGATGCCGCCATTGCAGCCAACCTGGAGCGCTTTGTGGCCGGGGGCGGCGTTCTTTGTCTCACCGCGGCCAGCGGGGTGGTGGACGAATTCAACGTCAGCTTTGACGTCCCGCGGCCCGGCCCGCTGCGGCAGATGACCGGCATCGAGATCAGCGATCTGGCGCCGCTTCATGAACCGGTCCCGCTGCGGACCGCGCCGGATCTGGGCATGGCTCCGGCTGTGGCCCGGGTCATGGCCGACGAGATCCATCCGCAGACGGCCGAGGTGTTGGCCACCTTCGCTGGCGGCTGGCGGGCCGGACTGCCGGCCATCACACGCAATCGCCACGGCGCGGGCAAGGTGATCTACCTCGGCACGGTGCTGGAGGGCGCAGCGCTCGATGCGTTCGTGCGATACCTTCGTGACCTGGCCGGCGTCCAGCCCGTGTTGGCGACTGCGACCGGGGTCGTGGCCCACGAGCGGCGAGGCCGCGACGCTCGCCTGCTGTTTCTGCTGAACTACCATGACGTCCCAGCCACCGTGGCGCTTTCCGATGGCTGGCGCGATGCCTTCACGGGCCAGCCGTGTGCGCAGGTCGAGGTGGCGGGAGTCGACATGCGGCTGTTGGTGGCTCCTGCCGGATGAAGTTGTCGTTACCGGAATCGATCCCCCCAACAATCTCAGCAAAGGAAGGAACAACATGGAAGCGAAGACGACACCCTACGACGGCTATCTCGATACGCCGTTCATCCCCGGCTCGAAGTGGCGCGTGCACGACAAGACGCGTCCCCAGCCGCCGATCGTGCAGCCCGGCGCGACAGCCGGCGCGCCGCCCTCGGATGCGATCGTCCTGTTCGACGGGCAGAGCATGGCGGGTTGGGTCAGCGCCAAGACGGGCGATCCCGCGGCGTGGAAGGTCGAGAACGGCGCTATGGAAGTGGTTCGAGGCGCCGGCAACATCCAGACCACCGCGCAGTTCGGTGACTGCCAGCTTCACGTCGAGTTCGCCTGCCCGGCAGAGGTGGTCGGAAACGGCCAGGGTCGCGGCAACAGCGGGGTTTTCTTGATGGGCCGCTATGAAGTGCAGGTGCTCGACAACTATGACAACCCGACCTATTCAGATGGCACGATCGGCGCGATCTATGGCCAGCACCCGCCGCTGGTAAACGCCTGTCGCAAGCCGGGCGAATGGCAGTCCTATGATATTGTCTTCATCGCCCCGCGCTGGGATGCGTCCGGCAAGCTCATCTCCCCTGCCAGACTGACCGTTTTCCTCAATGGCGTGTTGGTGCAGCATGATCGGGCGGCGCAGGGGCCGACGGGCCACAAGACCGTCTCGAACTACGACACGCCTCATCCGGCAGAAGGCCCGCTGATGCTGCAAGATCACACCAACCCGACGCGCTTCCGCAACCTCTGGGTGCGGCGTATCGTGGAAGAGGCCGCTTAGAAGAACGATGCAAAAGTCCCCGTGAGCGGGGTACGGCGAAACTCGCGCGAATTGGACCAAAGGCGCCGGTGCGGTTCAGGATACCTACACCTTGATCCGCAAAGGCATCCGCAAGTTGCTCAGACAACTGGGCTATGCGGTGCTGGCCAAGCGTACGGGGCTGTCGCCGCAGGTCCAGCGGCTGATCGCCATCTATCTGGAGCAGGACCGCAAGGCCCAGATTGAGTGGGCTGACTCGCAGCAGCGGGTCGCCCAACTCAAGGTGCTGGTCCAGGACGCCGAAGCGGCCCTGGCGGTCGCCAGCCAGCACGCGGATGATGCCGACGGCGCCAGACCGGCTGGCTGTTGACCAAGGTCCTGGGCGACGACCTCGTCAGCGACGAACACGGCGAGCCGCAAATCGGTGAAGGGACGGCTCCTGATCGGATCATCAGCATCACCGATCCCGAGATGCGCCGTGGTCGCAGAAGCCAGGCGCAGCGCTTCGACGGGTTCAAAGCAGCCGTCGAAGCGCTGCGCGCGAGTTGATTCTGGATGTGGCCGATGTGACCGCCTCCGGCAGCGACGGCCAGCACCGGCTGCTAGCCGTCCAGCGGGTCGAGGAACAGGTCGGCGTGACGGTCGAGCGCGCCATTGGCGACGGTGCTTACGGCTCCGGCGAGAACCGAGCGGCGTGCGCCAACTACCCGGACCATCCGATTGACCTGGTGTCACCCCAGACCCGGCCCGATGATCCCGAGGTGGACAAATCGGCCTTCCAGATCGACCTGGAGACCAAGATGGCCACTTGCCCGCAAGCCGGTCGGGATGAAACCCGTCGTGCCTCGGAAGGCGCCACCCTTCTACTACTGGTAGTAGCCAGAGGATTCTGACAATCACATGGACCGCAATCAATTGTACAAGCTATACGATTTCAGCAGCCGGACGATCGCCATCACCGGCGGCGCAGGGGCGTTGGGCGGCGAGATGGCGTGCGCGTTGGCGGGCCTGGGCGCCCAGGTGGCGATCCTGGATCGGGCGGTGGAACAGGGCGAGAAGGTCGTACAGCGCATTCTGTCGCAGGGCGGTCCCGGCCGAGCGCTCTTCGTCGAGGCGGACGTGCTGGATCGCGCTTCACTGATGGCTGCCCAAGGGCGGATCAGCCGCGAGCTTGGCCCCGCAGACAGCCTGATCAACGCAGCTGGAGGCAATCATCCCAGTGCGACGACCGGGCCCTATGGCGCCGGCACTGCGCCTGCGCCGAGCTTTTTCGACTTGACCGAGGCGGGCGTGCGCGCCGTGTTCGACCTCAACTTCCTCGGCACGCTGCTGCCGTGCCAGGTGTTTGGCCAGGGCATGGTCGAGCGAGGCGAGGGGGTGATCCTCAATATCTCGTCGATGAACGCCTTCCGTCCGCTCACGCGCATCCCCGCCTACTCGGCGGCAAAGGCGGCGGTCAGCAACTTCACGCAGTGGCTGGCAGTCTACATGGCGCAGAACCACTCGCCGCGGATTCGCGTCAATGCCCTGGCGCCCGGCTTCTTCATCACCGAGCAGAGCCGGTTTCTGGCCATCGATCCGGCCACCGGCGAGTTGAGCGCGCGCGGGAAGACGGTGGTGGCGCACACGCCCATGGGACGCTACGGCGCTCCCGAAGAATTGATCGGCGCGGTGTCGTGGCTGCTGTCACCCGCGTCGGCCTTTGTCACCGGCGTCGTGATCCCGGTCGATGGCGGTTTTGCGGCGTTCAGCGGGGTATGATCATGTACAAGAGCAAGCTCCATCAGATGGCGTTGACCACGCCCACCGACTACTGGAACGACTCCTGCTCGGTCCAGGAGCTGGAGTATGCCCTGGCGCACGGCGCGGTGGGTGCGACCACCAACCCCACCATTGTGCTGGGGGTCCTGAAAAAGGAGATGCGCCTCTGGAGCAGGCGGATCGCTGAGATCATTGCGGAGCATGCAGCCTGGAACGAGGAGGAGGTCACCTGGCGGCTGATCGAAGAGATGGCGGTCAAAGGCGCCGAGCTGCTGCTGCCGGTGTATGAGCGCAAAGGGGGTCGGAAGGGGCGCATCTCGATTCAGACGAACCCGACCTTCTACCGGGACCCCCAACGGATTGTGGCGCAGGCCGTGCGGTTTCATGCGCTGGCCCCCAACATGCAGGTCAAAATCCCCGTCACCCGGGCGGGCGTGCTCGCGATCGAAGAAGCCACCTATCGCGGGGTCAACGTCAACGCTACGGTCAGCTTCTCCGTGCCCCAGGCGCTCGCCGTCGCGGAGGCGATCGAGCGCGGGCTGAACCGCCGCGTGGTGGAAGGGCTGGCCGTAGCCGGCATGGCGCCAGTGTGCACCATCATGGTCGGCCGGCTGGACGACTGGCTGCATGTGCTTGAGAAACGGGACGCAATCATCGAAACGCCTGGCTATGCGGACTGGGCCGGCATTGCCTGCCTGAAGCGCGCTTACGGGATCTACCAGGCGCGCGGCTATCGGGCGCGGCTGCTGGTGGCGGCCTACCGCCATCATCTGCACTGGTCCGAGCACATCGGAGGGGATGTCATTCTTTCCATGCCGTATGAGTGGCAACTGCGCTACAATGCGTCTGACATAGAGGTGATCGATCGTTTCAGAGACCCGGTGGCGCCGCACATCGTCGACAGCCTGCGGCGGCATTTCGTCGACTTTCGCCGCGCGTACGAGCCGGACGGAATGGCGGTGGAAGAGTTCGACGCCTTCGGCCCGACGGTGCGCACGCTGCGGCAGTTCATCGGCTCTTACCACGAGCTGGTGGCCCTCGTGCGCGACTTCATGCTTCCCGACCCCGACAAGCCCGCGGCTCGATGAGAGATGCACTTCGCGCCCCGTCTCGAAGGCGCGGCGACTGCCGAGGCCAGGCCCGAGGTCGTTTCGCGCGCCCGCTTGCCATGCCGTGAATGAGCCCCCAAACGAGGATGTCCATGCCCGAACAAATCCTGAACTACGTGGGCGGCGTCTGGTGCGATCCATCGGCGTCCCGCTACCTCGATGTGCACAACCCGGCGACTGCCGAAGTGCTGGCGCGCGTTCCGCTCTCACCGCCCGAGGAGGTGGATCGCGCGGCGCGGGCGGCGGCTGCTGCCTTCGATCCCTGGCGACGCACGCCGGCCCCGGCGCGCATCCAGCACCTCTTCCGGCTGAAGAGCCTGCTCGAAACGCACTTCGATGATCTCGCGCGCACGATCACGCAGGAGAACGGCAAGATCGTGGAGGAGGCGGCCGGTGAGATGCGCCGCGCCATCGAGAATGTGGAGGTCGCCTGCGGCATCCCGATGATGATGCAGGGCGATTTCTCGGAAGACGTTGCTCGCGGGGTGGACGAGTATCTGATCCGCCAGCCGGTGGGTGTCGCCGCGATCATCTGCCCCTTCAACTTTCCTGGCATGATCCCGTTTTGGTACCTGCCCTACGCGCTGGCTTGCGGCAATACCGCGATCGTCAAGCCGTCGGAGCGCTGTCCGCTCACGATGCAGAAGGTGTTCCGGCTCCTGCAGGAGGCCGGCTTTCCGCCGGGTGTGGTGAATCTCGTCAACGGCGGCGCGGAGACGGTCAATGCACTGCTCGACCATCCGGCGATTGCGGCCGTGACCTTCGTCGGCTCGACTCCGACCGCGCGGCATATCTATGCCCGCGCGTCGGCCAACGGCAAGCGCGTTCAGGCCCAGGGCGGCGCCAAGAACCCACTGATCCTCTTGCCGGACGCCGACGTGCGGCTGACTACCAGCATTGTGGCGGACAGCGCGTTCGGCAACGCGGGACAGCGCTGCCTGGCAGCCTCCCTCGCGATCACGGTCGGGGACGCCGATCGCGTGTTCGGACCGGCCCTGGCGGAGGCTGCAGCCGCGCGCGTGGTCGGGTATGGGCTGGATGCCGAGGTGCAGATGGGCCCGGTCATCAGCCCCCAAAGCAAGGCGCGCATCGCCGGGCTGATCCAGCGTGGGCTGGACGAGGGGGCGAAGCCAGTGGTGGACGGGCGCGACGTACATGTGCCAGGTTATGAGGCGGGCAATTTTCTCGGGCCGACCATCCTGGCCGGCGTGCGGCCGGGCGCCACCCTGGCGACCACGGAGGTGTTTGGCCCGGTATTGGGCATGATGCACGTCGAGTCCGTGGATGACGCTATCGCTCTGGTGAACAGCGGTGAGTACGGCAACATGGCGTGCGTTTTCACGAGCAGCGGCGCAGCCGCGCGCAAGTTCCGCTACGAAGCGCAGGCCGGCAACATCGGCGTCAACATCGGGGTGGCTGCACCCATGGCCTTTTTCCCCT
>CAYRFV010000272.1:0-7531 GCA_964423545.1 uncultured Anaerolineales bacterium | reverse complement strand
CGCGACGATCGCCGAGCTGGCTGCCGCCGACCTGGCGGGCAAGATCGCGCTGCTGCACGGCGAACTGGTGCATGAGCCGCTGGCCGCTAAGTCGTGGTTCCTGAAGGGCGATCGCGACGACGCGATTATCGGCGCGCTGGAGGCGGGACGACCGGCCGCGCTGTTAGCGCCGCCCCCGTGCACGCTGCACTACGAGCAGTTCACTGCCGACTGGGAGTTGGAAATCCCTGCGGCCACCGCGCCATGGGCGGTCATCGAACGTCTGCTCGGTCATGCCGGACCGGTCAACCTGCATCTGGACTGCGGCAAACGGCCCGCCGTGGCGCGCAACATCGTTGCGCGCCAGCCGGCCGCTCGGCGACCTCACGAGACCCAGCGGAAGGTCGTGCTCATGGCCCACTTCGATACGCGCATCAACACGCCTGGCGCGCTGGACAACGCCGGAGGCGTCTCGGCGCTCCTGGCTCTGGCCGAGACCCTGAGCACGATGGCGCTGCCGCGCGATCTGGAGTTCATCGCCTTCAACGGTGAGGAGTATCTGCCGATGGGGGACGACGAGTACGTGCGACGCGCCGGCGAAGCGTCGTTTGCCGCCATCGATCTGGCGATCAACATGGATGGCATCGGCTATGCCGGCGGGTGCAACACCGTTGCCGAGTTCAACATGACACCGGAACTGGCTGGCCGCCTCGCCCGGATCACAGGCCAGTTTCCCGACCTCTGCCGGGTGGAGCCGTGGCCTCAGAGCAACCACTCGACCTTCGCCTTTCGCGGCGTTCCCGCCCTGGCATTCAGTTCCGCCGGCGCCTTCGCACTGGCTCATTTCCCCGCCGATACGGTGGAGCAGGTCGAGACGCGCAAGCTCACCGAATTGGTGGCGGTCGTCTGCGCGCTCGTCATGGGCATTCACTGAGATGCCTTTCTCGCGCCGCATTCCAGGCGACAGGATTGGGCGCCATGCCTCGTCTTAAGTGCAATGATCTGGAAAGGTGCACCGTGCGGCCGCGACTCCTGCGACTCGTGTTGATTGTCCTGGCCTGTGGCCTCACCACGATTCGCGGCCGGCTGGTTGTGCTGGTGTTGCTGGCGCTGATCCCGGCGCTGGCGTATGAACGCCTGGCGCCGGCGGCGGTCAACCTGGGGCTGGCCGATGCCGCTGAAGCACCGCAACGACAATCAGAAGGCAATGTTCGATAACGCCGCAGTCGGCGTCGCCATCATGGCCCTCGACCGCCGCATTGTGCAGGTCAACCCCATCAGCAACATCCTGGGCAAGCTTGGGGTGGACAACCGCGTGTCGGCAGTAACGCTGGCGATGCAGCGGAAGCTGGTGTAACCCGCGGGTCGGGGGATGCCATCGGCCAACAGCCCGGCAGCCGAGAGCGGGCCGATCGGCGAAAACGCGGCATTTGACAGCGATCGGAAGCTGTGCTACAAATGCCGCTGACAACCGCATAGACGTCGATGCAGGTGCGCCAGCCGCTCGGAAGCGTGGCGTGCAATGGGGGAAGACCGGTGGCCTGGTCGCCAGGGAGTCCGGCGCTGTCCCGCAACTGTAACCTTGAGTCACACAAGGAAGCCAGATGACCCGCCAGCATCGCTCGCTCCGTGACACCCTCGCGGAAAGGGGTGGGCAGCGTGCGCAGAGTGCATGATATGCTTACCCCGTCGGCAACGGCGGGGTTTTTGTTTCCCCGGATCGACGGTGCGGTTGGATCGCTTGCTCAGCAAATCGTTACCCAGGAGCAGAACACCATGAAGCATCATCGTTCGTCCGTCCATCTGTCGATCCTGCAGGGCGCCGGCGGGCAGCGCCAACGCAAAGCAGGGGTCGCGCTGGTCATCGGCCTCGGCCTGCTGCTGGCGCTCATGCTCGGGGCCGCCACTACTTCGGCGAGTCCGACCACGCCCAGCAGCGCAGCGCGCGGCGACGTGATCGTGCAGTTCGGCGAGCGCGAGCTGGTCGCCCGCGCAATTACGTTTACGGCGCCCATCTCGGGCCTCACGGCCCTCCAGCTTACGGGGTTGGAGGTGATTACAACCAGCACTGCGTTCGGCCCGGCCGTCTGCAGCATCGGCGGCGTCGGCTGCCCTGCCGACAACTGCTTCTGCGGCGGAGCCACCTTCTGGGGATATAAGTCCTGGGATGGCGTTGCGTGGCAGGACTACATGGTGGGGCCGGGGGACTCAACGCTGAACGACGGGGCCGTTGAGGGGTGGCGATGGGGTGAGTGGGGCAGCGCCATGTGGCCTGCCCGCCCAGTGACCGCAGCCCTGCAGGCCCTGGACTGGCTCAGGCCGAGGCAGTCGCTGACGGACGGTGGCTATGGCGGTGACAGCGGCAGCACCGAAGCGCTCTTGACGATCGGCGCCAATGGCCATCTGGCAAGCGAGTGGCGGCGCGAGCCGGGCGCCCCCTCGCTCAGCAGCTATTGGTTCGACCGAGCGCCCACGTACAGCCACGCAGGTGGAGCGCAGGCCGGAAAACTGGCGGTGGGCATGATCGCGTCCGCGGCGTGCTTGCCCCCCATGACGCTGCTTCCAACCGCCTACTACAGCGACACCAGTGGGATCTTCGCGATCGGCGCCGGAGCTCAGGCGTGGGCAATGCTCGGCACGGCGGCAGTGAGCGAAACGATTCCAACGAATGCGACTACCTACCTCAAGGGGCTGGCCCAGTCGAACGGCGGCTGGGAATGGGGACTGGGTTGGGGAACGGACACCAACGCCACATCATTGGCGCTGCAAGCTCTGATGGCAGCCGGAGAGCCGCGAACATCGGCGGTGGTCACCCAGGGTCTGGCCTATCTCGCAGCAGCCCAGAACGCCGATGGCGGGTTCCCCTATGACCCTGACTCCGTCGTAAGCACCGCCAGCGACGCCAACTCAACCGCGTACGCGATCCAGGCTTTGCGCGCAACGGGCGAGGATCCGGCCGGCGCCGCGTGGAGCAAGGGAACAAACACACCGCTCAGCTTCCTGCTGAGCCTGCAACTACCCGATGGCAGCATCCAGTGGCAGCAAGGCCAGGGCGGCAACCAGGTCGCCACACAACAGGCAGTGCCAGCTCTACTGGGACGACCGTTCCCGTTGCGGACAGCGCACGCTGTCTGGTGCCCGACGAACTACCTGCCGATCGTGCACCGCAGCGCAGCTCCCTGACAACTGGACAGGGCGGCGCCCCGCATGCCTGCCTGCACCGCCATACCTCACCTGGGGTCAGCAGGGAGCCTCCGCTCTCCGCTGAGTGAGCCAGGCCTGCGGGCTGACGCGGCAGCCACAGACGCCGGCTGACAGCGCCTCTGTCAGCCGGCGCTTAGCGCCACTCCCACACAATGGCTTCGTGGACGTGAACACGGGGCACCTGGACGCTCAGCCACTCGCCATCCACGGTCCACGGCAAGGGCTGGCCGGCAGGCTGCAGGATCGCTCGTGCCGCCTGCTTGCCAGCAGGCGTCTTCATCCGCACGATGAGATCGTGTACGGGCAGAATCTCCTGGATCACGTGCAGGTTTTCTTGTGCGCTCTTTCCCCAGTCGCCCTTGATGGTCACCGTGCGCCCTATGTCCGATTGGACGTTGACCAGGTGCACGATGCGACGGTTGGCTGCCGGTTGGTCCCAGGCGGTCAGCTCCACGCACAAGGGTGCGTCGAGCTCCACCGGCGCGGCGGTTCCGGCAGCCCAGCGCACTGCATTGGCGATCAATCGCCGCGCCTCCCAATAACTCGCAGTGGCGTAGATGGCGCCTACCTGGGCCGCAAAGTAGACGGCCCGGCCTGTGCCATACCGGTGGGCGACAATCGCCGGCCGCTCGGTCTCGACGCCGGGCGGGTTGTTGTGGATGCTGACGTAGTGGTCGGGAGTCCACTCGGAATAGGGGAAGACGATGTGCCCCAGGACTTCGGCGGCGCCAGCGACTTCGACCAGCACTTGCGGCTGCATGCAGGTGATTGGGCGCTCCCGGTATAGGCCCTGCGCCACAGGATGCTCCCCCTCGCACACGCGGAAGAACGTGTCGGTGTACTGCCGCGTGTCACCCAGCACGCGCACACCGAACAGATCAGACAGGGCGGGCTGACCGTACGGCTCGTTCGATTCGTCTCCCGCTGCGACCTGGTAGGTCCCCACGAGACCTCCGCCGTCTGCAACGAACTGGCGCAGAGCCTCGACCTCGCGGCGGCTCAAGCAGGCGGTGTTGGGCAGCACGATAACCTTGTACTTCCCTAGTGCAGCCACGTTGCGAGGCGTGACGATGTCAAAGAGAATGTGCTCCTCCAGCAGCGCCTTGCACACACCGACAAACTCGGCCATGTAGCGCTCCTCGAAATCGTCCTGCCCGTAGAAGTCGCGCGTATCCTGGCTGAAGTAGACGCCGGCGTAGGGGACCGGCTCTCCACCGGTGAATTCCTGGCGGCAGGCGATCTCGGCGTTCAAGCGCCGGAACTGCTGCCAGTGATCGGGATGCAACGATCCGTCCGGATGGATCTGGTCGATGTAGATGATGGCGCCTCCATTGGCCAGCACGGTGCATGTCTCGGCCAGCATGTGGACGAAAGGCTTCATGGAAGGCATGTCGCGCAGACCCACCACGGGTCGGGAGATGAAAACATCGAAGGGGTGAACAGGCGAGGTAGCCTGGAAAAGGCGGGGCTGCAAGCTCAGGTGAATGTGCCCGCTCGGATAGTAGACGTCATGACTGGGGATGGCGCCGCTGTCCGCAGCGTTGAGGTCATCCCCCTTGAGCCAACCGTTGTGAATCTGGTTCGGACACTGAAAGCTAACCACAATGCCTGGGCGATGCCTGTGCAGCGCGGCGGTGCAGTCCCGGATGAAGCCGGTCATGACGTTGTAACGCCAGCGGACGAACTGCTTCCACGTGCGCTCGCTCCAGTCCTTGTCGGGGATTGACCTGCCGCCTGAAGCCTCGGCCCAGGCGCGCTGGCAGTGTTGGCAATAGCAGACCGCCGGCCAGAACGTCATGTCGAGGAACGCGCCCTCGATCGGGTAGCTGCGCGCGATCTCTTCGAGAGCGGCCACCGTATAGGCCCGGTATGGGCTGTTGGGGCACACCTGCTTGTAGCGGCTCCCTTGGCCGAACAACCGTCCTTCGGCCCCCCCTCCGATGATGCGCCAGTCAGGATGAGCGTCATATAGTTTTTTGTCGAAGATGGTCGAGTAGTAGAGGATGAAGCGTCTGCCGGCGGCCTGAAGGTCGGCGCAGATTTCACCAATCTGGTCGCGATCGCCCAGACCCGCGTGCTTGGGACCTGTCGTCGTGTTCCAATAGCAGGTGCCGACATGGCACCGAGCATAGATCATCCCGCACTCGAAATCCGCGGCCACAATGGCGTCGGCGATCTGGTGCGAGTCGTAGCGCTCGTAGCCGGGCAGCCAGTCGTCCAAGTGGTTGTCGATCAGCACTTTGCGACGCGCGCCAGCGCGCCAGTTGTCGCTGGACATGTTTGACTCCTCGGCGACCGGTGTCGCCCCAAGTGTGCACCGGGCGGCTCGGCGGCGTCGCCCGGTGGGGCATGGATGCATCTCAGGAGGCGCGATCAGGCCGGTCGCGTGATTGCGGACGCTGGCCGGGATGGCGTCGCGGCTATGCGCGACCGCCCATCACCAAAGCCATGAGCGCCTTCTGGATGTGCAGCCGGTTTTCGGCCTGCTTGTAGATGACCGATTGGGGACCGTCGATGACGTCGCCGTCGGCCTCATGGCCGCGGTCGATGGGCATGCAGTGCATGTAGACGGCATGTTTCTTGGCCAGGCCCATCTTCTGCTGGGTCACTCGCCAGCCGGCGTTCCTGGCCGCCATCGCTTCGACGGTGGGTTCATCCTCGGTCACCATGATCGGCCCCCAGGACTTGGGATAGAGGAAGTCCGCATCTCGAAACGCCTCATCCATGTCATGGGTCTCGGTAATGCTGACACCCGCCTCTGCGGCAAACTGCCGCGCCTTCTCCATGACGTGAGGCATCATGTGGTACCCTTCGGGATAGGCCAGCGTCACATCCATGCCGAAGCGCGGCATCAACCAGACGAGCGACTGCGGAACGCTCAGCGGACGGACATACTTCGGCGCATAAGTCCATGAGATGACGAACTTCCGCCCGCGCAGATCGCGGCCAAAGAGCTCCATGAGCGTCATCAGGTCGGCCATCGCCTGGCAGGGATGATCCACATCATCCTGCATGTTGATGATGGGCGCGTCGGCGTATTGAGCCATCTCATACAGGTACTGGTTGCCGATGCCGGTTCGGCAATCGCGGATCGCAATCGCGTGACCGTAGCTGCTCAGCACGATGCCGGTGTCTTTGGCGTTTTCGCCATGACCGATCTGCGTTGCCTTAGGGGTTAGCCAGATAGCGTGGCCGCCGAGCTGCGTCATGCCGGTCTCGAAAGAGTTGCGAGTGCGGGTCGACTCCTCAAAGAAGAGCATGTAAAGTGTTTTGGCGCGCAAGATGTGATCGTGGAGGACCCCCGTGGCGAAGTCGCCCTTGAGGCGGAACGCTACGTCGAGCATGGTGTTCAGATCCTCGACAGTCCAATCGGGGGTGGTGATGAAATCCTTCTGAAACAGCTTGGTGTTCATGTCTTCGAGCTCCTGAAGGGTGTGGGTCGAATCGTCTGCGGCGACGAGTCGGGATAAGGGCGCCAGCGCGCGTCAGGCAGCCAGTCCGACGCGCGCCAGGGTCTCGCGGGTGGGGATGCCCTCATGGGTCCACCCGCGCAGATCGTAATAGCGGTCGAGCATAGCTCCGAAATCGTGAAGCAGTCCGAAACGGATCGGGTCAGGCGCGCGGACCATCTCCCCGGTGGCGGAGTCCGCGGTGAACTCGTAGAGGGGCGCCGGCTCAGTGGTGAAGCGGCCGGGCAACTGGTCGTCGGCCCGCGAAAACCCCTGGCGCACATTGTACAGCCTTTCCAGGTTGACAATCCGCTCACCCACAGCCAGCAGGTCGGCGCCGGTCACCGGCCGGCCCCAGAGCGCGGCGACGCCCGGAGCCAGGTCCTCCGGGAACAGCGCATACTCCTCGATGGTGCTGAACTTGCAGATGCCGAGAGAGTCCGTGATGGCGCAGAAGTGCTCGCCGTAGACCACCATGTCCGCCTTGTACTTCTCGTTTGCGGGGTCCATCAGTTCAGGCACGATCTCGGCCGGAAAGAGGCGGTTGGCCACATCCCACGCACCCGCCAGATCGATCGCCGGTAAGCCGTACAGATGATCGGCCCCGCGGTTAGACGTTGCGTGTCCCAAGCCAAACCCTTTGGCGAAGCGGGGCTCCTGGCGAGGCAGCTCCAGCCCCTTCACTTGCATCGCATAGCGCTCCGCCCCACCGCCGATCCGTTCGGCTGCGCGGCGGGTGCCCTCGGCCAGTACGTCACCGATCCCGCGGCGCAGCGCAATCCGCTCGATCAAGCCGTGCACGGACTGGGCGTTACCCCACTCCAGCGGCAGATCCGGCTCGTCCGGGAGCAGGCCCCTCTCCCGCAGTTCGAGCGCAAAGGCAACCGTGACGCCGGTGG
>CAYRFV010000271.1:6998-7605 GCA_964423545.1 uncultured Anaerolineales bacterium | reverse complement strand
CGAAAAAGCCCCGGCCCCAACGGCGTGCGTCGGCGACGCTGCCGAAGCGGTCCGGGTAATCGGGCCGGTACTTGAGTGTTTTGAACTGCGCTTCCGAGTACGGGTTATCGTTGGAGACGTGCGGCCGCGAATGACTCTTCGCCACGCCCAGGTCGGCCAGCAAGAGGGCGACCGTCTTGGCGATCATCGGGCTGCCGTTGTCGGCATGAATCGTCAGTTGGGCGCGTTGCACGCCCTGCTTGGCGCAGGTTTCAGCGATCAGTTGCTCAGCCAGTGCGGCCGACTCGACTTCAGCGATCAGCCAGCCCACCACGTAGCGGCTGTAGATGTCGATCATCACGTACAAGCAGTAGTAGACGCCCTTGCTCGGGCCGCGCAGTTTGGTGATGTCCCAGCTCCACACCTGATTCGGCCCGGTGGCCAGCAGTTCCGGCTTGTGATAGGCCGGATGACGCAGTTGATTGCGGCGCTCACGCACCTCTGCGTGCTCAGCCAGGATGCGGTACATCGTGCTGATGGAGCACAGATAACGCTCCTCGTCCAGCAGCGCGGCGTAGATTTCGCGCGGCGCCAGGTCTTGAAAGCGTTCGCTGTTGAGCAGTTCGCG
>CAYRFV010000271.1:0-6988 GCA_964423545.1 uncultured Anaerolineales bacterium | reverse complement strand
TCGCGGACCTGTTCCTGCTCAGCGGGGCTCAGCGCCCGTGGAGGCGCTGGCCGTGCCGCCGGTTCTGCGGGCGACGCCGCGACCTCCGGCACGGTTGGCGCCGGCCGCGCCCGATACAGGCTGCTGCGGGGTACCACCAGCACAGCACAGGCGGCGGCGGCGCAAGGCGCCGCCGCCAGTTCTTCAGCCGTCTCGATCATAGCTGCGCGTCGCTCTCGCTCATCGGCAGGCCGAGCAGCGCTGAGAGTTTTTTTTGGACCTCGATGATCGTCTCGGCCCGCTGCAAGCGTTGCTGCAGCCGTTCATTCTCGCGGCGTAACCGGGCGATCTCGGCCGCCTGCGGGTCCGGCTTGGGCCCCCGCTTCTGCGGGGCCAAGGCCTGCAAAGCACCGGCACGGCGTTGCTCGCGCCATTTATCCAGGTGCGAGCGGTAGAGCCCTTCCCGGCGTAACAGGGCGCCAATCTCGCCGCGCTGGGTACAGGCGTCGGCTTCAGCGAGGATGCGCAGCTTGTACTCGGCGGTAAACCTCCGCCGCTCCGCTTTCGGCACGACCTCTGGGTCGGGCGCCTTGACTACATCGGCCGCATGCTGGCCATTGCGACTGGGCTGAACGATGGTTTCGTGTGACATGGACAACGCTCCCTATCTGAATTGTACACTAAATTCAGCGGAAGAGTTGTCTCAGACATCATTGACACCGTGGGGCAGCTCATGTTTGGCGTGTGTCAATGGCAGATTGTATAATGTGCACAGGTGGTTTGCTTGATGCGGCCGGTGACAGCCTGGGGGCTTGAATCCGGCAGACTGCCGCAGAGCCAGATCCATTCGTAGCGACAAGAGAGTGCCCCAAACATGCGAACGCTGCAGTTGCTTCAGACCAAGCTGCAGAGGCCTCGGGTTCCTCGCCACTTTGTGCCTCGGCCGCGTCTCTCGGAACGGCTGGACCAGGGCGTGCGGGGACCGCTGACGCTGGTCTGCGCGGGAGCGGGCTACGGCAAAACCACGCTGGTGAGTGCTTGGATCGAGGGCCTGACCGATGGTAGAGGCGGGGTCACCCCGCCCCTACCATCGGCCTGGATCGCGCTCGACGAGCGCGATAGCGACCTAAACATCTTCCTGCGCTACTTCATTGCCGGGCTGCGCACGATGTTCGTCCACGCCTGCCCCGCCACCTTCACCCTGCTCCGGGCGACCCGGCAGCCACCGTTTGACTTGCTTTGCGCCACGCTCATCAACGAGATAGCCGCTCTGCCGCAGGATTTCATCCTGGTGCTCGACGACTATCATCTAGTCACTGGCGCGACCGTGCCCGAGTTGTTAGGCCAGTTCGAGCAGCACTGGCCGCTGCCGCTGCACCTGGTGCTGATTTCACGCTACATGCCAGTTTTGTCGCTGGCCTCCTGGCGTGCGAGGGGGCAACTGATCGAAATCCGCGCCCGCGACTTGCGGTTCACGCCGGACCAAGCTGCCGCCTACCTGGGACAGGCGCTGCGGAGGCCCCTCAACCAAACCGCCATCGAACTGCTCGAACGCCGCACCGAGGGCTGGATCGCCGGCCTGCAATTGGCCAGCCTGTCGCTGCGGGATGCCGAGGATCCCGAAGGCCAGGTGGCCGGCCTGTCGGGCTTGGATGCCGGATTTGTCGAGTACTTAGCGCACGATGTGCTGGCTCACCTGCCGGCGGCGATCATATCGTTCTTGCTGCAAACTGCGATCCTGGATCCTTTCTGTGTCGCGCTGTGTGAAGCCACGGTCTCGAGTGAAGAGGAGTGGAACGCGCGCCGGTGCATCGAGTGGATCGAACAGCACAACCTGTTTGTCAGTTCCCTGGACAGCCGCAAGGAGTGGTACAGATATCACCAGATGTTCCGCGATGCGCTGCTCCCGCGCGCCGTGGCCGAGTTGGGGTCCGACCGTGTAGCCGACCTGCGGCGCAAGGCGGCCGCCTGGTTCGCGCTCCGCGGCCTGGTCGATGAAGCCGTGCGACTCGCCTTGGCCGCAGGCGATCGTGAGCTGGCGGCCGATTTCGTTGCTCAGGGACTATCTGATGTGCTCAACCGTGAGGACCGGCCCACGCTGGAGCGGTGGCTGGGTTATTTTCCTGATGAATTCGTCCAGGACCACCTCGTTCTCCTGATCGTGCGAGGCTTCAGTCTATTTCTCTCCTGGCAAGTGGGAGCGCTGGCCAGGCTGCTTCCGCACGCTGCCGCGCTGCTCGAAAGCGAGAGCGCCGCGGCTACGGCCGGAACTGAACCAGGATCGCTGCGCGGCTGCCTGGCGGTGCTGTGTGCCTTCGTAGCATACCTCGGCAACGACGTGGACGCCACGATAGCCCACAGTCGAGAAGCGTTGGCGCTCCTGCCCGAGACGTGGTTGTTTGCGCGCAGTGGTGGCGTGCTCTTTCAGGCGTTAGCCATGCAGATCAACGGTCAATGGCAGGAGGCCGTGCGTCTTACGATCGAGAGCTACGAGGGTCTCGGCGATCGAGCAAACGTCTATGCGCTCCGCCACCTGCAGGGCCTAGCCCTGGTCTATTACAGGCAAGCAGGGGATCTCGAGCAAGTCGTGCAAACCGGGGGGAGGCTCGCCAAAGAGGCCGAAAGCAGCGGGCTAAGCCTGCTTCACAGTTGGGGGGACCTACTGGTTGGCCTGGCGCACTACCAGCGCAACGAATTGGCCGACGCCCGGCAGTGCTTTGCCAGGCTCCTCGATGTAAGATACATGGCCAATATCGGGGCGCTGCGCGACGCCGCGCAGCGCCTTGCCCTGATCCACGAGATAGCGGGCGAGCAGGACGAAGCCTGGGCGATGGTGCAGCTCCTTGGCCAGCTCGACCTGGATCAGATGGGTCGCGAAGGGGACGAAACACGCGCCTTACGCGCCCGGCTTTGGCTCATGCGCGGGGAACTGGAACGCGCCGCCCGTTGGGCCGACGATTTTGCCACGCCCGTGCCCGACCAGGCCTGGCCCTGGCATGATCCCCCGCATCTGATCAAAGCGCAGATCCTGCTGGCCCGGGGCACGGCGGCCGATGTGCAGTTGGCGCTGGAGATCCTGGCTGCGCTCGGCGCGGTCGCGGAGCGCAGCCATAACATGCGGCTCTTAATCGAGATCCTGGCTCTGCGCGCCCTGGCGCTCGATGCTTTGGGGCAAGCTTGTGACGCTCGGGCGGCGCTGCTGGCGGCAGTCGATCTGGCGCGGCCCGGCGGCTTCCTGCGAGCTTTCCTGGACCTGGGCGCCGCGATGAAAGAGGCGCTGAGCCCATTGGCCGCGCAGAACGACCTCCCCGCCCTCCCGACGGTGCGCCGCATCCTGGCCGAGTTCGGCGATCAGTCCGCCGGGCCTGCGCCGCGTGGACAGGAAGTGGCGCACCCCATGCAGGCTTCGACGGCCGGCCTGGCCGCTTCGATCTTGGCGGACCGGCAGCCTCTGGTCGAACCTCTAAGTCCCCGCGAGCTTGAGATTCTCATGCTGCTTCGGGATCCCACGAGTGCCAAAGAGATCGCACGCAGACTCTGCATCTCATATCAGACCGTGAAACGCCACTTGAGCAATATCTACGGAAAGCTAGGGGTCGGCCGGCGCTGGGATGCAGTGACCAGCGCTGAGGCCCTGGGCATCCTACCTCCGCGCTAGACGCCGGTTCACCCCTACACCTACACTACACCCCTCATAACACCTTATTGGCGTCCGCAGATGGTGGATCAGCCGGAGCGGACGTGCTATGCTGCGCGTCACGATGGACACCTTCGTTGCCGACGACATAGATTTTGACGGCCCCGCGGTCTACCGGATTCGCGTGCTCGGGCAGCTCTCGGCGAGTTGGTCCAGCCGGCTGGGAGGTATGACCATCACCGTGTTCACTGCAGATATGGGGGCGCGTGTCACGAGCCTCGTTGGCGAATTGAGTGATCAAGCAGATCTCGCCGGGGTGCTGAACACGCTCTATGGGTTGCATTTGCCCGTGCTGTCGGTGGAATGCCTGAACGCCACACCTTAGAAGCCGCTTTCCCAACCATTTCATAGAGACGAAAGGATATCAGAATGAGAACCAACAACTCAGCGGGGTGCTTGACCGCTGTCGTCTCGTCCTTCTCACGCATCATGCTGCTGATGGTCTGGTTTGCCCGACCCGTGATGATGGACGCCGCCTTCGGTTCGTTCATCGTGCCGTGTCTCGGCTTCCTGTTCCTGCCGTTCACGACGCTGATGTACGTCATTCTTATTCAGGGTGTCGGCGCCATTGAGGGCTTGGACTGGCTGTGGCTGTTCCTGGCAGTCGTTCTGGACCTCGCCAGCGTCGCCGGCGCCGGCGCGGCCAATCGCAATCGCATCCCGGCCGGCTACCCTGGCTCGTACCCGCAGGATCCGCAGCCGCCGCAGCAGTAGACGGCGGTTCGCGCGCCTGTCCCGGCGAGTGGGGTGATATGGTCTGCGTCCCGTCAAAGCTGCGCGGGACAAGCAGACAGCGGCGAGGCGGAAACCAAAACACGCGCATAGATCTGACGCGCCTGCAAATGCCCATCAGGGTCGGTGCGGCGTGTGAGGCACAGTCAAGGCAGGCGCTGCTGCTGCCCTGAAAATGGGCATGTAGGACGGGTTGGCGTCCCACAGTTTCATCCGCCGTGACGCCGAGACCGGTATGAAAAACTGCGCTGATGTTGATGGCGCGCTGCCTTCAGGGTAAGGTGTTGCACCGCCCGAGGCGTCACCCAATCCAGATCAGGTCCATAAGTCAACGCGAAAGGAGTGCATGACTATGGCAGCGGCAGCCACACCGGCCAAGCCGGCCAAAAAGAAGTTCTCGTTTCCGACGGCATTCACCATCCTGTTCATCCTGCTCGTCCTGATCGCGCTTGCCACGTGGCTCATTCCCGCCGGCTCGTATGACTACAACGCGGACGGCGAGCCGATCCCCGGCACTTACCACCAGGTGGCATCCAACCCGCAGAAACTGCTGGCCAGCGCGCTCAAGGGGCCGATCAACGGCATGTACGGCATCGAGGACGCCAGCGGCAACGTCGACGTCTGGAACTCCGGCGAGCTGTTCGGCGCGATTGATGTCGCGCTGTTCGTGCTCATCATCGGCGGCTTCTTGGGCGTGACGATGAAGACCGGCGCCATCAACGCCGGGATCGCCTGGGTCGTCAGCAAGCTCAAGGGCAAAGAGAAATGGATGTTCCCCATCCTGATGACGATCTTCGCCATCGGTGGCACGAGCTACGGGATGGCCGAGGAGACGCTGGCCTTCTATGCCTTGATCATCACGGTGATGCTCGCCGCCGGTTATGATGGGCTCAGCGCCGGTGCGCTGATCCTGCTGGGCGCCGGGATCGGCGTGCTGGGCTCGACGGTCAACCCGTTCGCCACCGGCATCGCCTCGGGTTTCGCCGGGACGACCATCAGCGATGGGCTGATCGGACGGCTGGTCCTCCTGATCGTCGGCACGATCATCGGCATCTTTTTCGTGATGCGCTACGGCGAAAAGGTGAAGAAGGACCCGACCAAGTCGCTGATTTACGACCAGAAAGCCGAAAACGAGAAGCAGTTCATGTCGGGCAGCGCTGAAGGTACAGATTTCGGGGAATTTACCGGCCGCCACAAGGTGATCCTGGTCCTTTTTGTGCTGGCCTTTGTCGTGATGGTCTACGGCGTGATCCCGTGGGAAGACCTGGGCCTGCCGATCCCCACCTGGTGGTGGTGGTTCCCTGAAATGACGGCGTGCTTCCTGTTCTTCGGCATCCTGATCGGCATTGTCGGCAAGCTGCCGGAGAAGGTTCTGGTCGACACCTTCGTGGACGGGGCGCGGGACATGCTGGGCGTGGCGCTGATCATCGGCGTGGCGCGCGGCATTACCGTGATCATGAACAACGGCCTGATCACCGACACGGTGTTGTATTGGGCGGAGCAGGCGGTCTCCGGGCTGAGCAGCGTGGCCTTCATCATCGTGATGTACCTGCTCTATATCCCGTTGTCGTTCCTGATCCCTTCGAGCTCCGGGCTGGCGACGGTGTCGATGCCGATCATGGCGCCGCTCGCCCAGTTCTCCGGTGTGCCCAGCTACCTGGTCGTCACCGCCTTCCAGGCCGCCAACGGCCTGGTCAACCTGGTCACCCCCACCTCGGCGGTGGTGATGGGCGGGCTGGCGATCGCCCGGGTGGGCTATGGCGTCTGGTTGAAGTTCGTGCCGGTGGTGCTGGTACTGTTGATGCTCCTCAGCATCCTGGTGCTGGCTGTGGGAGTGGTTGTTTAGTCAGCGCCAGCCGGGCGTGTGCCGTTTGAGAGATGGTTCGGCTCAGCTTGAGTCGGTTGACTCCTGGCAAGGAGTTGGTGATTAGCCGCAGGCTCACCGTTTGCGGATGAAAATGCCTGAGGGAACACGCGGCAACGGATGTCAACGGATAAACGGATTGGAGCACGCTTCATCCGTTTATCCGCTTTTTTCCGATGCTGTGGTCTCCTGAAAGATAGCTCGGGCGCAGTTTTCGATCGAGATGTGTATGGGCGCCGAACAAAAACGAGTCTCGATCGATAATGGGAGAGCTGGCCGGACTTCCTGGGCTATCTCATCAGTTTCGCGTTCATCGGCGGGATCTGGATTTCCCACGCCGGACTCACGAGGTACATGCGGCGAGGGGATGTCGTGTCTTTCCGGCTCAATCTCGTGCTGCTGCTCTTCGTTTCCCTGCTTCCCTTCTCGACGCATCTCATGGTCGCACATATGAGAGCGGCGGACGCATCGGTGGCCGTGGCGGTGTACGGCGCGAACCTGTTCCTGGAGTCGGCCCTGATCATGGCCCTCATGCACCACGCGGCGCGCGACCGCCATCTCGTGGTCGATAACGTCGACGACGCCAGAGTGAACCGTGCCTATCGCCAACGACGGGCGTACCTGGTCGCGACTGCTCTGGCAATCATCGTGGCCTTTATCGCGCCGCTCGCCGCTGTAGGCATTTACATTGCCCTGGCCGTCGCGTTCCTCGTCCA